>CAINMU010000152.1 GCA_903850885.1 uncultured Opitutia bacterium | reverse complement strand
GTGAAGCTGAGGCGACGTGGTTTTCCGGCGTAAAGCATTTCGGGCGTCGCCAGTTTTTTAGTCAAGACCTCGAGGTTCTTGAACGTTACCTTCGGCGTGGAGTCGTCGAAAGTCACCTTGTCGAGCCAGGTTCGTGGATCGCGGAGATTGGTGGGGTAGGGATGAAAGGCAAAGTTCCAATCGAAGTCGCCGCGTTCGCGGGCACGCTTCGCGAACAGCTCGAGCAGGGTGCGACCTGGGCAGGCCTGAAGTGGGTCGCGGTGGTTCTTGGCCGTCCAGTTGTGCTCCAATGAGAGATAAACCCGGGCGTTCGCCGAATGGTGGCGCAGGGATTCCCAGGCGAGGCGAACCTGATCTTCGTATTGCGTGGCGACTTCTTCAACCGTCGCCGGACCTATCTGATGCCATTCATGATGCGAGTTTACTTCGTTGCTTATCACCCAGCCCCAGACGCGTCCGTGTGTGGCATTAGCCGAAGACCATCGTCGGGCGATGAAGTCGGTAAGTGCCTTATAGCAGGCGCGTCCTTCGGGGGTCACCGTGTTTGCGCCCATCGTTGTGCCTTTGATCGGATCGGCTTGCGGGTGGATGGTTAGACTCCTGATACGTTCGTTGGGCGAGCGATAAGTGATGACGATGAGCGTGACCACGACGCCCTGGTCGCTCAGGGGCTGGATGTGACGGTCCATCGACTCAACGTATTTCTGGTTGAGTGCGAAGGTGAAGCCATCGGCCGAGGCGGTGAGCTGGCCTGCCTTAGCTTCCTTTTCGGGCGAGAGCAGTCCGTTGAGCGTGATGTTGATGGCGGCGTGATGAATGCCGAGTTCGAGGGCGTCGGGAATCATCTGGACCTGGAGGCCCTTGGGGCTGCTCGTGGTCGGGAAGGGCGTCGCATCGGGAGCAGCGAATGCCTTCAAGAATAAGCACAAGTAGGCGAGAAGCAGCGGTCGCATGAGGGGGAGACAGGTGGGCGTAAGGAAGGTTTCAATCGTAATGGTTACCGATTGACCGAAGAGAGCTGACCCTCATTAATCTTTATTACCCTTATGCGACTCCCGACACTTTTTCTCTGTCTGGTCGGCGGTGTGCTGTCTGCCGCTCCCGCCAAGCAGCCTAACATCGTCTTCATCTTTTCCGACGACCATGCTTACCAGGCCATCAGCGCTTACGGCGATGCCCGGAAGCTGAATCAGACCCCGAATATCGACCGCCTCGCCAAGGAAGGCATGCGCTTCGACCGGGCCTTGGTGACGAACTCGATTTGCGGCCCCAGCCGTGCCGTGATCCTGACCGGCAAGTACTCCCACCTGAACGGGTTTTATAACAATACCAATTCGGTCTTTAACGGCGAACAGCTGACCTTCCCTAAGCTTCTCCAGAAAGCCGGTTACCAGACCGCGATGGTCGGCAAGTGGCATCTGGGTACCGACCCGACTGGTTTTGATTTCTGGCAGGTCCTCCCAGGGCAAGGTGTGTACTATAATCCGCCCATGAAGACCGTTCAGGGGATGATCAAGACGGAGGGATATGTGACAGACGTCATCACCGATACTTCCTTGGGTTGGCTGAAAAACCGGGACAAGAGCAAGCCCTTCATGCTGATGTGTCAGCAAAAGGCACCGCATCGTGAATGGGAGCCAAACCTCAAGGACCTGAATTTTGATAACGACCGCGTCTACGCCGAGCCTGCCTCGCTGTTTGATAACTATGCCAACCGCGACAAGGTCGTCGGTGAAAATGACATGACCATCGAAAAGACTATGGTGCCAAAAGATCTCAAACTGGTGCGCCCGCCGCAATTAAGTGAAGCCCAGGCCAAGGTCTGGGACGCTTATTATGAGCCCCGGAATGAGGCTTATCGTAAGGCAGACCCCAAGGGGGCTGACCTCGTGCGCTGGCGTTATCAGCGCTACATGCATGACTACCTGGCGTGCGTGAAATCCGTCGATGACAGCGTCGGTCGCGTCCTCAAATACCTCGAAGACGAAGGCCTCACGGAAAACACCATCGTCATCTATTCATCCGACCAAGGTTTCTACCTTGGCGAACACGGTTGGTTCGATAAGCGGTGGATCTTCGAAGAATCCGTCCGCACGCCCTTGTTGGTTCGCTGGCCTGGAGTGGTTAAGCCTGGCTCGACGAGCAAAGCTTTAGTTTCGAACGTGGATTACGCCGCGACTTTCCTGACGATGGCCGGCGTGCCCGTGCCAGCGGAGATACAGGGACGAAGCCTTACCAACATCATGGCCGGTCAGGAACCAGCCGATTGGCGTAAGGAGTTCTATTATCACTATTACGAATACCCGTCGCCTCACCACGTCTCGCCGCATTACGGCATCATCACCGATCGGTATAAGCTGGTCCGTTACTATGCTCATGGCGAAGAGCGTTCGGATCTCTTTGATAGCGAGAAAGACCCACTGGAACTAAAGAGTTTCTTCGGTCAGAAGGATTACGCCGACGTCCAGGCCGACCTTGAGGTCCGGCTCAAGCAGCTTCGCGAAACCTTGAAGGTGCCAGCGGTCGACGACCCGATGGCCACCGGAGAAAGAAAGCGGAATGACGCCAACGGGCCGGGTGGTAAGGGCAAAGGAAAGGGCGGCCAGAAAAAAACTGTTCCTGAAGCCGCTAAGTAGTCCTCCGTTATTCTCCCG
>CAINMU010000151.1 GCA_903850885.1 uncultured Opitutia bacterium | reverse complement strand
GAGACAGTGCAAAGGTGCAAATGCGGCGAAGCCGCGTGCAAAGGTGCAAAAGTGGGAGACAAAGTTTCGGGTGGCGGGAAAGGTAGGGGCGTGCGGCCCGCGCGCCCACGGATGACCGGGCCGGTCATCCCTACCAAAGACCGCAGCATTCATTCCGGTTTCCCTTTGAGTGGGTGAATCTAGGTAGCTAGGTCAGCACGCAGTGCTGACCCTACCAAGGGCAGAGGCAGTTTAGCGGCGTAAGACTTCGGAGCCTTTGGTGGCGTCGTAATCGCCGCTCCATTTGGAAATCACGAGTGTGGCGACGGCGTTACCGATAAAATTAGTAATGGCACGAGCTTCGGACATGAAACGATCGACGCCTAAGATGAGGGCGATGCCGGCGACAGGGATATGACCCGTCGTCGCGAGCGTGGCCGCAAGGGTGATGAAACCGCTGCCCGTGACACCAGCGGCGCCCTTGGAAGTTAGTAGCAACACACCCATCAGACCGAGCTGTTGGGCCAATGTCATCGGCGTGTCGGTGGCTTGGGCGATGAAAAGGGCCGCCATCGTGAGGTAGATGCAAGTGCCGTCCAAATTGAAGGAATAGCCCGCCGGAACCACGATCCCCACCGTCGGCCGGGCGCAACCGACCTTCTCCATCTTCTCCATCAGGCCCGGCAGGGCTGATTCTGAGGTCGAAGTACCGACCACGATCAGCAACTCATCCTTCAGGAGCACCAGGACCTTCCAGAGACTGAATCCGGAGACGTGCATGATCGCGCCGAGTACCACGAAGATAAATAGCCCGCAAGTCAGGTAGACGCAGAGCATCAGCTTACCCAGCAGGAATAAGGTGGAGAGACCGAACTTGCCGATTGTGAAGGCCATGGCCCCGGCGGCGGCGATCGGAGCGAACCGCGTGACGATGGCGACGATGCCGAAGAAGACGCGGGCCACCTCGTGGAGAAGATTGATGACCGGGCGGGCGTGGTCGCCGAGGCGACCGAGGGCCAGACCGAAGAGCACCGCGAGCAAAAGCACCTGGAGCACGTCGCCGTCGGCGAAGGCGCCAACGAAAGTCTTAGGAATGATATGAAGGAAGTAATCGACCACGGACATCCCTTGAGCAGCTGTCGCGTAGCTGGCGACCGACTTGGCGTCCAATGAGGCCGGGGTCGCATGGAAGCCGGCTCCGGGCGTAAAGACATTGGCCACGATAAGACCGATCACCAGGGCGACCGTCGTGATGATTTCAAAATAGAGGAAAGCACGGAAGCCGACCGAGCCGGCCTTTTTCAAGTCGCCCATCCCGGCCAGACCGACCACCACCGTCGTGAAGATGATGGGCCCGATGAGCATCTTGATCAGATTCACGAACGCATCGCCGAGCGGTTTCAGATCGGCGCCGAAGGCAGGCCAGAAATGACCGATGAGGCCACCGAGCAAGATGCCGACCAAAACCTGTACGTAAAGCAGACGTAGGTAACGCATAGCGGGGTATGGCGGCAGGTTGGGTCGAAATAGAAAGCCAAGCAATGCATTACGACCTTCGTCTTCTTTGCTTTAATCAACGACAACGCCTGTTTAAGACATAATTGGAACTTTGCACCCTGTCAGGAGTCACCCATCGTAAGCGAACCCCACCCTGCCCCCTCATGACCTTATCCCGTCGTCGTTTCCTGACCACTGCCGCCGTTGCGACCTTAGCCTTCCCGGCGTTGGTCCGAGCCCGCAACCTCAACTCGCAAATCCAGATTGCCGCAGTGGGTTGCAGCGGCAAAGGCCATTCCGATATCTTGGAAGTCGGATCGCACGCCAAGGCCAAGTTCGTCGCCTTGTGTGATATCGATAGCGCGCGCTTCGGCGGCATCGACATCAAGTATCCTGGACTGACGCACTACGCCGATTTTCGCGAGATGTTCGCCAAGTTGGGAGATAACTTTGACGCCGTCACCGTCTCGACCCCGGATCACATGCATGCCTTGCCGGCAATCAGCGCGCTAAGACTCAAGAAGCATGTGTATTGCCAGAAGCCCCTAACGCATACCGTCTGGGAGGCGCGTCAACTGCGACTCGAAGCCGCTAAGTCAGGTGTGCGCACGCAGATGGGAAATCAGATCCATTCCGCGAAGGAATATCGGACGGGCGTGAAACTCATCCAATCGGGCCGCATCGGTAAAATCCTTGCCGTGCATACTTGGCACCCAAATACGGGTAATGGTTATACCAAACTCACCGGACTGCCCACGCCTGGCCCGGTGCCAAGTGGATTGAGTTGGGATCTCTGGCTTGGCACGGCGCAGACGCGCGACTACGCCCCGACCGTCTACCATCCCTTCAATTGGCGCGACTGGGTGGATTTCGGCAGCGGCACCATGGGCGACTTCGGGTGCCACTTGCTTGATCCCGTCTTCACCGCGCTCAAGCTCGGCGCGCCCATTAGCGTCAAAGCTGACAGCGTCGGGGCCAATGAGCAGACCTGGTGCGAGCAACAAACCATCGAGTGGACCTTCCCTGGCACCGAGTATACGCATAACGACACCCTCAAAGTCACATGGTATGATGGTGGCCGCCTGCCTGATCTCGCCCTCGCGTTGATGCCTCCTGGTAAAACCTTTACCAAGGCCGGTTCGATCTTCATCGGCGAACACGGCGTCATGATGCTGCCGCACGTCGCCATGCCGTTGCTCTTCCCGGAGGAGAAATTTGGCAAGAATCTCAACCCCGGCGAACTCGCACGTCGCGCGCGGGCCAAGGATAAACCCACGGACAAAGTCGCCGTCGACTTGCCCGATTTCGTCGAAGGCTCCAGCCACTACCATGCGTGGGTGGATGCGATCCTCGAAGGCCATGAGACCACGGATAACTTCGCGTATGCGGGACCGCTGACGGAAGCCGTCCAGCTCGGCAATGTCGCGTCGCGCTTCAGCGGCCAGAAACTCGAATGGGATGCCGCAACTATGAAATTTCCGAATTTACCGGCGGCGGAAAAACTCCTGACGAAAACCTACCGTAAAGGCTGGGAAATCTAAGCCTTCAGGCGAGAGAGGAGGACGGTCCGGGCGGGACCGGATTGACTGGGGTCAGCGGGGAGCTATGCCAATGCCATGCGCTTCGTAGCCCTCCTCATGTTGGCCGGACTTTGTTCTGCGTGTAAGCCATCCGGCCAGGCGCCGAGCGAGAGCGAATTAAAGGAGCAGAACGCCGTGATGAGTTTCGCCCTGCAGCATTTTCAGGATAATAATGATATCGCAGGTGCGGTGACCTTGGTCGTCAGCCCGAACGGCATCCTCGGATTCGAAGCGTTTGGTTTGGCGGACATCGGAGCGAAACGCCCCATGCGCCAAGATTCCATGTTCTGGATCGCCTCGATGACCAAGCCCATCACCGCGATGGGCGTCATGATGCTCGTCGAAGAAGGCAAAGTGAAACTCGATGATCCCGTCGAAAAGTTCGTGCCGTCATTCAAAGGCATCCAAGTCAAGACCGCGCAGGGCTTGGCGGCGCCGAAACGCTTGATCACCGTGCGCGATCTCCTGACGCATACCAGTGGCATCAGCACCGCCGCCGTCACTCCGGCCGGCCAGCCGATTGACCTCATCCCACTCGCCGAAATGTGTGATGCGTATGCGCGTAACCCGCTCACCAGCGAGCCTGGCGAGAAATGGGCTTACAACAACAATGCCATCAACGTCCTGGGGCGCATCATCGAAGTCGCTGGCGGCAGACCCTATGCGGACTTTATCCAAGAGCGGTTCTTCACCCCGCTGGGCATGGACAATAGCACTTTTTGGCCGGACATCGACGACCTCGATCGCATGGCCAAGCCCTACTCTAAGAACAAAGAAACCGGCGAACTCATCGAAGCCAAGAACACCCGCTTCAGCCTGCCCTTGGATAATCCCAAGCGGACGGCGTACCCGGCGGGCGGATTATTCTCATGTGCGGCGGACCTTGCGAAACTCTACCAGATGATCCTGAGCGGCGGCGAGAAGGAAGGTCATCGTTATCTTAAAACCGCGACTTTGAAACAGATGACCACCAATCAACTGGGTGACATGGCTAAAGTAAGTTTCACGGAAGGCATGCAGATGGGGCTGGGGTTTCACCTCGTGCACAACCCTATCGGCGTCACGGAAAGCCTGAGTACCGGCTCATTCGGACATGGCGGAGCGTTTGGCACCCAAGCGTGGATTGATCCGGTCAAAAAGCGGGCTTACGTCTTACTCATCCAACGAACGGATCTGCCTAATTCGGATGGTAGCGAGATCCGCCGGGAATTTCAGAAGACAGCGGTTGAGACGTATGGGGGGAAGTAGGCGCGGGGTAAGCGCCAGCATACATTAGTTGACCGGTTGACCAGTGGGCCGGCTGGCAAGGGAGACGAGTGAGAGGCAGTGCAAAGGTGGGCGCGGCGGAGCCGCGAGGGGGCACGTGGGCAAGGTGACAAGGGGAAATGGGAGAGGCAGAACTCAAAGGGGGCCGCATAGGGAGACCGGATGATTAGCTGGGCAACATCAGAGGTAGGGGCGTGCGGCCCGCGCGCCCGAGGGGATCAGATCGGATGACCGGGCCGGTCATCCCTACCAAAGACCGCAGCATTCATTCCTTACAGCGGATGCGACGCAGTCGCGCCTCACCCTAAGACAGAGACAGCTAGGTCAGCACGCAGTGCTGACCCTACCTCGAGGCAGAAAGACAAAGGGGGGAGCGGTTATGTCGCTGACCTTACCAAGAGACGCGGAAACCGCTG
>CAINMU010000150.1 GCA_903850885.1 uncultured Opitutia bacterium | reverse complement strand
TTGCGGGCGACGCGATAAGCGGCGCGTTCGGCTTCGGGAACTTCGAGGATCTTCTTCTCGAACACCACGTCGAGGGCGGCCTTATACATCTTGGTGGCTTCGGCGTCGATGGCTGCGGCTTGCTTCTCGATCTCGGCTGCTTGGGCCTTGTCGGTCGCGGAGTAGAGTGAGGCGGTGCGTTGGGCTGGCTTCTGCCAGTTGCGCCAATCCAAGGCGGGGTCGAAGACCGCGCGGAGTCGGAAGTAGTCGACTTGGCTAATGGGGTCGTAGCGATGGTCGTGGCACTGGGCGCAGGCGACCGTCAAGCCGGTGAGCGAAGTCGTGACGATCCGCAGCGTGTCGGCGATGCTTTGATTTTTGGCTAATTCGAGATCAGCGACCGTGTCGCCGGTACCGTCCGGTCCCATACGCAGGTAGGCTGTGGCCGTGAGGGCGTCGATCTTCGACGGGTCGAGCACGGCTGTGGCGACGGTTGCGCTCGTGACGGCGTTCAGTTCGTCACCGGCCAGTTGCTCTTGGATGAATTGATTCCAAGGCTTGTCGGCGTTGAGCGAGCGGATCACGTAGTCGCGGTAGTGCCAGGCGTAGGGACGGACGGAATCGGCGTCGGCGTAGCCGTTGGTGTCGGCGTAGCCAGCGACATCGAGCCAGTGGCGGGCCCAGCGTTCGCCGTAAGCGGTCGAAGCGAGGAGGCGATCGATTAGCTTTGCGTAAGCATCGGGAGAAGTGTCGGCGACGAAGGCGGCGGCCTCGGCCGGCGTGGGCGGAAGGCCGGTCAGGTCGAGCGTGACACGGCGGATGAGTGTGGCGCGATCGGCTTCGGGAGCGAAGTCGAGCTGCTTGGCTTTTAATTTCGTGCGGATGAATGCGTCGATGGGGCTGAGGTCAGGCGCATCGGCGAAGTGCGGGATGGTTGGTTTCGTGACGGGCTGGAAGGACCAGAATTTCCGGTCGCTGGCGGAGACGTAGACGCCGGGTGGAATGGCGCCAGTCGGTTCGGCTTCGTTGATCTTGGCTCCGGCTTTGATCCAGGCCTCGAGGAGGGCGACTTGGGGTTCGGGCATCTTCTTGCCCTTCTTTGGCATCTCGCCGGCGCGGATGAGCTTGAGCATCGCGCTTTGATCGGGGTGGCCGGGCGTGAGCACCGGTTGACCGTCTTCGGTTTTCGCGTCCATCGTTCGACGCAGTCGGAAGTCGATGTCGCCCTTGGGTTTGTCTTCTTCGCCGTGGCAGTGGGTGCAGTGTTCCTTCAGAATTGGCCGGATCTGCGTCTCGTAGTTAGGCTCGTCGGCCGCGCGCAGTGCCGTGAGGGCGACGAGGCAGGAGGCTAGGAGAAGGAAGGAATAGGGGAGACGAGAAATCATATTTCCGAGGGGCCGGAGGGATAGGATTTAGACAAGCCCGTGCCTTTCAGGTTACAGCAATAAAACCACACATTTGAGTATGATATGAGCGATGTCCGTCAGTACCCAGACGCCGCCAAACAAAACGGCCCGCCGGTAAGGGCGGGCCGTGAGGGGAAGGGTGCGGGGCGTTTACTTCTTGGCGACGTCGAAGCGGTCGAGGTTCATGACCTTCGTCCAGGCGGCGACGAAATCATGGACGAGCTTCGT
>CAINMU010000149.1 GCA_903850885.1 uncultured Opitutia bacterium | reverse complement strand
GCATCCCCTCAACGCCGCCCTCGAACGCGATGCCCTCGTCGAAGTAGCCAAAAAATATGCCGTCGACGGGATTCATTTCGACTACATCCGCTACCCCGACACGAAACACTGCTTCTGCCCTCATTGCCGCGAACGTTTCGAACAAGCCACCGGTAAAGTCGTCGCACAATGGCCCAAGGATGTCATGCCGAACGGGACGCGTCGCGAAGAATGGATCCCTTGGTGCCAAGGCAATATCACCAAGGTCGTCCGTACCACCAGCGAAGCCGCCCGTCTCGTCCGTCCGGGCATCAAGGTCAGCGCCGCCGTCTTCCGCAACTGGGACCTCGACAGTCGCGCCATCATGCAGGACTGGAAACTCTGGTGCGAAAAAGGCTACCTCGATTTCGTTTGCCCGATGGATTACTCGGAAAGCGATGTCATGTATGAAAGCTGGGTGAAGCAGCAGAAACTCTACGCGGGCAAAGCGGGCCTGATCCCGGGCATCGGCGTTTCGTCTTCGCATTCCACCCTCCGGGCCGACGCCGTGATCAACCAGATTCAGATCACCCGTAAGTACGGCACCCAAGGCTTCATCCTTTTCAACTACGGCGAAAAAGAAGAGCACGAAACCCTCCCCCTCCTCGGCCTCGGCCCCACCAAACCTGTATCCAAGTAGGGTTGAGCGCCCTCGCATCCGCTCCCTGCCTTTGGTAGGGTCAGCATTGCGTGCTGACCTAGTTGCCCCCTGATTCGGGTAGGGGCGCGACTGCGTCGCGTCCGCCCGCCGATACGACATTTATTCCGGGTGACAGGTGACAGCCCCGGGTGGCAGGTTGCAGGTTGGTAAGCACTCAAAGGGAAACCGGAAACCGGGATTAATGTTGGGGTCTTTGGTAGGGATGACCGGCCCGGTCATCCGTGGGCGCGCGGGCCGCACGCCCCTACCTCTGATGCTGCCCAGCTAATCATCCGGTCTACCTGTGTTGCTCCCTTTGCGCCCTGCCTCCCGCTCTGATCAACCGAGCCTCCAAGCCCGCGTGCCCCTCGCGGCTCCGCCGCGCTTGCCCCCTTGCCCCCTTGCCCCCTCTAATCAACCCAGTCTCTGAGCCTCCATCCCACGCCCCGCTTTGTCTCCCACTTACTTATTCATTCTCTTCGTGGCTGGTCTGGCCGGCGGCTTCATCGACTCCATTGCCGGTGGCGGCGGCCTGATCACTGTCCCCACGCTCTTAGCCCTCGGGCTGCCGACGCAACTCGCACTCGGTACCAACAAAGCCCAGAGTTCGTGCGGTACCATCATGTCAGTCTGGCGCTACGGCCGGGCCGGACTCATCAGCTGGCCTCAGGTTAGGCTGGCCGTCGTTCTCAGTTTCTTCGCCTCAATGGCTGGCGCCTGGTGCGTGACGATGATCAGCAGTGCTTCACTGAAAGCCATCGTACCCTGGATGCTGCTGGCGATCGTCATCTACGTCATCTTTTCGCCCAAGCTCGGCGAAAAAGCCCGCTCAGCCCGCCTACCCCTGGTTCTCTTCAGTCTCAGCTTCGGGACGATCCTCGGCTTCTACGACGGCTTTTTCGGACCTGGCACCGGCGCGTTCTGGACCATCGCGACCGTCGGCCTGCTGGGCCTTGAACTTACCCAGGCCACCGCCTTCACCAAGGCGGTCAATCTGGCGAGCAATCTCGGCTCACTCATCATCTTCTGCTTCAAAGGCAGCGTGCTTCTACCCGTGGTGGGCGTGATGGTCCCGGACAACTCATCGGCACCTATATCGGCGCGGGCTTGGTCCTGGCCAACGGCGCTGTTCTGATCCGCCGGGTCTTCCTCGGGGTCGTGTTCGCGCTCATCATCAAGCTCCTATTTCTCGGATAACCCCCGAAGGTCGGTCCGCCGCCGACCAAAGTGGTTTTATTTAGCTAACAGTTCTTTGGCTTCAGGGTGCTCGCTCAGAAACTTCTCCCGCTGCTCCGGGGTGACGTCCTTAAGACGCTCTTCCAGCCGTTCCTTCAATTTGGCCTTTTGTTCAGGCGTCGCATCTTCGAAACGCTTCTTCATCGCTTCCTTCTGTTCTGGGGTAGCACTTTCCTTACGTTCCTTGATTTTCTGTTTGAGTTTTTCTTTCTGCTCGGGGGTCGCATTCTCCAGTCCTTCTTTGGCTTCACCGGCGATTTCCGGATGTTCTTTCAGAAATTTACGGCGTTCTTCGGGGGTAGAATTCTTGAGCTTCTCGGCAATCTCTGGGTGACCCTTTAGAAATTCAGCCCGTTTTTCGGGCGAAGTCGCTTCGGCCTTGTCTTTCAGCTTTTCCGCCCATTCCGGATGGGCTTTCATGAACTCCAGCCGCTCCTCGGGGGTGGCGTTCTTGAGCTTTTCGGCGATTTCGGGGTGCTCTTTCATGAACGCCTCGCGACGTTCGCCGGCTCCCCCTGCCGTCCGGGCGGCCCGCTCGGGCGCGGCTTGAGCCAAGACAGCGGCACCCAGCAGGAAAATTATAGAGAGGAGGGATTTCATGTGGAAAAGATGATTAACCAATACAACCCCGCCCACCCGCCAAAGTTTCCCCCTCTTTTCCCAGGTTGGGTAAGCACTCAAGGGGAAACCGGAATGAATGCTGCGGTCCTTGGTAGGGATGACCGGCCCGGTCATCCGTGGGCGCGCGGGCCGCACGCCCCTACCTCTGATGCTGCCCAGCTAATCATCCTGTCTCCCTATGTTGCTCCCTTTGCGCCCTGCCTCCCGCTCTGATCAACCGAGCCTCTGAGCCTCCGGGCCTCTAGTTTGTGTCCCATGTCCCGTGCCCCCATGTCACCGCGCCCACGTGCCCCCTCGCGGCGATTACGCCGCGTGCCCCCTCACGACTCCATCGCTCCCACCCCAATTACTCCGCCTAATCCCCTGCAACCACTCGCGACATTTCTCTAATGCCTCAAAAGCAGGCCGACGCCCCCTTGCGCCCGTGCCCCTCATCTGACATTACTCAAAGTTTCTATAATAACATGTCCCCCCGTTCGAAGTCCCTCGTCGTCATCGCCTCCACCCTCGCCCTTTCCCTCGTTTTCATCTTTGGCACGCTGAAACTGACAGAAAACAAGCCGACGGCTGATGCGATCAACAAACCAATTATAAAGAAACCGGATGAAACCCCGACGTACCGTCAATCAGTAGCCGAAATGTTAAATTATCGACTCTACGGCAATAGCCACCCCTACAGTTATCGCATCACTGAAATTATCGAGACAGGTGACGTGGGGCTGCTCAGTGATTTTCGCACCGACTTTATGTCGGATTTCAAAGTCAACTTCGGTTCGCGCATCAATCAGAACGAAACCGAAAATCCTTCGCCCCAAAACATCCTTAACTTTATCATCGAATCCCTCCAGAAAGAACTCCAGAAAGCCAGTATTGCCGATGAGAATACGATCGTTGGAACCATCGCTAATCATGTCTGCCTAGCCTTGGCTCCGGATGGATCGGAACGTTCGCACATGGGGGATGAAACCTTTGAAACATACTTGGAGAATAATGGCACCTGGCACATCCGCTCCGAACGCACCTGGAAAGAAATCGAAATCCTACGCGAAAAACGTCGGCAATTAAATCTGACTGAAAACTCCTATCGCGAAGCCCTCCGGAAAATTCCTGAATCCTATGCCCACTACCTGACCTCCCTCATCTCTGGCCGTGAAGCAAATATTGTCGCCATCAATAAATTGCTCGAGCTGAAGGACGAGGAACGTCGTCCGCTCGAAGCCATTGCTAAATATCGGCGCGCTCGCCTGACGATGTCGCTGGAAGATTGGTCCAGCCTGACCGACCGACAGACCAAAGAACGTCTCGCACAGATTCGCGATGACCTGTCCGCCGTACCTTTGCACGTAAAACATGGCTCACTTGACCCCTTTCTTATCAGTCATAACGCCGAATATTGGATCGCATATACGCGTTCGATCTTACTTCCTGCCGAACGCCTCATCCGGCTCGGCGAAGCTGATTTTCCGGGAGCCTTCGAGACCTACCTGCGGATGCCTCAATGCGGCGAAGGCAACGCCGTAAATTCATCTTACCGGCTCGCACGTAAAATCTGCACAGACTCCGCGTATTCCGTCTGCATCGGCAACGAAGACCTCTCCCGACTGGTCACACTCTATCTCAGCGCGGGCGGATCCAATAATGCATCCGAAATGCTTTCATACGACGAAGCCCGCAAAGCGTGCGGAATTTGGCTAGACGAACTTAACCGATCCCACGCCGACCTCCGCTTTGAAACTGTCCGCATCGCGCTCCTGCAGTGCCGGGCCGAGCGCTGGACGGAATGCCTCAAGACATTGAAACTAGCGCCGGCGGGTGACCCCTTGGCAGCGTTGCTCCGTTCGCGATGCAATCTCCGCATGAACGGCGACATCAACGCTTCCCTCAAGTTACTTGATCTCACCCAAAGCCATGAAGCTACCGTCGCCCACGCAAACTCCTCGAAGGCGATTTCTTTGCCTGAGAAACTCCGCGACTACACAATCCTAATCGACCTGCAGGAACGCAGTAATCTCGTCGCACGCGCCGGTGGCGAACTTGCGATGTGTATGCTGAAAAAAGGAGATTACGTTCGAGCGCTGCGATTATTCGAAACGAACGGTTACGCCAAGGAAGCCAATTATATCGGCGAATGCGTTCTGAGCGTTGATGAGCTTAAAGCCGCGATCGACCTGGACCAACCCTCCAATAAACGTGGAGCGTTGCCGCACATGTTTTGGGACGAAGGCATCACCACCACAAGGAAGCTACTCGCCTCCCGACTTTTCCGCGTCGGACGATGGGACGAAGCGATTCAATACCTTGAGCCTAAATTACGCGTGCAAGCCGGGACTTATGTGATGTTACGACGGATGGGAGAAAATGAAGCCCTTGATCGCCGCTCGCGGGCGGACGCCTATTGGCGGGCCGCGTTGATCATCGGCGAAATCGGAGAAGAAATCCTCCATGCCCCCTTTGGCCTTACTTGGCATAGCTATGACAAGCAAAACGACCCGAACTCACGCTGGCAGATTCCCTACAGCTTCCTTCCTGACCTCCGAATCAACCACCATCAACCGGAAGAGAATATTTTACCAACGCAGCTTTTCGCCCCATCTGCAAATGAGATTGGGCGCCTAAAAGTCTGGCGAGCCGAACACGTCGATAAACCTAATCGCTCCGAACGAGATGCGCGCTACGAGACCTTCAGCCTTACCCTCAAGGCCGCCCTCTTACTTCCTGTCAACGATCCGGCTGGCGGCCAGATTCTCCAGTATGCAGGAAATCTCCTTAAGTATCGGGAGCCCAAGGTCGCCAATCAGGCGTATCGGATGCTTACGTCTAAATTCTATGACACCCCCATGGGACTCGTCGCCGCCAAGTCGGGTTGGTTCGCGAAAGATCGTATCACCCCTCCGGCCGACGTTCTTAAGAAATAGTTACTCACGGCTCTCGCGCAGCGTGGGCAGACTGTCATCGAATCAAATTTACATAGGTATTGCTGGCCGACCTCGATCAGAAATATCTAGGACAACCTACCTATTGGGATCAGTTTCAGCGTGCGCTCGGTCGCGCCTGAATGAGGTACATGCACCCATCATCGGACAACCAGCGTACGACCGTAGACTATACACGCTTAACGTGCATAGTCTGCTTGACCACCTGCACCCTTAGCATCCATCATGCTTTCGTCCAATGATAGCCTCGTTTGCCTGTCGGCATACGCACGCCCTCTGGCTCGGACAGAAGCCCACTGCCCTTCCTTCGACCATCCACCAGACCTCCCTCCGCAAACTCACCCAAATACAAGCCGCCACCTCACTCGTCGACCTTCGCATCCCACCGGGCAACCGGCTCGAAGCCCTCAAGGGGAAACTCCAAGGACTGCACAGCATCCGGGTCAACGACCAGTATAGAGTCTGCTTCCGCTGGGATGGTCAGAATGCCCACGAGGTTGAAATCACCGACTACCACTGAACTTATGAAAAAGAAACACTTGAACGTTCACCCCGGAGAACTCCTCCGGGAAGATTTCCTCGGCCCGCTTGGCATCACGGCCTACCGCTTGGCCAAGGGGGCGCAGCTGCCCCACCAGCGCATCAACGAGATCCTTAATGAACGGCGCGGTATCACCGCTGAAACCGACCTACATCTCTGCACCTACCTCGGCCTGACTCCCGGCTACTGGCTAAGAGCACAACTCGCCTATGACCTCCGCGAAGCGCTGCACGTCCTCGGGCCGAAGATCAAAGCCGCCATTAAACCGCTGAAGACCTATCGCGTGTCGGCCTGATTCCATAACTCATTCTACCCTCCCGGTCTATTTCTTATGGCGCAGCAAAAAGTCGATAATCAGGGCATCGGTCTTCTCGGCTAGGTCGCGTGGGATCGCATGGGTGATGCCCGGTAAGGTGCAAAAGGTGACTTCGATGCCGTCTCGCGCCAGATAGGTTTCGATTTTCATGTCTGGCTTCACGATGACTTTGGGTTCGCCGAGGCATTGGTCGAACTTGCGCCAGATTTCGAGACGTTCCCGCACAGGGATATTCTCGAACTCCGCGGAGCCGCCGCCATTATAGCTTTTATCCTGATCGCCCATTACCCAGAAGATCGAGGTCCGGTTATTGCCATCGCCTGGCTCATGCTTACCTCGGACCATCCCGCATTTGGTCGGCGCGATGGCGGCAAAGACATCGTTATTTTTAAACAACATGTTGCACATGTGGCCGCCGGCCGAAGCCCCAGTGGCGTAGATGCGATGCGGATCGGAGAGTCGCTTCGCCTCGAGTAATGCTAAGAGCTGGCGAACCAAGCCCAGATCGTCGGCCTGCTTACGGTTCCAATCCTTGCCCGGAATGAAATTATAGAACGAGCTGCTTTGTCCGTTCCCGCCGACCATGCTCTCGCCTTGCGGGCTCACCGAGATGATCCGGCGGCTTTTAACGTACGGTGCAAGCCGTTCGGAGTAGGCTTCGGCCGGACCGCTATCGCCGTGAAAACCGAATACCACCGGCAGCCTTTCGCCCCGACGGATGTCCGCAGGCAACTCGATGAGCACCTTGCGCGTGTGTCCATTGGCCTGGACCAGCTGGACGACGTTCTTGCCCGGTTTCAGCACGACCGACGCAGGGTCGGTGGGTTTGGGTTGGGCTTGAACCTGAACGGAAGCCGACCAAGCGCAGGCGCAACAAAGAAGAAGCAACAAGCGGGGTGAGCTCATAACCGTAAAACTGTCTCCCCAGGCCCATTTGGCAAGCCACCACGCATCAGTAAAGTGGAGGGGAATCGGGCGGAGTCAGCGGATGAGATGCCATCACATCCCGACCCGAGAGGCAGATAAGGCAGCACTTGGTGCTGACCTTACCTTGGAAGCGGCGATCAGGCCCAAGGGTTGGCTTTGAGTTTTTCGAATTTAATCCCGGGGGTCGCGAGGAGGCATTCGCCGACTTTTAATTTAGCGATGACGCCCGCAAGTTGACTGGTAGGCGTCGCGACGGGCTGGCCGAACATATTCAGGGGCGCTGCGCGCTGCGCTTGCAAACCGTCCGAGGGCTGGGTCTGCAATCCGCTCAAAGCAGGCGTACTCGTGGTCAAGACGGCTTGCGCCATACAGCGGAGGCAACGTTTGAAGAAATGGTAAAACGCGAGGTGCGTCCGGAAGAGCGCCAGGAGATCGTCGTCCAGCGTGCTGGGCGATTGGCAGGTGACGATGAGCGTGAAGCCGAACTTGGCGGCGTTACGCAACATGAGTTTAAAAGTCGGAATCGCGGGCGTGAGGTGGGAAATATCTATGATAAGATATTGGGGCGTACCAGGCGGTCGAGGACGTTGGAGCAATTCGGCGTAGAGAGATTGGAGCAGCAGATCGCACATGCCATCGCGGGCGACCCGCGGGCCGTCCAACGTCACGATGCAAGAACTCGCCAAAAGACCGGGTGCGGGCGAAGGCGCGTTGGCGGCAGCGGGGCCGAACGTTTCGGCACCAAGCACGAGGCGACGCAACGGAGCACCCGTGGTAGATTTAATCTTGGCACCATAGACATCGGCATAGTCGACCAACAGGACCTGGGCCCCTTGGGCTAATAACGCAGGAAGGATGACTTCGCGAATCAGGTAGGACTTCCCTGCCCCGGGCGCACCAGAAAGCAGCACGTTACCTCCGGCTAAAACGGCCTGGGAATGCTGCGGAGTCCAAACGGCGAGATACATTGGGCGATGGGAGGGTAAAGCGAAGCGGAAAGCAATCAAAGGTAGGGGCGTGCGGCCCGCACGCCCTTGCGTCAAACGGATGACCGGGCCGGTCATCCCTACCTCGAGACAAAGGGCGACCGGGCCGGTCGCCCCTACCTAGATGCAGCTGGGGTATTCCCTATGTTTCCTCGCTTGGGCGGATAGTTTCGATGGGCGGATGCTTCAAAGGAAAATCCTCCCCCATGGCATCCCTGAATGGGTCGACCGAGACGACCATTGGTTCATAACGATTTGCTGTCATCCACGCGGGTTAAATCAATTAGCCAACTCGCGCAGCTTCGGCGCCATAGTCGAAAGCCTAAGATTCAGGGAAGCTAGGGGTGACCTAAAGGTAGCCATCGTTACCGCCATGCCAGATCACCTCCACCTCATCTGCAGAGTCAATCATTACCGCGGGATGTCCAAAATGGTTCAGGACTTCAAAACCTACATGGCCAGATCGCAATCGGTGAGATGGCAGGATGGATACTTCGACCATCGACTGAGAAGTCCTGCGGAGTATCTGGACAAATACGCCTACGTCAGACGCAATCCCGTCCGAGCGGGACTCTGCGCAAGGCCAGAGGATTGGTGGTATACTTACGAACGTACCGACGGATGACCAGGGCCGGTCATCCCTACCTCGAGACAAAGGACCATCGCGTCGACCTGGTAGGGGCGTGCGGCCCGCGCGCCCGAGGAATTGGGGGCGGATGACCAGGGCTGGTCATCCCTACCAACAAAAAAGCCTCCGGTGAAGGAGGCTGATGGGAGGACTAGGACAGCGGATGCAATGTCATCGCATCCCTACCCGAGGCAGCGCAAACGGGGTCAGACACGTTCAGCATTCCGAACGAAGTCAGACCCCATTGCGCTTACTTGGCCGAGGCGCTGTAGATTTTGAGGTCGTCGATGAGACCGCTCTGGCCGGCGACGCCGAATTCATAACGGGTCTTGGTGGCATGAGCGATACCGGAGGATTTGAGGTAACCGACGGGCTTGCCATCAAGGACGACACGCATTTCGTCGCCGACGATTTCGACGACGAGGGTCTGCCATTCGCCGGGTTTAACATCAGCCGGGAACGTAAAGGAATGACCGACCAGGAGCTTGGCGACTTCGGCCTTCTTAGCCGGATCGTTCTTCATCTCGTAGATGTCATTGCGCATGCCACCGTCTTTTTCGTCGATGATTTGAATGGAACCCTTTTTGGCCTTAGCATCATAACGAACCTGGGCCCGGCAAATGTGGCCGTAGTGACAACCGGTGTAATTACGGTCGTCGAGTTCGACGTCGACCATCGAGGCGCCATCGAGCTTGATGCGGCATTCGACGACGGAATCCTTGTTCGGAACTTCGAGCCCGAAGACGGCGGCGTGGGCCTTGATGGCGACGGTCTTGCCATCCTTGGCGAGAACATCCTTCACGCGAGTCTGGGTGCCGAGCAAGGCGCCATCGACGACCTTAAAGGTGTCGACAACTTTGACCCAGCGCTTGTCGGGAGTGCCGGAGAAGTCATCGGCGAAGAGCAGATCGCCCTTCTTGGCGATGGAGTCAGCCGGAATGGCCGGAAGCTTAGGGGCGTCGGCGGCGAAAGCGGCGGCGAAAGCGGCGGCGACGAGGAGAAGAGGGAGGAGGGATTTCATGGGGAGAGGTATGGATACAGGTGCAAAGGTGCAAAAGTGCAAAGGTGAACTCGCGCTGAGCGCGAGAGGGGGCACGCGGCGTAATCGCCGCGAGGGGGCAAGTGGGCACGGTGACATGGGGACACGGGAGAGACAGTGCAAAGGTGCAAATGCGGCGAAGCCGCGTGCAAAGGTGCAAAAGTGGGAGATCGGATGATTAGCTGGGCAGCATCAGAGGTAGGGGCGTGCGGCCCGCGCGCCCGAGGGGATCAGATCGGATGACCGGGCCGGTCATCCCTACCAAAGACCGCAGCATTCATTCCGGTTTCTCTTTGAGTGGGTGAATCTAGGCGACTAGGTCAGCACGCGGTGCTGCCCCTACCTAGAGACAGCGGATGCGATGACATCGCACCCCTATCCGAACCTTAGGCTCGCCTAGGACTAGGTCGACCCCTACCCCTTCCCCTCTCCTATGTCGTCCGGCAGGCTCAATTTCAAACTCGAGGCAGTAGCCACGGGCTCCCGGGCGCGGGCAGGAACGTTCCGGACGCTTCATAATGAAGTTAAGACGCCGCTGTTCATGCCGGTAGGAACGCAGGCGACGGTCAAAGCCCAGACATTCGACACCCTGCTCGATTCGGGTTCGCAGATCCTGCTGGCGAATACCTATCACCTATTGCTCCGTCCGGGACCGGAAGTATTCAAGAGCTTTGGCGGCATTCATAAGTTCACGGGTTGGGAAAAATCCTTCCTGACGGATTCGGGCGGCTTCCAAATCTTCTCTTTGCCCCATGCGCGGAATATGAAGGAAGAAGGCGCGGAGTTCCGGAGTTACGTAGACGGCAAGGTCCATCTCCTCAGTCCGGAAACGAGCATCGGCACCCAGATCGCGATCGGTAGCGATATCATGATGGTGCTCGACCAATGCATCCCCTCGACGGCGGACAAGGCCACGGCCCAAGCCGCATTGGAGATCACTTACCGATGGGCCAAGCGAAGTCTGGCGGCCCGGGGCGAATCACCGCAATCCATGTTCGGCATCGTCCAAGGTGCGCTCTTTCCCGACCTGCGCAAACAAAGCGCGGACGGCCTCACCCAATTGCCTTTTGACGGCTTTGCCATCGGCGGACTCGCCGTCGGCGAAGAAAAACAGCAACGCGAAGACATGTGTGAAATCGCGGCGGCCATGCTCCCGGAAGATCGGCCGCGTTACCTCATGGGTGTAGGGACGCCGCTGGATCTGCTCGAAGCCGTCCACCGCGGCGTGGACATGTTCGACTGCATCATCCCGAATAAAGTCGCCCAATTCGGCACTGCGTTCACCTCGCGCGGCCTCCTGCAACTCCGTCGCTCGGTTTATAAGTTCTCGGAAGAGAAACTGGATGCCACGTGCAAATGCCCGGTATGCGCGAAGTATTCGCGGGGATACCTGCACCACCTGACCAAAACTCAAGAGCCCTTGGGTTGGACGCTCCTGGGGCAGCACAACATCGCTTTTTATCACCAGATGATGCGGGAGATCCGGCAGAGCATCCTCGAAGATTCGTTCTTGGCGTATTACCATGACCGCCGCCAAGTCTTGCAGATCGAGGACATGGATAATCCGG
Source organism: uncultured Opitutia bacterium (assembly GCA_903850885.1). Classification (GTDB taxonomy): domain Bacteria; phylum Verrucomicrobiota; class Verrucomicrobiia; order Opitutales; family UBA953; genus UBA953. The sequence goes on along the minus strand of CAINMU010000149.1, from coordinate 1,402 downwards.
CCAAACCACCGAAAGCTGGTAAAGAGCGGCGGTCGCGGAGCTTGGGCGATTATGAAATCCATCTGCACTCCCAAGGCTTCGCGAACATCCGGCAGATTTCTTCAGGCGAGATCATGCATCTGCGTCGCCCGCCGATGGAAGAAGCCAAAGCGCTTTACATCGACCAATCGGCCTTGACGGCGAGGTTGCAGTTGAAGCCCGGCGAAAAACCCGAAGACCTTGAGCCCCTCGTCATCTGGGATCTCGGCTTGGGCGCCGGGGCGAACGCCATGGCCGCCATCCAATGTTATGAGACCGAAGCGGCGAAAGGGCCCGTGCGCGGATTAAAAGTCATCAGCTTCGAAAACGACCTCGACTCCATCCGCCTCGCCTTGACGCATAAGAATCGTTTCGAGTACCTGCGCCATTCCGGGCCGGACGCTGTGTTGGCGCGCGGCCAGTGGGAATCGCGTCAATTCCCGGGATTGAGCTGGGAGCTGCACGTCGGAGATTTCTGGGAGAAAGCGGCGCAGGCTTCGGCGAAGCCTGATATCATTTATTACGATTTCTTTTCGCAAAAAACCAACGGAGATTGCTGGGCCTTGGAGTCATTCCAGAAACTCTTCGCCCATTGCAATCCCAAGAAATCTGCGCAGCTCTTCACGTATTGCTCTTCCACCACCGCCCGCGTCGCGATGTTGAATGCTGGATTTTATGTGGCGGTCGGCGAAGGTACTGGTTCAAAAAAGGACACCATCATCGCGCTGAGTCCGGGCTTCCCGGAACCCTGCCCCTACCCGCTTATCGAGAAAGATTGGTTAGATCGCTGGAGCCGTTCGACGAAGAAATTTCCCGATGGATTGAGCGAGGCGGAGCGGGCGGAAATTGAAAAACGTATCATCGGACATCCGCAGTTTGGGAGATAGAGCGCGACGTAACCGCCGCGAGGGGGCACGCGGCGTAAGCGCCGCGAGGGGACAAGTGGGCACGGTGACATGGGGACACGCGCTTGCGCGAGGGGACATGCTGGCACGGGGACATGGGGGCATGGGAGAGGCAGGGAGAAGTGCAAAGGTGCAAAAGTGGGAGACAAAGTTTCGGGTGGCGGGAAAGGTAGGGGCGTGCGGCCCGCGCGCCCGAGGGGATTAGATCGGATGACCGGGCCGGTCATCCCTACCAAGACAGAGATACATTTTCGGGTCTCAGGTCTCGGCCATCGGGTATCTGGTTCGGGACTTTAGGTTCGGGTACGGGTACGGGTCTGAAGTGCAAAGGTGGGCGCGGCGTAAGCGCCGCGAGGGGGCACGTGGGCAAGGTGACATGGGGGCATGGGAGAGGCAGTGCAAAGGTGCAAATGCGGCGAAGCCGCGTGCAAAGGTGCAAAAGTGGGAGACAAAGTTTCGGGTGGCGGGAAAGGTAGGGG
>CAINMU010000148.1 GCA_903850885.1 uncultured Opitutia bacterium | reverse complement strand
GGTGAGTCTTAATGAAAGCCTGCTGCCAGAACATAAACGTCCAATGGCCCGTCAGCGAGATCGCACAGAGCGTCATCGCGATCAAGGTCGTGCGGCGGATACCTGGGGCGAACAAGTCGGACATCGGCGGAGGCTGGCGTCCTTGCTGGGCATGGGTCCATTCCTCCGTCTCGGGTACGGCCTTACGAATCCAAAGGGTAACGAACGCCGGCAGGACCCCGATAAGAAAAACCCAACGCGACTCGAAGCCTGGAAAAAGCTTCAGGACTTCGACGGAAAAAATCGCGAAAAGAATGCCTAGATTTACCGCGCACTGCAGGACGGCGGCGATCCAGGGGCGCCACTTCTTGGGCCAAGTTTCGGAAAGCAGCGAGGCGCCCACGGCCCATTCGCCACCTATGCCGAGCGCCGCCAGGAAGCGGAAGATCATCAGCTGCCACCACGTCTGGGCTAAGAAAGAAAGTCCCGTAAAGATGGCGTAGGTGAGAATCGTCAGGACCAAGGCCCGACTGCGTCCGAGGCGGTCGCCAACAAGCCCGAAAGCTGCGCCCCCAAAGGCCCAACCGACCAGGAAGGCCGCCTGGATGATCGCGCCATACTTGGCGACATCTGGGTGTGCGACCGGCGTCGCCAGCAATTGAGCCACGAACACCGTCGCGACGAGTGTGTAAAGGTGCAGGTCGAGACCGTCGAAGAACCAGCCGAGCCAGGCAGCGAAACCGGACTTCTTCTGGTGCTCGGAGAGCTCACTCCATTTCGTGGCTTCGGCAGCAGGTTCGCGCATGATAAAAGTTTTAGAAAACGTCCATGAACAAACAAGGCGGGCTTAGTGCCCGCCCTGCTCGAGGACTTACTTTTTGGCTTCGGCCTTTTTGGCGGGCGCCTTGGCCTTCGGGGCGGGCGTCGCCGTGTAAGGCTGATTGGTCATGGCACCCGGGGCGACCTTCAGAAGGTTAGGTGAAAGATCCGCAGCCTTGGCATCGCCTAAGGCCCACTTCACGCCACCCACGAGGATCTGACGGAAGGTCGGGTTCGTCCAAACATCTTCGCGGTGACCCATGGCGGTATAAAATACGCGACCCTTACCTTCGTTCTTGGCCCAGGTGTTAGGATAAGCCGGACGCTTGTAATCGTCGCCCTCGAGGGCGGGATTATTAAAAACGGTGAGCACATGGATTTCGGGACGGAAATCCTTCAGCGTGTACCATTCTTCGGCGAAGGTGAATTCAGCGCCGACTTTTTCGAAGCCAGGGAAGGTCGGGTCGATGACCTGATTACGACCTTCCTGCTGCTTACCGTGCCGGATGAATTCCGCGCCGAGGAAGCAGACATAAGCGTCGGCCTTATCGCCATGGTTGGTAAAACGCTCGGGGCCCTTTACGGCCTCGTTATCGGTATGGAAGGTATCAGCAGCCGAGTGCGTACCGACAAAACCTTTGCCGGATCGGACATAATCAAAGAGCGCCTGTTTACCTGCCATGGACATGGGAGGATTCTTATCGGTGCCTTCGGAACAGAGGTCACCGGTGGTGTAGAACATCACCGTGTCGAACTGGGCGAGATACTGCGGGGAGAACTTGGAGCCATCCTTGGAGAAGATGAACTCCCATTTGTTTTCGGCGCCCAACTCGAGGAGTTGTTTTTCGGCGAAACTGGGCATGCCTTTCTTATAGGAAATCACGTCGTGCTCGAAGCCGGATGATTTGGTGAAGAAAAGAATCTTCCGGTGGGGAGCATCCGCGGCAAAAGCGGAGACAGCACAGGCTGCGAGGAGGAGGAGACGGGGTAGCATGGGAGGGGAAGCCAAAGAAATGGCATTTCCCTCCAAGCGGGCAAGCGTCTTTGACTTAAGCGGGCGAAGACATCCGAGCTGCAGGCAACTTTCGGTCGATTTCGTTCAATCTATAACCGAAACCAGGGCCGGAAAGAGTACCGCCATCGATTTGGCCCGCCTGGCGACGGTAAAGCCCCGGATGAATCTTGGCCTCCGCCGCCGAAGCCTCGGGATAGAACTGCATCGCATTGGTCTCCACGCCGGCAATCGTCGGGGCGTGCGCCGCCAACAACAGGTGGGTCATCTGGGCCATCATGGGGTTGGTCAGGTCTTGCACCATCAATTGCATGCCATGGGCGCGGGCCCAACAGAGACTCAACAAAGCACCCGTCTGCGTCTTGCAAGTCTTGAGCGCGACACCGGTCCAGCCTAACTCGCGACCTAAGCGAACGATTCGCCAATCATGGGCGCTCTCGTCAAGGAAGAGCGGCATACGGGCGCTGACCGAATGGACGTCAATCGGATGATCCTCCAATTCGTAAGGGAAAGGCTGCTCGACGTAACTCAACCTCGACCATAGTTCCGGCAGCTCCGCCTTGATGCGATCGAGCACGCCGTTGACGTATGCCGGGTCCATCACCGTGCAGTTAAAGTCGGCGGTAAATAATTCGACGCCCAGCGCCAGGCCGATTTCGGCGACTTGTTTCATGCGGGCAAAATCCCACGGGGCATCATTGCCGCGGAGTTTGACCTTCAGCGCCTTTAAACCGTCGCGCTTGATCCATGCGTCAAGCGAGCTCGGATAGCCATCTTGCAAGACATGGGCGCCCGCCTCAGCGAGCGTCAGATAATCGAGGCCACCGACAAGGTGCCAAGCGAGCAGCTTCGTCTCAACGGGCTGACGAAAGAAATTGACCGGATACTTGCCGCTAAAACTTACCTGTGGAGCATCGGCGGCGGGCGTCAGGTAGGCGGACAAATCGCGGTTCATCCACGGAGCCTGATAAGTAAGATAAGTCGGTACCTCATTCACGACGCCATAGGCATCATGCAGGGCCAAATCAAAAGGCGAAGCGCAAACCAAGGCGGCCAGCGTGGGCATCACCACGCCCTTCGGCAACGTGGCATTAAAAGCCTGCAGAAGCTTGGGCAGCACCGCTTCGATAAAATCGTAGCCGATTTCCATCGGGTGACCTTGGGCGGGGAATTGAGCGTAGGCCTCCGTCAACAGATCGCAGAAATCCTGCATGGCCTTAAATCGCACCTCGTAGGGAACGGCGGAAGGCCAGACCCATTGCACGCTGAGAGGCGTCTCGCCCCACCCTTCGGCCCGCGAGCCATCGGCCCGCGAAACGGTCAGGCATACGCGCGCGCAAGCGACGCTCGTCACCGTCTCATGACCGAACTTCAAAGGCAGACGGGTCTGCACCGGCAAGGCATGCCAGCGCACGGCCCGAATCTGAACATCATGCGGATTCATCTTAGTCTTGGAGGCCTTGACCCGTAGTCTCCTTACCCAAGAAAGCCACGAATAAACCGACGGCGTAGACGAGCGTGATGGCAGCGGCCGCGCTTTGATAACCGCCGAGCGTCTCGACAAGTTTACCGCTGAGCAGCACGAAGGGGACGGCGACCAGACGGCCGGTGTTATAACAAATACCTTGGCCGGTCGCACGCACGCGCGTCGGAAAAAGCTCCGGGAGATAAAGTGGGAAGAAGCCGAAGAAGGCGGTGGCTGCCATGCCCAAGACAAAAACCTTCACGGCCATCATGAGGGGGAAAATATCGAAGAGCATCGTACCAGACCATTGGGCGGGCGTCCGATAAATCCAACACGTGGCGGCGAAGGCCAATACGCAAAGGATCTGGTAACCTGTGCGGCGCTTTAATCTTGCGAGGAACAAGGGGGCGAGGGTCGTGCCTACGCAAGCACCCAAGGAGACGATGACCATGGCGAGAGCCTTGGCCCGGGTGTTATCGGGACCCGCAAGTTCGGTGATCCAAAGCGGGACCCATTGTACCGCGCCCCAAGTACCGACAAAAACTACCGAGACCATCGCAATACCGGCGAGCGTCGAACCAAGCAATTCGCCACTAAAAACCTCTCCGATCTTGGAGCGAGCTGGAGCGGGCCCAGCTGCTTCTTTCTTCATGGAACGTTCCCATTTTTCAGACTCAGGCACAAAGAGACGAATCAACAAAGTAAGGATAGCCGGCGAAGCACCGATCAAGAAGTGAATTCTCCAGGAGTGACCATCGGCCGGGTAAGCCAAGGCGACGCAACCCACCAGGACCATCCCAAGGTTCGCCGCCACACCGATGGCAGCGGCCATCTTAGAACGATGCCTTTCGGGCCAGGCCTCCATCACCAGAGCGACGCCCAAGGCCCATTCGCCACCCATGCCTAAGGCCGCCATGAAACGCGCACCGGCAAGATGAGTCGGATCGGTCGCAAAATAACAGACCCCGCTGAAGATCGAATAAAACAGAATACTGAAGGACATCGCCTTGACGCGGCCGATGCGGTCTCCCAGCCAGCCAAAGGCCGCGCCACCCAGCGCGGCGCCGACCAAGAAAGCGGAAGTGATCCAACCCATCCATCCGCCCACCCAGCTATTGATTGCCTTGGAGCCTAAGGCCGCAACTTCTATGGGCACCATGCTCTTGAGCGCGGGCCCAGCGAGCGTCGGAAAAAGCGCCTGCTCGTAACCATCCATCATCCAACCCAAGAAGCCCGCGAGGAGCGTCAGCTGCATTCCACGGGTAATCGCGTCTTTCGTGGAAACAGGGGAATGAAGTTCTTTCATCGAGATAGGGGTGCGTCGCACCAAGCAACGTCTTACATCTGAGCGGATTCCCTCTGGGCTACAAGAAACGAATGAGGGCCACGCTTTTGAGGCTGGGATATTTCTCATAAAACATCCAAAATGACATCAGACTATGAGCACCCCGTTGCATCCCGAGCCCACCACGATGATACGCCGTCAGCGTAAAATCGAAGGGAGTTCTGCTATCCTCCTACCCTTCCATGCAAACGGCGATATCGACTGGGCAGGTTTCACCGCCCACGTCCGCCGCACCGTCGCTGCCGGGTTAGCTCCGGCCGTCAATATGGATACCGGGTACGGCAATCTCATCGACGACTCGATCCGCCTACGCGCCTTACAAATAACCCAAACGGAGACGGGCGGAAAATGGTATGTCGCGGGCGCCTTCGTCCTTGATAAGCCTGGGGATGCCTTTGACCTCGGTGCTTACGCGCGTCAGATGGAGATGATCCAGCAACACGGCGGCACCCCGGTCATCTTCCAAAGCTACGGACTGACCTCCCAGACAGATGAAAAAATCGTGGAAGCCTATGGCGCCATCGGTCGGCACGCTCCTCGTTTCGTCGGCTTCGAACTCGGACAGATGTTCGCCCCCTTTGGAAAGATCTATTCCTTGGACGTCTACCGTGGGCTCATGGACGTAAAACAATGTATCGGCGCGAAGCATTCCTCATTACGTCGCGACCTGGAGTGGGAGAGATTGACGCTGCGTGATCAGACGCGCCCGGATTTTCGAGTATACACTGGTAACGACCTCGCCATCGACATGGTCATGTATGGTAGCGATTACTTACTTGGCCTAAGCACTTTCGCACCGGAGGCATTCGCCTTACGCGATAAAGCCTGGGAAAAAGGCGCGTCGTCATTTTACGAAATCAATGACCTTTTGCAGTATCTCGGCTTCCTTGCCTTCCGTCCGCCCGTACCCGCCTACAAACATTCCGCCGCCATGTTCTTGAAGCTCCGCGGATGGCTGGAATGCGATGATACCCATCCGCTTTCGGCCAAGCGCCCAAGTTCAGACCGCGAAATCTTGGCGGATATCGCCAAACGCATCGCCGCCCTCAGCTAAATCTATGTCCGAAACTTTCAAACTCACCCGCGTCGCGTCGCTTAAGACCGTCGCGGATTTCCGCGCCCACTGCGCTTCCATCGGAATCGAACTGCCGATCGAAGACACCATCGAAGCCGGAGCGGGCAATCCTCTCTCCCAGCCGATCTCTCAGAATAAAATTAACGGGAAGACCATCGGTAACCGCATCGCGATTCATCCCATGGAAGGTTGGGACGGGACGACCACTGGGGGCATCTCCGAAGAAATGAAACGACGCTGGCAACGCTTCGGCGCCAGCGGTGCCAAACTCATCTGCGGGGCGGAGGCCATGGCCGTGCGGGCGGACGGTCGTGCCAACATGAACCAACTTATCATCAACGATGAGAACCAAACCGGCATCACCGAACTCGTCGGCATCCTCAAAGCCGAACACCTCGCCCGCTGGGGTTCGACGGATGATTTAGTCATCGGCTTTCAGCTCACGCACTCGGGACGCTTCTGTCGACCCAACGATAAGAAACGCTGGGAATCACGCATCGCCTACCGTCACCCGATTTTAGATAAGAAGTTTAACGTCACTTCTGACGAGCAGGTCCTCACTGATGCCGACGTCGAAGAATTGATCCGTTGTTATATCAAGGCCGCCCAGGTTGCCCGGGAATGCGGTGCCGACTTCGTGGACATCAAGCACTGTCACGGCTATCTGCTGCATGAATTCCTCAGCGCCCACACCCGACCTGGCAAGTTCGGGGGCTCCTTCGAAAACCGGACCCGCATCCTGCGCGACATCATCGCCGGCATCCGGGCCGAAGGTAATCCCATTGATATCGGGGTGCGCCTCAGCCTCTTCGATTTCGTGCCTTTCCGTCCGGACCCGGCGCTTTCGGTTCCAGGGCGACTCGGCCCCGGCATCCCCGAAGATCATGCGCATCTCCTTCCCTACCGGTTCGCCTTTGGGGCGAACCCGGAAAAACCCACGCAACCCGACCTGTCCGAAACCTTCCAATTCGTGAACATGCTGGGCGATCTTGGGGTTAAGATTCTGAACACCTCCGCGGGCTCGCCCTATTACAATCCGCACATCCAACGCCCAGCGGCCTACCCACCGAGCGACGGTTATCAGGCCGCGCACGACCCTTTGATTGATTTGGCCCGTCAAGTGGATGCCGTTCGTCAGGTGAGATCCCGGGCGCCCAGCAGCCTGATCATCGTCAGCTCCGGATTGAGTTATATCCAAGAATACCTGCCGCACCTCGCCCAATTCATTTTACGTAACAAGTGGAGCGATGCCATCGGCGTTGGTCGCGCCGTGCTCAGCTACCCCAGCATGCTGGCGGATGCGGCGAAGAATGGCGCGATGGAGACCAAGTTCATCTGCCGCACCTTCAGCGACTGCACGACCGCGCCGCGCAACGGGCTCATCTCTGGGTGTTACCCGTTAGACAAATTTTATACCGCCAAACCCGAATTTCAGCAGCTCAAAGAGATCAAGAAAAACGTCGGAGCCTGACCGATTAGGGGCGCTCGAAGATCAGCAAGTGCTGCCAAGGCAGATCGGGCTTGTTCACTACGAACTTAAAACCGGCTGCTTCGAATTCCTTACGTGCCTGGGCCTCGGTCATTTTGTGGTGGGGCTTGATGGGGACGTGCGGATCTTCGGCCCGGTATTCCAGAAGATAGATGCGCCCTTTGGAGCGCAGGGCGCGACGCAAGGAGGCCAGCATTTCGATTGGGTGGTCGAATTCGTGATAAGCATCGACCATCAAGGCGGCGTCAAGAGAGCCGTCGGGTAGTTTGACGTCTTCAATGGTACTCAGGTGTGGCTGCACATTTTTTATGCCAAGTTTAACGGATTCCTTCGTCAAAAAATCGATCATCTCGGGCTGGATATCGACCGCGACGACCTTTCCGCGCGGAAGCTGCCGAGCGATCCGGAAAGAATAATAGCCTGACCCAGCGCCGATGTCCGCGATGACGGCGTCGGGCGCCAGCTCCAAGGCGGCAATTGCTTTAGACGGGGCCTCTTCCTTTTCGCGATCGGATCGTTCGAGCCAGCCGATACCCGGATGGCCCATCACCTGGGCGATTTCGCGACCTTGATAGACCTTGCCGATGCCATCCGGAGAAGGGGCGCAAACCTCGTAGCCAAGCTTAGCAGCTGGCAAATCGGGCGTGGCGGAAACCGGCCGAGTCCAAAAGTAGAGACCGAAAGCCATGCTCAACAACATGACGGAGTAAATCAGCGGGTGACGGCGGAGCATTCGGATAGATTTACGTCAAACCCAACCAGGGGCAAGACTCCCGATGGAGTCATTTCAATGGGGCACAAAAAGGGCCGAACAAAGTTCAGCCCTTAATAAACGAGAAAAAAGGATAATTACTTCTTCGCTGGGGCGTTGCACTTTTCGCAAACCTTGCCGTCCGCCGCAGCCTTGACGCAGCAAGGATGTTGGCATTTTTCGCCCTTTTTATCGGCCTTATCGCAGCAACCACCGGCCTTAAACTTCGAGGACTCTTTGGTCGTCGTAGCTGGTTTGACGTCAGGCGAAGGAGAGGCTGCAAAAGCGACCGAAGCGCAGACCAGGGCGATAACCAGCAGGGACGTAATTTGTTTCATGGTAGGTAAAATTTGGAGCAAAGCTGGAAAATCACAACTGATTTCACTAATTTATCGGGTCGCAAACCAGCCCACCGCGGCGCCCAGGGCGACCAAGAGGAGGATGTTCGTCTTTTTAAGGTAAAGCGCCGCACCCGCGGCGGCTGAAACCAAGAGATAGACCCAAGTCATCTGCGACAGCACCAAGGAAAGCCCCAGCCAAAATATGGCACCCGCAGCGGCGGCGGTCACCAGCCCGATCACATCATGAAAACGGACATCCCCTACCCCCTCGTCAGCCAGCGGAGCGGCGGCAAGCAAGATGAGCGTGGAACAACTGAAAGTAAAAATCGCCGGCACCAGGAGACCGACCAAAGCGGCCATCCAGCCACCACCCATGCCGAGGCTGCCGTTATAACCAGCCATGCAACCGATGAAACTACCGGCGAGCAGCAGCGGGCCAGGAGTGATTTCACCGACCACCAATGCATCGCCAAAAACAGGCTCCTTGATCCAGCCATAAGTTTCGACCGTGCGCGCTTTCCATACTCCCAGCGCAGCGTAAGCGCCGCCAAAAGAAGTCAGCACCGCGATCAGAGAAACCTCGGCAAGCTTAACGATACCGGAGTCGTGACCGAAAATGGCCCAAAGCGCCAAGAAGACGGCACCGACTGGAATCAGGAAACGCAGCACCCGGATGGCGGCAGACTTCAAGACTTCGGACGTTTCGGGCACAGCTTCTTCATCGGGCGGACGGATATACCAGGCATAGAGACCTGCCGCGACCGCCATGAAGGCGAAGGGGGCAGTGAAATGCATGCCTATCGCAGTGATACCTGCGACCGCTCGGCGAGGCGTATCGAAGACGGCGGTCTTAAACAGACGGTAAGCCATGATCAGAATGACGCCAGCAACAGCAGCTCGGGCGCCGGAGAGCGCACCGCCGATCAGAGGACGTTGACCAAACTGGTGGTATAAAAATGCCAAGACGGCGCAACAAAGCAGACCCGGAATCACAAAGAAGAGCGTGGCCAAAACGGCGCTGCGCCAGCCACCCTTCTTCCAGGCAATCCAAGCGACCAGTTGCTGGGCTTCGGGGCCGGGCAAGAACATGCAAAGCCCTAAGGCGCGGGAGAATTGTTCTTGCGACAACCAAGAGCGCTTTTCGACGCACTCCTGCTCAAGGGTCGCAATCTGCGCGGCTGGGCCGCCCAGCGAAGTCGCGCCCAAGCGCAACCAAAGGAGCCAATCGGACAGGGGTATCATGAGTTTAAAAAAACCAAACCCATCGCTGAAGCGAACCTAAAACAAAAAGGGCCGACGTTAGTCGGCCCTTTGGGACGGAAGAAAAACGCTTTAGTTCTTATCGCACTTCTTATCCGTCTTCTTAGGCTCAATCTTCGAAGTTTTCTTACGATCGCCACGATTGTCGTCATCCTTGTCGCCGCCTTTTTCACATCCACCCTTAGGCTTGACCACTGGAGGAGGAGGCGTGGTCGGTGTCGTGGGGGTGGTCGTTGTTCCGCCTGCAAAGGCGATGGCGCAGGTGAATAAACCGACGAGGAGGGCGAACTTGGCGTCAATCCGACCACACCCGCGGGTGCGTTTCCCCTCTTCAGCCACTCTAATCCCATGGCCCCCGTGACCCGGGCGGATGGGGCCGGAAGATTCGACAACGTCGAAGGCCATGGTTACGCTGGCGCCTCCCCCAGCTACCGGCTGAACGTCAGTACGCCTTACAACGGCTGGCAGGATTTGATCCAAGCAGACACCGTTCTCACTGGCGATACCTTCGGCGGCTACGCTAACGTCAAAAGCGGCACGCTCGTCGGCAGCCTGAGCAGTATCCACACCGAAATCCCGCTCGTCGCCCCAACCTCGCTCGGCCAATACGCGCACGCGAATTTCGGCATGCGTGATCAACAACCGCTGCTCTGCATCGGTAATAGTTTCTCCACTCCGCTCATATTAGACGAGACCAAGACTTACGAAACCAATACGTTAAAGAATTGGACGGATTATGATGCGAGCTACCTGCTGAACAACGCCCTCTGGGATGGCTTCTACCTCTCAGGCGCAGCCCCGGATATGAAAGTGACAAACACCCCGGCCATCGCCCCTCAACCCTCCGATCCTACCGAGAGCCCACTGAAAGCCAGCCCTTACACATCGGCCGAGAAACGCAACCTGGCTCGGGTCCTCGATGACTTTTGCGGTATCACCGATCCCGACCTCGGCAACCTCCCCTTGCTCAGCAACCCGAGATTCCGGCTGATCGCCTCAGGCCAACCCGCCCGCAGCGCGGTCGGCGATTACAAACGCTCGGCCACCGTCTTGCTCAACGACGGCGCCTTTAACGTCAATTCGACTTCCGTCGAAGCCTGGACGGCCTTCTTAGGTTCGGCGAAAAAACTCGCTTATGCCCAATACGGCAGCGGACTGCCAACGGCGACGAGCAACGCCCGCTTCCCCCGAGCGCAGAAACCTGGCACGACGACCATCGCCACCGGAGCGATGGACGAGATCAACCAATCGAACTGGCAAGGCTTTTGCAACCTGAGTGACGACCAGATCAAAGCGCTCGCCAAAGCGATCGTGAAAGAAAACAAATCCCGCTTCCAAATCCTCTCGCGGACGGAACGCGACTACTCCGGCGCGATCAATGCGCCGTCCAACCGCCAATTCCGCGGCTTAAGTAAAGCCGCCACCCCCTACCTTGGATTAGCGGAGTTCATCAACCGCTTCTTGATAAATAGCACCCCATGGGCCTCGCATGGCGGCGCCCTGCAAGCCGCTATCTACCGAGTGGATAACCCACCGGCGACCACGCCTTTGACCCCCAGCGCTGGCCTCACGGACCGCCTGACCAAGAGTTACACCTTAGGGATGATTTCAAAAGCCAACCTACAAGACGCCAACAGCATACCCTCCCCGCCCACGGCTAACCCGCCGTTCGTCAACCCCACCAACATCGAGAGCTACGAAGAAAATTCCCCGACCACCAATCGCACCCATGCGGCGATGGGTGCCCCGGGAAATCTTTTACAAAGTGATCTGTTGCAGAGCCTGGGTTGCGCGATGGCGACCCGTTCCGACACCTTCCTGCTCCGGGTCTATGGCGAAGCCTCTTCGATCGAAGGCGCCATCGGCAAGAACTGGATCGAAGCCGTCGTCCAACGCCTTCCGGAATTCATCGACCCGGCGGACGCACCGGAAACGCCCCTAAGCAGCCCGACCTTTTCAGTGACCAATAAATCACTCGGCCGGCGCTTCAAAATCATCTCCTACCGCCCCCTTAAACCCGATGAAATTTAACTTTCTACTCGCTAGCTGCCTGTCGCTCATCGCCTCCCGGGCGGAGGAACCTAAGCCCGTGGAAGTCGAAGCCCACCTGCAATTGCTTTCGATGAGCGGCGTCATCCTCCAACACGGTTACCTGGACGATAAGAAAATAAAACCGCTCGATATCATGAGCGCCTGCTTCACGCCTGAATTCACTTATCACGGCAGAGCCCGTTTTGAAATCCTCCCCTACAAAGAGGAAGAAACCGAAGAAGAGGTTAAATCGAAAAAAGACGCACCGCCGCCTGCACCCTTGGCCTGGATTGACCTGCCGACGACTCCGGGCCCGCATCATCTACTATTGCTCATCCGCCCCGAACCAGGCCAAAGCGGCATCAAAGCCATCGCCAACGACGCGAAATCATTCCCGCCGGGCAGCATGAAAATATTCAACCTCTGCTCCTTTCCGGTCGAAATACACAACCCTCAGCAACGCACACTCATCCAAGCCAACGCCTCGGCCTTAATCCGCCCTCGGGTCGCCCAAGGGAAATATTTCGATAGCGAAATCCACTCACTCGAAGACGGCGTAGATCGTCTCGGGTATAACCTACATTATTTCCACATGGACAGCCTAAGAACGCTTTACTTCATTTTTCCGGGAGAAAAAGGTACCGGGCAGATTATGCTCAAAGGTATCGAAGACCAGCAAGCCACGCCCGACCCAGCCGCGAACGAGGCTGAACCCAAGAAAAAAACCAAGAAGTAACCGGTGGTCAGTAAGCGTAGCGCCAATCCAGGATTTCCGCCTGCGGCAAGCGCCGGCCCTGCCAGCGATTCCATTGCAGCTTGACGGCCAAATCAACCGGGCGACCCGCCTCAGGCATCCGATCCGCCATTCGCCAGGCGACGAAGTTCAACCGGCGACCGCCACCGAGGGAGACTTGGTGACGGAAATTGCCTTCCCCAAAAGGCGTGGGCGCACGATCAAAGACCAGACCCTTCAGCCCGAAGACCGGCTCGGAGTTACCCTCGCCGTAAGGTTGAAGTAAATCGAGGTCATCCAG
>CAINMU010000147.1 GCA_903850885.1 uncultured Opitutia bacterium | reverse complement strand
CTAGGTTTATGGTTTTAGGTAGGGCTGACCGCCTCGGTCAGCCGCGGTTGAGCGAGGGCGCTCAACCCTGCCTGCTGCATGGCTAGGGCAGCACGCGGTGCTGCCCCTACCTCTATGCAATCGGGGTGTTAAGGCATTTCCTACCACTTCTACACCTTTGCACTTTTGCACCTTTGCACCCAACCTCTCCCCCATGGCCTTACCCCCGCTGCCTGCTAATCTCCGTGCCCGTCGTGATTTTCTCCGTCAGGTCGCTTTGGGTGCCGCGCTGTTCGCCGTGCCGGGTGCTTTCGCCGAAGCCCTCACGCGGACGCCGAAACAGACCGAGGGTCCGTTTTATCCGGACCATCTACCGCTCGATACCGACAACGACCTGATCATCGTGAATAACGGCGTCACGCCGGCGGTCGGCGAGATCGCTTGGCTATCCGGCCGCATCCTCGATGAGCACGGCGACCCCGTGCGCAACGCGTTGGTCGAGATCTGGCAGGCCGATAACAACGGCGCCTATATCCACACCAAGACCGGTAACGCGGCCAAGCGGGATGGCAACTTCCAGGGCTTCGGTCGATTCCTCACGGGCTCTTCTGGTGAATATCTTTTCCGCACGATCAAGCCCGTGGCGTACAAGCCGCGCACGCCGCACATCCACCTGGCCGTGAAAATTAAAGGCAAGAAAGAGCTCATCACCCAGTGCTACATCAAGGGACATGAGCTCAATGCGAATGATATGGTCTACAAAGGCATCAAGGATGCTGCGCAGCGCGAGAGTGTGTCGCTGGCGTTCGATCCACTCAAGGCGTCCAAGGCTGGTGAACTCGCCGCGCACTGGGATGTCGTGCTCGGGTTTACGCCGGAAGGTTGAAGCGAAGGGTAGGGGCAGCACCGCGTGCTGCCCTAGGTGCAAAAGTGCAAATCGGCCTGCGGCCTGTGCAAAAGTGGGAGGCAAGTTTCGGGTGGCAGGTGGCGGGACGGGATGAACTCAAAGGGAAACCGGAGACCGGATGATTGGCCGGGGGGCACAATTTCGGGTGACGGGTGACGGCCACGGGTTCCGGGAGTTCAGGCGCCAGCCGCTCGGGAATCAGCCGCTGGAACCAGGAGCCGATGGCCGATGGCTGAAAAGCCGACTCCGGAATCGCCGATGCCCCGGTGGCTGTCACCCGTCACCTGAAGCAATGCGGCACCGCAGCATCCTTCCCGGTTCCCGGTCTCCCTTTGATCGCTTGTTTAGCCCAAGCCCTGGCTCTCGCCCTTTATCAACTTTTGCACTTTTGAACCTCCGCACTTTTGCACTAATAATTCTCCCCATGTCCTCCGCTACCCCGCGCCGTGAATTCCTGAAACACTCCGCTTGGCTGTCGCTCGCTGCGCTCGGTCTATCCGCCCGCGCCGCTGAGACCGCGTCGGTCGGTAAGATTTCGCGCCTCCGCACCTCGCTCAACGCGTACTCGTTCTACGTCGAGCTGAACCTTGGCCTCAAGGAGCCAAATAATCCTAAGGGCATGAGCATGCATCAGCTGCTGAACTTCGCCGCTGAGGCGGGCTTCGACGCGATCGACGTCACGGGTTATTTCTTCGCCAGCTACCCCAAGGCCCCGACGGATGCCGAGATTTTTGCGGTCAAGCATGAGGCCTTTCGGCTCGGGCTCGAGATCAGTGGCAGTGGTGTGAAGAACGACTTTACCACCGCCGATAAGGCTATCCGCGCCGAAGGCGTCCAACGCGTGAAGGATTGGGTGGAGGTCTGCGTCAAGCTTGGTGCTCCCGTGCTACGCGTCTTTGCTGACACTAATATACCGGGTAAGAAATGGAACGATGTCGCCGGCGGCGCCACCCGCGAACAGGTCGAAGGTTGGATGGCCGATGATTACCGCGAGTGCGCCGAGTTTGCCGCCAAGCACGGCATCTTCATCGGCGTGCAGAATCACGGTGATTTCCTCACCAGCGGTGCCGAGCACGTCAGCCTGCTCAAGCGTATCAATCACCCGAACTGCCGCGCCATCGTCGACACCGGCAAATACCTGACCGAGGACCCGTACATCGACATCGCTCTCGCCGCGCCGTATGCGGTGAACTGG
>CAINMU010000146.1 GCA_903850885.1 uncultured Opitutia bacterium | reverse complement strand
CGATCCACGAACCTGGCTCGACAAGGTGACTTTCGACGACTCCACGCCGAAGGTAACGTTCAAGAACCTCGAGGTCTTGACTAAAAAACTGGCGACGCCCGAAATGCTTTACGCCGGAAAACCACGTCGCCTCAGCTTCACGGAACAAGGCTTCGATGTCACCCAGCGCCCCGAAGCCCTCACCGAACAGGCCGCCGCGTATGCCTACGCCTGGGAAAAAGTTTCGCGCCTCAATGGAGCCATCGATGCCTTCCTCTATCATCGTCATGTCGACCACGCCAAGGAAGGCGGCCTGCGCTTCGGACTCTGGAGCAACAAGTCGGGAACCATTTCGGACCCCGACCAGAAGCGTCCGATCTGGAATCTGCTCCAGGCCGCCGACACTCCGGGATGGAAAGCCGCCGCCGAACCTTACCTGAAGACCTGCGGCCTAAAGAGCTGGGATGAGTTGGCACCGAAGTGATGAGCGGTGGGCATCGCTTCTTGCCCCGTCGTTCCCCGCCCCTCAATAAAGCCGCATGCACGGCTTCGTCATCGGACTCGACCTCGGCACCTCCGGTGTCCGCGCCGTCGCCGTCGCCGCCTCCGGCAAGATTCTCGGCATAGGTTCGGCGCCGCTACCAGCGACCAAGGCCACGGGTTCCCGGCGCGAGCAGTCGCCCGAAGATTGGTGGAATGGTTGTCGCACGGCCTTAGACGAACTTAGTCAAAACCTCGACCTCTCCGCCGCCCGAGCGATCGCGGTTGACGCCACCTCGGGCACGATTCTGCCGGTCGACAACCACAACCGCCCGCTTGCCGCGGCACGCATGTATGATGATGCCGACACCGGCGATCTCTCCGCAAAGATAAAGACTCTCGCCCCTCGCGAAAGTGCGGCTCACGGCGCCACCTCTCCGGCCGCCCGCGCGCTGGAATGGGCCAAGCTGCCGCGCCTCCACTGTATCATCCACCAAGCCGATTGGATTAACGGCTGCCTGGGCGCCACGAATTGGCAGACCGATGAGAACAACGCGCTGAAGACGGGTTACGACCCCGTCAATCGCTGCTGGCCGGATTGGCTGCGAGTTTTCGGGCTCTCTCCGGGCCTGCTCCCGGAAGTGGTCCCGGTTGGTACGCCGATCGGACACGTCTCGGCGCAGGCGGCCATCGCCCTTGGTATCCCCGAAGGCATCCTCATTGCGGCCGGCACGACCGACGGTTGCGCGACCTTCCTCGCCAGCGGTGCCAGCAATATCGGCGACGCGACCACGGCACTTGGTTCCACCATCGTACTTAAGCTACTGAGCTCCCAACCGATTTTCGCTCCCCAGTTTGGGATCTATAGTCACCGCTTAGGCGATCAATGGCTCGCCGGCGGTGCCTCGAATTGCGGAGGCAAAACTTTGCTCCCTCTCTTTAGTCCGCAACAAATGGAAGCTCTGGACGATAAAATGCGTCCCGAAAAGTTATTAGGCTTGGACTACTATCCACTCCCTTCGATCGGCGAAAGATTCCCCCTCGCCGATCCACAGATGAAGCCACGCCTGAGCCCCCGACCGGCCGAAGATGCCGAATTTCTCCAAGCGATCCTGGAGGGCTTCAGTGAGGTCGAACGCTTAGGCTATGCCCGCCTCGCCGAATGGGGCGGACCCACCCTCAACTCTGTCCGACATGCCGGCGGAGGCTCGAAGAATAAAACCTGGATGCAACTTCGTGCCCAGGCTTTAAAGGTTCCCTTGCTCCCATCCTGGAGCGAGGAAGCCGCCGCGGGAACCGCCCGATTGGCGTGGCAGGGTCTAACGGGAAAAATGATTAACCCATGAAAAGTTTACAGCCCATTAGCGGACTTTCCGGGCTCCCTCCGCACTATCGGGTAATACTTCTCGATCAATTTGGGACGATGCATGACGGGCAGAAGGCTTACCCTAAAGCGGCTGAAGCACTCCACGTCTACCGTCAAACGGGCGGCAAGGTCATCGTGCTCTCCAACTCCGCCAAGACTGGCGAACATAATCGCGCTCGGTTAGGAAAGTTCGGGTTCAATGCCGAACACTTCGACGCCGTCGTCACCTCCGGTGATGCCACCCAAGATGCGATCAGACACGGAACGGCCGGAGACAGTTTCCAGCGCGGTGCGTGCGTGCACATCTCAGGAAAAGTCGGTGATGACTACGGCTTCGATACGTTTGATTTTACAATCGTTACGGCTGACAATGCCGATGGTATCATCCTCGCCGCCAGCCAAGAGCCCGATGGAGACTGGAGGGCCCAGGTTCAGGAACTAAGCGCTGCCGCTCGACGGGGCGTGGAAATCTTAGTCTGCAATCCCGACTTCGAAATGCTCACCCCACAGGGTATTCGACCCTCCGCCGGTGCGATCGGACGTGAACTTGCTAAACTGGGAGCCAAGGTAAGATTCTTCGGCAAACCCCACCCGGAAATCTACCAAACCGCTTTGCGTGTCGCGGGCAACCCGCCCCTCGAAACCGTCATCGCCATCGGCGATAGTCCGGAGCACGACCTCTTAGGAGCCCATCAGATGGGCTTAGCCGGCGTGCTGGTCCGCGGTGGAATCCTGTCCGAAAGTAACGAAGCCGACATTACCGCACGTCTGCCCAACGGCGAGTGGTACGAAATGGCTGAATTAAGCTAAGCGGACCGTTTAGTCCTTCACCTTAGCGGTATTGCCGCGACCCTTGGGCTTACCGTGGAAACAATGATGGCAACTCTGCTCGTAGACATAATGTTCATGTCGCAGATCCGAGGGGAGCAAAGGCATCTGGCAATGATAACAAAGGACCGAATCCGTCTCGTGCAGGGATGAGTCAACGCCGACGCGTTCGTCGAAGACAAAGCATTCACCGTCGTAATGGGCGCCGCCGACTTCTTCGAAATATTTCAGGATACCGCCCTCTAGCTGCAGGATATTTTTATAGCCCTGAAGTGCCATGTAAGGGCCAGCTTTCTCGCAACGAATGCCGCCGGTACAAAACATCACGACAGGTTGATCCTTTAGGCTGGGGTCGAGCTTTTGCACGGCCTCTGGAAAATCGCGGAAATTGTTAATGCCCGGAATAATCGCACCGCGGAAGGTGCCGAGCCTGACCTCGTAATCGTTACGCGTATCCAAAAGCTGCAAAGGTCGACCCTCATCCAGCCATTCCTTCAACTGATGAGCTGAGATCTTGGGTGCAGGCTTCCTGGCTGGATCGACGCCATCGACCCCGAAAGAGATGATCTCCTTTTTGACTTTAACCAACATGCGCTTGAACGGCTGGCTATGGCTGGGGCTCTCCTTCGGCTTGATTTCAGCCAAACCAGGAATGCTTCGAATCAAGGCGACCACGGTGTCCAATTGCGCGGCCGTACCAGCAATGAAAAAGTTAATCCCTTCCGGCGCCAATAAAATGGTACCCTTTAATCCCTGAGCCTGGCAGGCCGCTAAGAGCCGTTCTCGCCATGCCTCAAGTTGCTCGAGCGGAGCGAATTTATAGCACGATAGATTGGTGACGGCTGGAACCATGGACGAATTGAGATGCTAAGACGGATAATGCTTGCTGGAAAGGAGGAAAACCAGGGTACAGCTTTCCAAGCTTCGCCTCTTGTCCTCTGCCCAGCCTGCCCTCCATACTTCGTGCCCTCCATACTTCGTGCTCTCCTCGCTTAACTTGTCCGACGAACTTACCATCAAACCGATTGGCTTCATCCGCACGGAGAAAGCTCTGAAATTTAACGCCCGGCACCAACCGGACGAAAAAAATCCCGAGACGAACATCTTGGAGATGCTGCCAGGGGATAAATATCAGAAGGCCCTGCAAGATTTAGAAGGATTTGAAAGAATCTGGCTGATCTGGTGGTTTCACCGCAACAAGGATTGGCGTCCGCAAGTCCTGCCGCCGCGCGGTCCGGCTCAACGCCGCGGCGTCTTTGCCACCCGTTCCCCCCATCGGCCCAACCCCTTAGGCATCACCCCCGTGCAACTGCTTGCCGTGCAGAAAGGCCAACTCCTCCTCGGGCCCTGCGACTTGGTGGACGGCACTCCTATTTTTGATATCAAACCCTACATCCCGGCATACGACGCATTCCCGGAAGCGAAGGCCGGCTGGATCGATGAAGTGGACGCCGCGCTCGTCGCTCCACCTTCATTCAAAGTAGAATTTTCAACCCAAGCGGAAGAGCACCTGACCTGGTTGCGCAAAAAATGGTCGATCGATTTCCGTACCCGGCTACTCGAAATCCTGACTCGCGACCCGACCCCCCACCGGACCCGTCGTATTCGCAGTCGTAACGGCGGTCTCTTTGATATCGGTTGCGGAGCTTGGTACGCCGTTTTCAAGATCGACGGCTCTGCAATTACCATTCTGCACGTCAAACCGTCTTTCCCGCTTAAGTTCCTGCTGGATCCCGAACGTCCCAACCTGCCCGACCGCGAAGCTCAACTTGCGTTCCGCTCGCTCTGGCCAGATTTCATCGATTAAACCTTTTTTCGGTTAATTGAGTCTTTTTGGCGGGGATTAAAGGAAACAATAATTGGGCGCTGGGGTCGAAAAGTCGCCTCGCTAACGAGACATATTTCCATCCAATCTAACCCATGCCCCGCCCTCCCAGCCTTGTGACCTTATGGATGCTTTCCTGTGTCGCCATTCTTTCGCCCCTATCGGCCGCTCCGGTACTGACGCTCAATGACAGCGATCGCGTCCTGCTCATCGGCGACGTCCTCATCGAGCGCGAAAATAATTACGGTCAGATCGAAGCCAAGATGCGCCGGGAATTCCCCGGCAAGAAATTCACCGTCCGTAATCTGGGCTACAGCGGCGACAGCCCTCTCGGCGCTTCACGCGCCAGCTTCGATCCGGTCGTCAAGGGCATCGACAGTCTTAAGGAACAGCTTGAGGTCGTGAAGCCCACCGTGGCCATCATTGGCTACGGTATGGCCGTAAGTCTCGAAGCCATGACTTACGCGCACAATGATCCGGCTTTGAATCCCGACCCGGCACGATACGGCTCCGACCATAGTCCGGAAAAATTCAAACGTGACCTACTGCAATTGATGGAGCTCATCACCAAGGCCAGTCCGGGCGGCAATGTCCGCTTCGTACTTCTCAGCCCCATTCAACACGAAGACCTTCGAAGCACCCGGCCCGGACTCCCCAATCCGGAGGAGCATAATACGATCATGGCGACCTTCACCAAGGTCCTCCAGGAACTTGCGACCGAAAAGAATCTGCCATTCATCAAGGCCGAATGGCAGCAATCCGCTGGGATCGCGCTGGCGCAGGGAACCGACAACGGCATTCACCTGACCGACCAAGGCTATCGTGCCTTAAGCGAAGGCATCGCCGCCCAGCTTGGCTGGAAGGTAGATGCTAAGAACTGGGATAATGTCTCGGTATCAAAACAAAAACTCGTCGATGCGATCCTGCGAAAGAACTCGCTCTTCTTCCACCGTAGCCGCCCTGCCAATTATACCTACATCTTCGGTTTCCGGAAACGCGAACAGGGACAGAATGCCGTCGAAATCCCTAAGTTTGATGCATTGATCGATAGCGCGGAAGCCGACGTCCAGGGCATCGCCGCTGGTAAGCCGAGCACCCTCGCACCCGAGCCTAAATCTCAAAATAAACTCGCGGTACTCCCTCCCCTTCCCCGTCCTGACTTTCAGTTAGCCGATGGACTGGAGATGACTCTCTTCGCGGAAAACCCCTTGCTGGAAAAACCCGTGCACATGAACTGGGATACTTCAGGCCGTCTTTGGGTCGCCACCTCCAATACCTACCCGCAGGTTAATCCCGAAGACCTCGCGGCCCAGATGTCCGGCGATGCCGCGAAATTCGGCCCGTCCACCGGCAACGACAAGATCATCCTCTTGGAAGATGCCAATCATGACGGCGTCGCAGAATCGTCACGCATCATCGCGGACAAGCTACTCATCCCGTCGGGCGTGGCCCCGGATAATCTTGGCGGTTGCTACGTCGGCGCCAGCACCGAGCTCCTTCACCTCACGCAACCTAATGCCGACGGCATTCTAAGCCATCGTCGCATCTTGCTCAGCGGCTTCGGCACCGAAGACACGCACCACATCGTCCACTCGCTCCATTGGGGCATCGATGGCCGTCTTTATTTTCACCAGACCATCTACATCCATTCCCACCTCGAAACCCCTTGGGGGCTCGTACGTGCGAATTCCGGGGTAGCCTTCGCTTACGACCCTAACACCGAACGTCTGGAAGTATTTTCAAAGGGACTCGTGAACGCCTGGGGACAACAAGAAGACCTCAATGGCCAAACCTTCCTGACCTCCGGGGCCGACAACTCGGGCGTGCACTGGGCCTTCCCTGGCGCCACCTTCCCTCCCTCCGAAGGTGCCCGTCGTCTCGTAGGCAGCATCAGCCCCGGATCTTATCCTAAGTTCAGCGGACTCGAACTCATCCAAAGCCCCGTCTTCGGCTCGGACTGGCAAGGCAACGCCATCACCTGCGACTTCCGTGCCCACCGCATCGTCCGTTTCGGTTTTACGGATTTCTCAACCGATGCCAAACCCGCCTCTGGCTACGTCACCAAGGAACTTCCAGATGTCGTGCGCACCAGCGACGTCTCGTTCCGTCCCATCACCCTAAAGATGGGACCTGACGGTGGCTTGTATGTCGCTGACTGGACCAACCCCATCATCAATCACGGCGAAGTGGACTTCCGCGACCCCCGACGTGACAAACAACATGGCCGCATCTGGCGAATCGCTCCGAAGGGAAGCGCATTGCTAAAATGGGACCCTCTTCCGGGCAAATCAGTCCCCGAACTTCTCGCCAAGTTACTCTCCCCCAGCCGATGGGATTTCGAACAAGCCCGTTGTGAATTAGCCAAAGTCCCCGTTGCCGAATTGCAGAAAGCGCTCAGCAGCTGGAGCAATAATGAAGTCACCCGACGCCATGAAGCATGGTTGCGCAGCGGTCGTACCGTCGACACCGCCCACTTAGTCAAACTCCTGCAAAGCAAAGACCCCATCAGCCTGCAGGTAGGCCTGCGGGAATTAAGCAAATCGCTCGGTCTACAAAGCACCGCTCACCTTCCCTTGATTTCATCCTTACTGACCGACCCGAATCCACGGGTTCAGATCGAGGCCTACCGTGCCATGGCACACTTGCGTAACAAGGAAAGCGCCGAGTTGGTCTTAACCCATCTGCCGAAGGATAATTCCGATACCTTCTTAGATTTCGCTGCTTGGTTAAGCGTTAATGAACTTGCGCAGCCGTGGCTCGAAGACCTGGCCGCCAATCCGGGTAAGACCGAAGGTAAAGAAGCTCAACTCGACATGATCGTGAAATCCATCGATCCCACTATCGCTACGCCTTACATTCAGCGGCTTTTTAGCGGACGCGAAATCGACGCCGAAGGTAAGGGTCCATGGATCGAACTCATCGGCAAGGCCGGAACCCCGACTGAATTGAACACGATCTACCAATCCTTTATTGTCGATATCGGCCTGAAGCTTTCGACTCAAAAACGGATCGCGACCGCGCTCTTAGAGGCTGCTCGCAATCGCAACACGCGTCCGGATGGCGATCTCGGAGCCATCGGACATTTCTTGTCAGACAAAACTAACAAAGAACTTAAGGTCTTGGCGGTGCAAATCATCGGACAATGGAAAATGGGCCAATTCATCCCCCAGCTCGCGGACTTCGCCGGCAGAGAGAATGACGCTCCGCTTCGTGAAGCAGCCTTTGCGTCGCTCCGAGCCATCGGCCAAAAACCTACCGTCGACGCCCTGCTTAAGCTCGTTGATGAAAAACAACCTGCCGTCATTCGTCGTAGTGCCCTCGTTGTGCTGGCTGCCCACGCCCCGAATGAAGCCCTCAAAGCCTTACCCTCGGTCATCGCTCAAATCAAAAACAAGCCTGTCATCACCCAGGTTTGGCGCGAACTTTTCCAAGTCGCCGCTTTCTCCCAACGGTTGAGTAAGAACTTCCCCAAGAAGCTTTCAGCTGAAGCCTATGCGGGTGCTCTTCAAGCCGCCCGCGGCATCGGCCGAGGCGGACAAGCCCTCATCGCCGCCATCGAACCGCTCGCCGGAGCCGTCCAAGCCCCGCGCGATTACACCACGGAAATCAACGCCCTAATTGATCATATCAAAAAAGGCGCCGACCCGGCCGAAGGCGAAGTCTTCTACCGTAAAGGCGGCTGCACGCTCTGCCACGCCATCGGGGGCGCCGGCGGCCGCCTTGGACCTGACCTCAGTAGTCTGGGTGCCAGCGCCCCTCTGGATTACATCATCGAAAGCGTGCTCAACCCGGCCGCTAAAGTAAAAGAAGGCTACCACGCTTTTGCTTTCTCGATGAATGACGGGACCACCCTGACTGGCATACCCGGCCGCGAAACCGCGACCGAACTTTTCATTCGCCCAGGACCGGGCGTCGAGTTGCCTTTGATCAAAGCGAACATCACTAAGCGCGAAAACATCGGCAGCATCATGCCAGCGGGCTTGATCGACGGTCTGGCTGGCGTCCCCAAACGCAACCTACTGGCGTTCTTAGGTGAAATCGGGAAGCCCGGCCCCTTCGATGCCAGCAAGGCCAATGTCGCTCGTCTATGGAAGTTCTACGTATCCCGCGACGAGGCACTCGACCCTAAGCCCGCCTTCGCCAAGAGCGAGCTGCCCGTCTACACGCTCGTGAATGGTCAGCTGCTCAAGGACTTCCTGCCAGCCGACCGCGCTTATGCCGTCGCCCGTTTCACCTTGGCCGAAATCACCACCAAGCCGCTCATCGTCAGCGGGGTCAAATCCGTTTGGTTGGATGGCATGTCCGTCGCATTGAAAGACGGTGCCTACGCCCACTCCATCCCGCCCGGTAATCACTTTATCACGATTGAAATCGACGCGAAGAGTCCCGCCCCTTTTGTGAAAGTGCAATGCGATGACGCCATCTTCCTCGGAGATTGATGCCCGCTGCTAAGGCCATCATGGTTATATTTTCGCTCCTGCTCGCAGGCTGCGGAACCGTACCGCAGAACCCCACCGCTCCAGAACTCCTCCGCCGGAGCGCCGCCGTTTCCCGGGCCCAAAATCAGCCCGACGAGGCCAAAAGACTCCTCCAACAAGCCATCGTGGAGCAATCCGAGAAAACGGATGATGATTGTTCTAGCAAAGCTGACCTGCTCCGTGAATTAGCATCCCTACATTCAAGCGCCGGCGAAATCAAAGAGGCAGAAAACTATTATCGGCAAGCCCTGCAAATTCTTCAACGGACGCCCCGCCCGTCCGCGGCTGCAATTATTAACCTACAAACGCAATTAGCCGGTCTGGGCTACCGCCAGGCGCGCTACCAAGAAGCGGCGGACCTTTACCACCTTGTCTTGACGGCGGAAGAGCAACTTCTCGGCATCGATCATCCCGATGTCTTAGCGACCCTGAGCATCCTGGGAGGTCTTGAATTAAAGCTGCGGCACTACCCCATCGCCGAACAACTTTTTCAACGCCAACTCGTCGGCGTGCAAAAGCTTTTCGGGATGGAAAAGCGCGAAGTCGTCGCCGTTCTGGAAAACTTAGCCGACGTCGCCGAAAACTCCGGACGGACCAAGGAGGCGGCCGAATGGCGGGCAAAGGCTAAGCAAATCCGACATAAACTCTGCGACGAGTGTTAGGCCTATCCGAACCCCTTGACAACCCCCGCCCTTGTGCCTCGGCGGGTTAGAGGTAAACCCTAGGAACAATCGCTTAGGTGCGATTGGGAATGATTTTCAGTTGCCCCGCCCCACTTGACAGCCACCCCTTGACACCCGTGGCCCTGATTACCCGCAGATCGATCGATGAACGTCGCCAACGGGCGGACATCGTCGCCCTTGCCGGTGATTATACGCTGATGAAACAGCGGGGCCGCGACTGGTGGGGCCTTAGTCCCTTCAAGTCCGAAAAGAGTCCGTCCTTTAAAGTTAACCCCGAAACCGGCCTCTGGTACTGTTTCAGCACGCAACAGGGCGGCGACTCCTTCAAACTGGTGATGGCGCGCGAAGGGCTCGACTTTCCGGAATCGGTCGAGCGCGTCGCTACCCGCTTTGGCTTCAAGTTGGATTACGAAAATAACGCCGATGGCAAAACCGAACGTTCCTTTCGCGGCCAACTGCTGGAAATCCACGAACTGGTCGCAGACTATTGGCACCGTTGTTTCCTGGAAGATCCTCTCCACGGGGAATGGATTCGCGATTACTGGACGACGAAACGAAAGTTCGATCTCCAAATCGCCGAAGACTTCGGTATCGGGTTCGCCCCGGTCGACGATTCCAAACTCATCCCGGGCCTAATCAAAAAAGGGTACACCAAAGAGGCGCTCGCCCAAACGGGGCTATTCTTCGGGACCGATCGCATGCCTGACCCGTTGCGTTGGCGCTGCCGCTTCCGGGGCCGATTGATCATTCCGATCCGCGACATTCAGGGCCGGGTCATTGCTTTTACCGCCCGCACCCTTGATATCACGCCGCAAGATGACCCGTCCCGGGAGGCCAAGTATGTCAACTCGCCCGAAACCGAACTTTTCAAGAAATCACGGACCGTCTTCAACATCGACCGTGCTCGCGCCACCCGGAAAGACGGCGAACCTTTCGTGCTGGTCGAAGGCCAATTAGACGCCATCCGCTGCCACACGGCGGGCATTCCCGGTGCGATCGCTGCCCAAGGTACCGCCGTGACCGAAGAGCACCTCCAACAGCTGCGTCGCTTTTCTCCCCAGCTCCTCGTCTTCCTCGATTCCGATGCCGCCGGCCAAAAGGCCGCCTTAAGACTCCTGCCCATCGGTTTAAAGGAAGGCCTGGATATCCGCTTCCTTTCACTGCCCGGCGGCAAAGATCCCGACGAATATTTTTCGACCAACGATGCGACGAATTGGAAAGCACTGACCACCGGCGCCCGGAGCGCCATGCAGTTCTGCGTCCAGTCACTCGTACCCGAAGGCTCGGTCAGCCTCCCCCTCGCTCGCCGGCTGACTCTGCTCGAAGCTATTTTTCCGATTGTCGAACAAGCTGGGGCGGAAGAAATCGTCCGCGAAGCCCTCAATGAAGCCGCCCGCCATGCTGGCATCGGCATCCGCGAAATGCATATGGCCTACGAAAGGCATCGGGCTAATTCAGCGGCGAATCGCCCAGCGGCGCAACTGAGCCGAACCGAAACCCCGACCGAGCCCCTAGTTGTCAAGGGGGGGGGCTTGACAACTACCGAGGAGGATCTGATACTTTTCCTTCTTAGGCATGATACCTTCTTTATTCCAGTGGCTCAGTCCCTCCCACTCGAATGGATCGATCAAGCGGGTCGCGGGGGGTTATTGCTGATGGCCCTGCTTAATGAGGCTGCCCATGGGCATTTCACCGGCATCCGGGAAGCGATCAACGGGCTGGATGACGACCTGCGTACCGAGGCAGCTCGACTTTCTGCTCAAACTTTTGCCGGTAAGGATGAAGACAAAGACCTTTACCCCCGTATCAATCTCATCCTGAAGGCCTTTCACGCCCGCCATCTTCAAGCCATCGTCCGCAGCTTAGACGCCCGCATCGCCGCCACCCCCCCTGGCGATGTTGCCAACTTAAATCTTTTACAGGCCGAAAAAATCGCGCTGCGCAAATCTCATTTTCAATCCCCATCGCTCAGTCCATCCCTCTAAACCCAACGAATATGTCCGAGAAATCTTCTAAAAAATCCATGACCAAGCCTGCGAAAGCAGCTCCAGCCAAAGCCGTCGCCCACAAGGCACCGGTAAAGGTCGCTGCCAAGGCGCCGCCCGCCAAAGCGACTTCGGCAAAGCAGGTGCCCGCCAAGGCTACCATCGTTAAGGCCGTAGCTAAAGTGCCAGCGAAGACCCCCGTTGTCATGAAGGCGACCCCCACGACCAAGGCAGTCGTAGTTACCAAGGCGGTAGCAGTTACCAAGCCGGTCGTAGTTACCAAGCAATCCGCCGCCAAAGCCATCCCCATCAAACCCACGAATAAGGTCATTCCAATCGCCAAACCCGTCGCCGCCAAGCCCGCCGTCAACGTCGCGCCTCCCAAGCCCGCCGTCAAAGCCATCCCCATCAAGCCCACAAATAACCCGAGCGTCAGCCGCGACATCAACGAGAAGGTCCAGCAACTGGTCGTACTCTCCAAGAAAAATGGTTACGTGACCGTTCAGAATATCAACGAGATCATTCCGGACAGCGCCACGGACCCCGAATTGATCGAGAATATCATGAACATTCTCGACAACCTCGACATCAAGTTGCTCGACGAAGACGAAGTCGAAACTTACCGCAAAAAAGTCGAAGACTCCGAAGAAGAAGCCGCCCGCACTGTACCGGCCGATGCGCCGTACGACCCCTTCAACGTCTACCTGAAGCAAATGGGCCACAAGCCCCTGCTCACCCGCGAGCAAGAAGTCGAGATCTCCAAGCGCATCGAAGACGCTGAATTACGTGCCCAAGATTTCCTTTTCTCCATCTGGCTGACGCTACCCTACCAGCTTGATCTGGCGCTTAAGGTGCTGCGCAAAGAAGAACGTTTCGACAAAGTCGTTATCGATAAGAAAGTCGAATCCCGTGACGCGTATTATAAGATGCTCCCCAAGGCGACCGAGGAATGCTCCAAGCTCCGCGATCGGCTCGATAAAGGCTGGCAGAAATACCTGAACGAAACCGACGAAGCCAAGCGCCCCAAGCTGCGCGAAGCCTATCGTAAGCTCGAACTCGCCGGCAAAGAAGGCTGTCAGGTCATCCTGCGTAAGTTCTGCTTTAAGATGAAGCTTTTCGAAGAATGGTTGGAGCTCCCGGACATCAAAGGAGACATCGAAGATTCCCGTAATCTCATTGAACCAACCATCGTCGCGCGCGGTCCGGTCCGGGCCAAGCTCGCTCGCAAACCCGAGATTTCGGCCTCTCGCTCCCGCGAGATCGAACTTCGCTGGCGCCTCACGCCCGCTGAATTAATCCTGATGTCGCGCAATGTGCGCAAGCACCTCGACGAAGCGCAACGGGCGAAGACCGAGATGGTCGAACACAATCTCCGCCTGGTAATTTCCATCGCCAAGAAATACCAAAACCGCGGCCTGCTTTTCACGGACCTAATTCAAGAAGGCAACATGGGCCTCGTGAAGGCTGTCGAGAAATTTGAATACCGTCGCGGTTACAAATTCTCCACCTACGCCACCTGGTGGATCCGGCAGGCCATCACGCGTTCCATCGCGGACCAAGCCCGCACCATCCGTATCCCGGTCCACATGATCGAGACGCTGAATAAAGTCATGCAGGTCCAGAAACAACTCACGCAGGAACTCGGCCACGAACCCACCGCCGAAGAGGTCGCCAACGAGATGAACATGGCCATCGATCGCGTCCAACAGATCATGAAGATGGCCCAACAACCCATCTCGCTCCAATCTCCCGTCGGCGACGGCGAAGATACCTCCTTGGGCGACTTCATCGAAGACAAGTCAGCCGAAAACCCGAGCGATACGGCCTCGACCCGCTTACTGCGCGAGAAGATTGATTTCGTTCTCCGCTCCCTCGCCGAACGCGAAAAGGAAGTGCTTATCTTGCGCTTCGGCCTGCTCGACGGCGTCCAACGCACGCTGGAAGAAGTCGGTCGCCACTTTAAAGTCACCCGCGAACGCATTCGTCAGATCGAAGCGAAAGCGTTGCGCAAGATGCGCCACCCCACCCGCATGCGCCAACTGCAGGGCATGTTCGAAGGTGAGCTCGACACGTCGGGACCAGGCTTTGACCAATTCGTCGCCGAAGACGACAAACCGGATCAAACTCCAGGTCTCCTCACCGGCGGTGCAATCCCCGGCGGCAATCTCGCAGCCTTTATCGGCAAGCCCGTCGACGAACCCGGCAGCTCCTCGCGGCAGTGAACCGTCTTGCGGACCTGGCGATCGCGTTGCTGCTGGTAGGCTGTGCCACTCCTGGGGCGCCGACTACCGACCGTGAGCAGCCAGAGCTTCCTCCGTTCGCTAAACCAGCGGGTACACCGCGAAGTCCGAGAGTCGGCTTCGTTTTACCTGGGGCACCGGCGGGCGGCTTGCTTGCCGTCAGTCTCTTACCCAATGCCGGACTCCGTCCCGGGGATATTCTCGTCAGTCGTAACCAAACCCTTGTCCCGACGGCCTTGTTACAAGTCGAAGAACTCCAAGGACACATCGCGGTCGTCAAACGCTTGCGCGGTCAGCCCGGAACGAAAGATGAAGCCGTTCTGCCGACCGCCGAACTAAGAAAAGCCGCCGAAACCCTCCCCCTCGCAAGTCCCAGCTCTTGACCTCGGGAGGTCGGATGCCCACGTTGCACTTTCCATGGCAAAGACTCAGGCAGGCATCGTCGGACTCCCTAACGTGGGTAAGTCCACTCTCTTTAACGCCCTCACGCGCTCCCGCAAGGCGGAGGCCGCGAACTACCCTTTCTGCACCATTGAACCGAATGTTGGCGTCGTGTTGGTGCCCGACGCCCGCATGTTCGAACTGCAAAAGATCGCCGGGACCAAGGTCGTCATCCCAGCCACGATTGATATTGTTGATATCGCCGGCCTGGTAGCGGGCGCCTCCAAGGGCGAAGGCAAAGGCAATGACTTCCTTTCTAATATCCGCGAGTGCGATGCCATCATCCACGTCGTCCGTTGCTTCGACAACGATGACATCGTGCACAGCATGGGCAAAGTCGATCCGGTGCGGGACATCGGAGTCATCGAAACCGAACTCATCCTCGCCGACATCCAATCCGCTGAACAACAGCTCGATCGCAACCAGAAGAAAGTCCGCAGCCAAGATAAGGATGCCATCGCCAACGTCGAATTGCTGGCGCGCTTGGTCAAACATCTGAACGAAAACCTTCCCGCGTCCTCCCTCGAAGTCAGCGACGATGAACGCATCCGCCTCCGTTCCTATAACCTCCTTTCGTTCAAAAAAGTTTTATACGCGTGCAATGTGGCCGAGGCCGACCTGGCGGATTTCTCAAAAAATCCCCACGTCGCCAATGTCCGGACGTATATCGCCCAACAACACGGATGTGAATCCGTCGTCATCTGCGCCCAGGTCGAAGCCGAACTTTGCGATCTTTCGCCCGCCGAAGCCACGGAGTTCCTACAGTCCTTAGGCGTGACCGACTCAGGTGTCTCCGATCTGATTCGCGGCGCCTATAAACTGCTCGGGCTTGCGACTTATTTCACCGCCGGCGAAAAAGAAGTCCGCGCCTGGACTTTTCGTCATGGTATGACCGCCCCCCAATGTGCGGCCGTTATCCATACCGACTTTGAAAAAGGCTTCGTTAAGGCGGAAATCGTCTCGTACGATGACTTGATCAAGAACGGTTCCGTCGCCGCCGCCCGCGATGCCGGACGCTACCGACTGGAAGGCAAATCCTACCTCTTCAAAGACGGGGACGTCGCCCTTTTCCGTTTCACCGACTAATTCTGGTTATAAAACCGCCTGCTATCAGGTAAATATTAATGATAATAGGACGCCTTCGGGCGTCCTTTCGCTTTGCTATGGGAACAGTTAAGGCAACTATTCCAGACCAAAACTGTCTTACCACCATGCGCACAATCTTCCTGTTCGGACTGGCTACCCTCTGCTTCGCTTTTTCGCCAGTTCATGCCGCCGACAGCCGACCGAACATTGTCTTGGTCATCGGTGAAGACATGGGGCCGGATACAGGCGCCTATGGCTGCAAAGATGCCATCACCCCGAACATGGATCGCTTGGCCAAAGAAGGGGCCCTTTTCACCCGGGCCTTCACGCATACCGGCGTCTGCGCTCCTTCCCGAAGCGGAATGGTCACCGGCATCTATCCATTGGCTTGGGGAGCCCAGAACATGCGCTCCAAGGTGATTAACCCGCCACACCCCTTCACCGAGAAACTTCGTGAGGCCGGCTACTTTGTCATGTGGCCCGGCAAGACCGACTTCCAAGGTGTCTCCGAAAAGGAGTTGGCCGATGATAAAAAACTTTGGGTCAATTACTCGAAGCAGCCCCTCGGCAAACTGACGGACAAACCGAAGGAACCCTTCTTCGCCTACATCAACGACACCGTTAGCCACGAAAGCCAGATTCGCGCCTCAGACAATGGACACGCCCAGAATACCACTGCCCTTAAGTCCACCGATCGCCGTGATCCGGCGAAGATTGAATTACCCCCTTTCTATCCTGATACCCCCGAAGTTCGCCGCGAGGTCGCCCACTACCACGAGCTCGTCACCGCCGTAGACTACACCCTTGGCCGAGTGCTCGATTGGCTCAAAGCGCATGATATTGAGAAAAACACCATCGTGATCCTAACCGGTGACCACGGTCGCGGCATGCCCCGCTACAAGCGTTCACCTAAGGATACCGGCACCCGCGTCCCGCTCATCGTCCGCTGGCCCGCCCAAATCGCCCCGGGTACGGTTCGCGAAGATTTCGCCAGCTGGATCGACTTCGCCCCGACCGCTTTGACCCTGGCCGGCGTGCCGGTTCCAAAAGAATATGACGGCCACTGTTTCCTGCCGACCGCTCTCAATCCCCCAAAATACGCTTACTCTTTCCGAGACTTTATGGATGAGAGCTTCGACAAGGTGCGTTCGGTCCGCGATGCCCGCTATCGCTACGTCCGTAATCAAGCCCCCGGCGTCGACGAAGCCGGCAAGGTGGCTTATCAAGAAGTAGGCCAAACGATGCAAGCGCTCCGCAAAGCCCAAGCCGCCGGCACCCTCACGCCCGTTCAAGCCCTCTACTTCAATCCTAATCGCGCCGCCGAAGAACTTTACGACACCCAGTCGGATCCCTGGGAGGTGAAGAATATCGCCGCCGATCCAGCCAACGCGGACAAGCTTAAAGAACTCCGAGGCGCCTGCGACGCCTGGCTGACCCGTTGCGGACCCATCGCCGATATGCACGCCGATGAACTTGTCAAAAAAGGCATCATCCAACCTCGTGATCCGAAATATGAAGAGCGGGTCAAAAACGGCACGACCGAAGGCGACGCCGGTGTCGCCACCAAGAAAAAAGGTAAGAAGGCCGCCAACAAATAATTCTCCTATCTCCATGCGTCCTATTTTCCTCCTTACTGCCTCGCTGCTCGTCTTCGGCTGCAAACCTGCCCCGCAGGTCGCCCGCTATGAGGTGAAAGCCGAACCTGCACCGGCCGCAGCCCCCGCGACCGCGCCAGTCTCCGCCCAGCCTGCCCCTTCTCCGGCCGTGGCCGCCCCGATGGTCGCTCCCGCCTCGATGAAGGCCGAAGCCGCTGGCTTCGACGCCCCCAAGTGGGCGAAGCTGCCCGCTGGTTGGTCCGTCGGCCCAGAAAATTCGATGCGCAAGGCCACCTGGATTGTCTCTGGCCCGAACGGCAGCAAGGCCGAGATCGCCGTGACGGTCTTCCCCGGGAGCGTCGGCGGCCTCACCGCCAACGTTAACCGCTGGCGTGGCCAAATCGGCCTCCCTCCCGCCAGTTCCGATGAGATCGTCGCCTCAGCTCTGGCGGTCAAGGTCGGTAGTCTCGATAGCCAACGCTTTGTGCTGACCTCCGCCGACGGCAAGAAGTCCGTCGACGCCGTAATGACTTCCAAAGACGGTGCCACCTGGTTCTTCAAGATGAATGGCGAGACCGCCGCCGTCGAAGCGAACGCCGCCACTTTCGTCGCCTTCCTCTCCGCCTCCCAACTCCCGTGAACAGCGAAGAACATCAAAAGAAAGCCGACAGCGGCCGTCGCCTCGTCGACACGCTGGCGTCGCTCAAGCTGACGGTGCTCCTGCTCATCCTGTCGATGATCCTCATCTTGTTGGGGACGCTCGAACAGGTCCACTGGGGTATCTGGCATGTCCAGAAGGTCTACTTTAGTTCCTGGATGTGCTTCTATCCCATGGACCCGACGGCGCCCTTATGGATCCCGTTGCCGGCCGGCTTCACGCTCGGGGCCCTGCTGATCATCAACCTGGCCTTCGCCCACGTCCGTCACTTCAAGGCGACCGCCGCCAAGGTCGGTAACCTCATGATCCACGCAGGCCTGCTGCTCCTCCTGGGCGGTGGCTTCGTAACGGCAATCTACCAAGAGGAGTCCGCGATGATCATCCCCGAAGGCGAGCAGCGAAACTACTCCGAAGCCTTCCGCGAATTCGAGATCGCGCTCGTCCAAAAATCCGCCACTGCCGAGACCGTCGTCACCATCCCGGATTCGATTCTACGCGATATCTCAGACAAAAAGGCACCGTCCGCCATCGAGCTCCCGGGCACGCCCTACACCCTCGTCGTCCAGACCTACCATCCCAACGCGATGATCCGGGCAAAGTCGCAGATGACCAACGGCCTCGACCTCAAGGCCACCCAAGGCATCGGTGCCCGTACTCAACTTGCCTACAAACCACTGCCAGAAAGCTACGACGACAATCGCCCGAATTCGCCCACGGCGATTGTCGAACTGAAGACGAAAGATAAGTCGCTCGGCACCTGGGTCCTCAACCTCAACTTGACGGAGTCTTTCGATGCGCAGACCTTCGCAGACGCTGGCAAGACCTACGAGCTCTCGCTCCGGCGCACCCGCCACTACGTGGACTTCACGGTGCAGCTGGATAAGTTCACCCACGAGAAGTATCCCGGAACCGAGACGCCCCGCCGTTTCGCCAGCGATGTGACGATCAAGGAAGGCACAAGCTCCTTTGACTATAACATCTCGATGAATCAACCACTCCGTCACGCCGGCCTGACCTTCTTCCAGTCCAGTTTCGGCAGCACGAAGGACGGTAAGGATCTCAGCGTCCTTCAGGTCGTTCGTAATCCAGGAGCTTGGATTCCCTATATCTCCGTTGCGCTCATGTCCCTCGGCCTCATCTGGCACTTCGGCGTCTCCCTGTTGCGTTTCCTCCGCGGTCGTGCCGCCAAGACGGCGGCCGTCCTGGCATTAGGTCTGCTCTCCCTTCCCACCCAAGCGGCCGAACCAACCTGGAACAGTCAAGAGTTCGGTAACATCCCCGTCCAGAGTGGCGGACGTATTGTCCCGCTCGAAACCTTGGCCAGCGGCTCGTTGCTGCAAATGCGTTCTCGTCGTGAGATCCGTCTGACCGATCTGGAACGGATCGCTTTCGGACAGAAACCCTCCACCTGGACCGCCGAACAAAAGAAACTGATCTCCGAAGCGCTGCCCGGCGTAGATACCAAGGTTCAGGCAGCCTTGGAGAAACGGCCCGTACGCTTGACCGGAAATTCCCTGACGGCCATCGACTGGCTGATCGAAGTCAGCTTCCGCGCCCAAGTCGCTCGCCATCTTCCCACCTTCCGTATCGAACACCCTTCCGTGCTCAAGATGGTCGGACGAGATATCGAAAAATCGATGTACGCCAGCTGGGATGATATTTTAAAGAATAGCGAAAAGGTCACGGAAGCCGCCGGCAAATCCCGTGGTCGCGCCCAAGCTGACCGCGACGCCGAAGATCGCTCCTTACTTCAACTCGAAGGCGCCGCCCGCCAATACGCGACGCTCAGCATGACTTTCATTCCTGGCGACCTGCCGTCCGAGATTCCGCCGCAACGTGAATATGAGGCCTGGCTAAGCTCTTTGAGCCGGGCGGTCGCCGAAATGAACACTAATCGCTCAAACGGCGGTAGTGGCACCGCCTTCGATCCTGAATTACAAAAAACGGTGAAGAGTTTTGTGGATCGCTATCAGGGCTTCCAACGTGAAGGTGCCATCGGCCTCGTCCCGCCCAAGGAAGCAGAGTCAGTAGAAAAATGGGACAACCTCGGCACCGCTTTACTGAGCGTCATCCAAGACAAAAATAACCATCGGCCGTCCCTCGCCCCTGACGGATTAATCAGCCGCTACGCGACCTTCTGCGTGGCATGGCGAGAGGGTAACGATGACACTTGCACCGTCCAAACCCGGGCGATTGCCGCGTCTCAACTAGGCAACTGGTCGACGAAATCGAATTCCGAAGCCTCCTTTGGGCGCCTTCAACCATTCTACTGGCTGCTCATCGCCTACGTCGTGACCGTGCTCATGATCTTCGGCTCCTGGTTAACCGCTTCAGAATCGCTCCGTAGCTGGGGCTACCGACTACTCGTCGTGTGCTTCCTCCTGCACACCTTGGCACTCGGCTACCGGATGTGGCTGCATGGTCGCCCGCCCGTGACGAACCTCTATTCAACGGGAATCTTCGTCGCCTGGGGTGCCGTCGGCCTGGGTATCATCCTCGAACGACTCTGGAAAAACGGTATCGGCGCCGTCGCGACAGGTATCACCGGTTTCGTCTCCTTGATCGTGGCGCATAACCTCGGCCTCTCCGGCGAAGACAACCTCGAGAGCGTCCGGGCGGTGCTCGATACGAACTTCTGGCTGGCGACGCACGTGACCATCGTGACGCTCGGCTACGCGGCGACTTTCGTCGCCGGGTTACTGGCCGCGACGCATCTATGGCTCCGGGCATTCAAAAAAGATTATGCTTGGGGCGATAGCGTTGCCCGAGCGGCCTATGGCATCCTGGCATTCGCAGTGATGGCCAGCTTCATCGGCACGATGCTCGGCGGCATCTGGGCCGACCAGAGCTGGGGTCGCTTCTGGGGCTGGGATCCGAAGGAGAACGGTGCGATTCTCATCGTGCTCTGGTGCGCGCTCTGCCTCCACGCCCGCTGGGGTGGCCTCGTGCGCCGCGAAGGGCTGATGCAGCTCCTGATCTTCGGCAATATCGTCACGAGTTGGTCATGGTTCGGCACCAATCTGCTGGGCGTCGGCCTGCATAGCTATGGCTTTACGGAATCAGGCTTCTTCTGGCTCACCGTTTTCTGGATCACGCAAGTCATCTTCATCGCCCTTGGATGGCTACCAGCAAGGGCCTCCGCAGCGACCAAGGCATGAGCGAGAATCCGCCTACTTCGTGGTTTTGCATTAAATCCAAGCCCCGCCAAGAAGCCGTGGCCGTGCTTAATCTTCGGTCCCTTGGTGAGGTAGAAATCGTTTTCCCGCGCCTGCGGCGGACGCGCAAAGGGCATGATAAAAACCGTGTCGTGGTCGAACCGCTTTTCCCCGGTTATATTTTTGTAAAATTCAACCCCGAGGAACTTTACGGCCCGGTTCGCAACACCCGCGGCGTCCTCCAACTCGTCAGCCGCAACGGCCGACCCGTTGATGTCGACGCCTCGGTCATCACGGAATTGCTCGCACTCGGGCCTGAGGCAATTCTCTCGATGTTAGATGCGGAATTAAAAATCGGCACCAAGGTTCGCGTCATTCGCGGCATCTTCTCCGGCTCCGAAGGTGAAGTCGTCAAACTGCAAGAACCGCAAAAGCGTATCGCGGTGCTGCTCTCTTTGCTGGGTTCCGAACAAGCAATCGAAATGCCCCTCGACGATGTCGAAGGCCTCGCGGACGAAGCCTAACTCAATAATTCCCCCCCTTTTTTTTCGTCCATGATCCTCGACCAACTCTCCGCCTCCGCGGCCATCGCATCCCTGCACCCGCTTTTCCCGAAGGCGTTCGCCTACCTCCACGCCTTCGACGTGCAGACCGAGGACGGAAAATATGAACTCCAAGGCCAGGACCTGGTGGCCATCGTGCAGCGCTACGAGACGGCCCCTTCGGTTGATAAGCTCTGGGAAGCCCATCAGATCTACGGCGACATCCAGGTAGTCTATCAGGGCCTCGAATATTGCGGTCACGCGGATCAAAGGACGCTCGTCGTCACGCATCCTTACCTTGCGGAAAAAGACGTCGAGAAATACGCCGCCCCTTCCGCCCCTTCCGCCCTGCTTACCCTCGGGCGCGGTAATTTTGCCGTTTTCTATCCGCAAGATGGGCACCAACCCGGCGTGTGGGTGGGAACGTCCGGCCCCATCCTGAAAGTCGTGATTAAGTTCAGAATTTAAGCCCTCGCGGGGAACATCCCGGGGAGATAAGGGTATTATTACTTACCCATGCGCAGTCTCTACCTCTCCCTGCTCTCCCTCGTCGCGACTTTCACGCTGGTCGGCGCGCAAGAACCCGAACGCATCCGGGATGTCATCTACACCAAGCATGACGGGGTGGCGTTGACCATGGACATCTTTAAACCAGCCAACCCCAACGGCGCCGCTGTCATCAAAATCATCAGCGGCGGTTGGAACTCTAATCACAACGGCATCAGCGACGGAACCTGGCCCAAATATGGCTACACCACGTTTGTCGTCGTCCATGGCACCCAGCCACGTTTCCATATCGATGAAATCGTTTTGGATATGCAACGCGCCGTGCGCTTCATCCGCAGCAACGCCGCCCAATACGGCATCGACCCAAACAAGATCGGCGTCACGGGCGGCAGCGCGGGCGGACACCTCAGTCTGATGTTGGGCGTCAAAGGCGACGCGGGCAAAGCGAAGGCCACCGACCCCATCGACCGGGCCAGCAGCGCCGTCAATGCCGTCGCCTGCTTCTATCCACCGGTCGACTTCATCAACTGGGCCAAAGAAGGCGACAGCAACGAGGGCATCGGCCCTCTCAATACTCGGATCCCTGCCTTCGGTCCCTTGGTCGAAACCCCTGAAGGTAAAGCCAAGCTGGGACGCGAGCTCTCGCCGCTGAATTGGGTAAATAAGAACCAACCCCCAACCTATATCGTCCAAGGCGATGCCGACCCGTTGGTGCCGCTTTCCCAAGCCACACGTTTCCAAAGCAAAGCCGTCGAAGTTGGCGCCAAATGCGAAGTGCTCATCCGGATCGGGGGCGGTCACGGCGGCTGGAACGAGATGACCGACGACATCGCAAGAATGGCCCAATGGTTCGACTTACACCTTCTGGGAAAACAACCCGCGCAGCCTTTTAATTTCGCCGTCTCCTCGCTCCCCAGCACGCCCACGGCCAAGAAAACACCGCCCGCCAAGAAGTAAGCCGAGGCTGAGATTTACGCTGGCAGATTGGGTCGACTGATTCTACAAAGCCTCATGGCTTCGCCCTGTCGACTTATCCTCGCCCTTGACGTCGAGACGAAAGATGAGGCACTCGCGCTCGCCCGTCCGTTAGCCGGTAACTTGGCTTGGGTTAAACTTGGGTTGCAGCTTTTCACCCGCCATGGGCCGGGTATCGTCGATGAATTCCATGCCTTAGGTTTCAAGGTTTTCTTAGACCTGAAGTTTCACGATATTCCAAACACCGTCGCTTCCGCGATCAAAAGCCTGCGCGGCCGCCCCTGCTCGTTACTCACCATCCATACCGCCGGCGGGCCCGAGATGATCGCCCGCGCCACCGAAGCGGCGCGTGACACCCTGCCAGATTGTCAGGTCCTCGGCGTCACCGTGCTCACTTCGATGAATCAAACCCAACTGTCAGCCATCGGCGTGCAAAGCTCCCCGGAAGAACAAGTCCGGCTGCTCGCCCGCATGGGAACTCAGGCTGGACTCAATGGCTTGGTCTGCTCACCACTTGAACTTTCGATTCTCCGCTCGGAACTCGGCACGGGCCCGACCTTGGTGACCCCCGGCATCCGCTACCCCAGCGCCGCG
Organism: uncultured Opitutia bacterium; assembly: GCA_903850885.1. Taxonomy (GTDB): domain Bacteria; phylum Verrucomicrobiota; class Verrucomicrobiia; order Opitutales; family UBA953; genus UBA953. The sequence continues at coordinate 5,832 of CAINMU010000146.1, read as the reverse complement.
GCCGACGATCAGAGCCGTATCATGACCCCAGCCCAAGCCGCCGCGGCCGGAGCCAGCTTCATCGTCGTCGGCCGCCCCATTCTCAAAGCCGCCGACCCTTTCGCCGAGACTCTGAAAATACGCCGAGAAATCGGCGAAGCCCTTTGAGCCAACCAGACGATATCCTCATCCTCTTGGCCGCCGGCTCAGCCCGACGCATGCAAGCCGTCGTGGATGACAAAATCACGGCTCCTTTGGCCGGGCGTCCGGTTTTTATTCATTCGCTCGATGCATTTTTAAATTCAGGCACCATCGGCCGGGTGATCATCACCTACCGGGATGAAACCCAATTGGCACGCCTGCGGGCTTTACTGGCAGAAAATCCCTTACCCGCATGTCCGATTGATTTTGTCCCTGGCGGCGAGTCACGTCAGGCCTCCGTCTTGGCGGCGTTACTCGCCTGTGCCGGGCATCAGGGCTTGGTACATATTCACGATGGCGCCCGCCCACTCATCACGCCGGAAGCGATTCGAAAAGTAAGGGACAAAGCCATCGAAACCGGTGCCGCCATTCTGGCCGGTCGCTCGGCCGATACCGTCAAGATCGCCCGCGTCGATTCCCCGGCGGTCGAAACATCTCCAGATCGCGGGTTAGTCTGGACGGCCGAAACTCCGCAAATTTTTAAGACGCAGACCGTGCTGAAAGCCTATCAGAAAGTAACGGAGCTCGGCCGCAAAGTAACCGATGACAGCTCGGCCGTCGAATGTGTCGGCCAAGAAGTATCGTTGGTCGAAAATCCGTCCGTTAACTTAAAGCTGACTCGCCCGGCGGACTTCGTCCTCGCCGAAGCGATCTTGAAATCGCGCTAAGCTTACTCAGAAACCTGCCTGCCGCAAAGCGACATCGAGCTTGGCTTGGAAATCGGTGATGTCTTCCTGAGAGGGGCGGTAATTGGGAACGCGTGGCACCATCCCGGGACGGCCCGCTTCGTCAATATACCAATCCGCCTTCTGGCTATCAGAGAAAGTCACGTTGCCGCTAATCATCGTGCCTGGACGCGTGATAGCATCGACTTCGACGGTCACCGCAACCGGAGCGCCCGGGGTCGCCGCCACCGCGTCGCCTTCCGGGGCAGGCTCAACGACCACTTCTTTCTTAGGCTCTTCTTTTTCCACCAAAGATAAATTAAGGTCATCTACTAAAAAACGGGCATCCAAGTATGTCATCGAGACGCCGAGCTCAGCCGAGATTTTTCCCTGAATCTGAGACAGAGTCAAACCGTCGGCAACCCATTGGGAAACCTGGGAAACTTGTTTAGGAGTAAGGCTGGCCATGGACCTAAGTTGTGGGGGTCGCCGACGATTTTCAAGCGTCTCGTCGCTTATTCATTGGAAATCCCCCCGACGCCCTGCAAGTTAAGGCCATGGCATCCGAGATTCCTTGGCAAAAGAGCGGAGACTTCACCGATATCGTCTACGAGAAGTCCGATGGGGTCGCCCGCGTGACCATCAATCGCACCTCGCGCCGCAACGCCTTCACCCCTGACACGGTGGCCGAAATGATCCGTGCCTTCAGCGACGCGCGAGACGATACCCGCATCGGCGTGGTTTTACTGCGGGGTGCTAACCCACAATCCGATGGTAAATTCGCCTTCTGCGCGGGAGGCGATCAGAAAATCCGCGGCGACAAAAGCGGCGGCTATATTGGCGCCGACGGCGTCCCGCGGCTCAACGTTCTGGACCTGCAAAAACTTATCCGCTCAATGCCCAAGGTCGTCATCGCCCTCGTCGCCGGCTACGCCATCGGCGGCGGTCATGTCTTACATGTGATTTGCGACCTCACCATCGCGGCCGATAACGCGATCTTTGGTCAAACCGGGCCCACCGTGGGAAGTTTTGACGGTGGCTTCGGTGCTTCCTACCTCGCTCGCATCGTCGGCCAGAAAAAAGCCCGCGAAATCTGGTACCTTTGCCGACAATACAACGCCCAAGAAGCCTTAGAGATGGGCCTCGTCAATACCGTCGTTCCTTACGCACAATTAGACGCCGAAGGCCTCAAGTGGGCCCAAGAGGTCATGACTAAAAGCCCCCTGGCCATTCGTTGTCTCAAGTCTGCCTTCAACGCCGAACTCGACGGGCAAGCAGGCATCCAAGAACTTTCCGGTAACGCTACTTTACTTTATTATCTTTCCGAAGAAGGTGACGAAGGGCGCTCTGCTTGGAACGAAAAACGTCCGCCCAACTTCCGCAAATTCCCTTGGCTCCCATAAATCCTATCCGCGTCACCGAACGCGCGCAAAAGCTCGCGTCAGAGGCCATCAAAGCAGGAGACTTCGCGATCGACGCTACCGCCGGCAAAGGCCGAGATACCGCTTTCTTGGCCCAAGCGGTGGGTCCCGGCGGCCATGTTCATGCCTTTGATATCCAAGCCGAGGCCTTGCGTTCGACGAACAACTTACTGGAAGCGGCCGGCTTGCTGGAACGGACGACCCTGCACCACCGGAGCCACGCCGAAATCCTCGCGGCCATCCCCGCTGCTCATCACGGCAAAGTAGCCGTCGCGCTTTTCAACCTGGGCTACCTGCCCGGCGGCAATCTCGCCATCATCACGCAGCCCGCGACGACCGCCCAAGCCCTCCAAGCCGCCCTGAAGCTCTTGCGGCCAGCTGGACGCCTTGTTTGCGTGGCTTATACGGGTCACCCCGGAGGCTCCGACGAATCCGATAGCGTTTTGGCGTTCGCCCTTCAATGCGAGCAGGCGGGCGATACCGTCGAGAAGATCGGTTATTTTCCTAACCCTGGAAAACCTTGGATCTTGGTGGTGACCAAGAAATCTGCTTAGGAGTATTTTTATGTCGGTCGGCCCTCGCATCATTCTTACCGGCGCTTCCGGCCTAATCGGTAAAGCCCTGGCCAGCCGACTGGTCCAAGCAGGCTATCAAGTTGTCCCCCTCAAGTGGCGGGAAAAACCGCCGGCTAACTTCGACGTGGGTCAACTTGAGGGAGCTTTCGCCATCATCCACCTCGCCGGTGAAAAAATTGTCCAACGATGGACTCCCGCCGCCCGGGAACGTATCCTGCGGAGTCGCCAGGAAGGCACGACCGCTTTAGCCGAGACTTTAGCAAAATTGACGCTCAAGCCAACGTGCTTCATTTCGATGTCAGGCCTGAACCGCTACGGATTCCGCCGGTCTGAACTCTTAGACGAAAACAGTCCCGTGAAAGTCGACGGATTTTTAAGCGAAGTCGCCGAGGCTTGGGAAAGCGCGACGGCTGCCGCAGAAATTGCCGGCATCCGCACCGTCCATCTTCGGACGGGCGTGGTTCTCGCCGCCTCCGGGGGAGCGTTCAAGGCCATGCTTCCCGCCTTTCGCCTTGGGCTGGGTGGCCCTATCGGCTCCGGCACCCAACATCTAAGCTGGATAAGACTCGGCGACCTCGTCGACCTCATCATCTGGGCCCTGACCCATGCCTCCTGCCGCGGCCCCCTCAATGCCGTCGCCCCTCAGGTGGTCACCCAAGCCGAGTTCGCCCGCGAACTTGGGCGCGTCCTCCGCCGGCCGGCGATCCTGCCCCTACCGGCTTGGCTAATAACTTTATTATTCGGCGACCTGGGCCGCGAGACGATCCTGGCGGACTTAGCGGCCAGCCCCTCGCGCGCCCTCGAGGGTGGCTTCAAGTTCCAAACTCCCCGTCTGGCGGAGGCGCTCCCGCGGGCGTTAGGCGAATGATTTTGGATTGAAGCAACGGCCCCATGCGAGAATGTGGAAGCATGGTCCGTGTCCCTTTCGCCTTCTTATTATTGTTCCTCGTCGGCTGCGACGATCATGCGTCCGTCAACTCCCGGACTTTGGACGTTGAAGATCCAGATTTTCGCCAAGGCCAGCTATACCAAAAACAGGGAGAGAATCGCAAAGCCCTCGAATGCTTCCTCAAGGTGATCGACGCCCGCAAAGGTGCCGCCGAATCTCACCTCGAAGCGGGGCGCATGTACAGCGACCTCTTGGAACCACTGCCGGCGATTTATCACTTTAACCAATATATCCGCCTCAAGCCTAACTCGCAACAGGCCGAAATCGTCGGGCAGATGATCAAGACCGCCGAGAAACAATATCTGCAGCAACTTCCCGGGCGGCCCTTGAGCGCCGATGCCGGCAGCAGTCTCGATGCGAATCAGACGATTCGTCGCCTGCAGAATGAAAACGATAAATTAAAGCGTGAAGTAGCTGACCTTAGCCGCGGTCAACGCCCGGCGGAAATTAAGCCCACCCCGACCATCAGCGCCTCCGGCAAGCCTGAGAAAACCATCAGTAGCAACCCCGTCGCGACACCTCCCGAGAACAAAGGCAATATTCCCAAGACCTATGTGGTCCAAAAGAATGACAATCTCTCCATTATTTCTCGGAAAATTTACGGCACCAGCAGCCGGTCGACAGATATCTATAAGGCCAACAAAGACAAGATGGCCAGCCCCGCCACGCTGTCAGTTGGGATGACTTTGGTCATCCCGGAGTGATCCATGCGCGTCACCCGCATTCGCGCGGCTGACTTCCGCAACCTCACCTTTGCCGATGTCACGACGGATGCGCCGCGGATTTTTCTCTTGGGAGATAACGGCCAAGGTAAAACCAACCTGCTCGAGGCCGCCGCACTGGTTTCAGCTTTTCGCTCATTCCGCACCACCGAAATCTCTCCCTTGATTCGGAGCGGTTGCACGGAAGCGCGCCTCCGTATCGACGTTCAGCTCAGCCCTACCGATCAAGCCGAAGTCGAAATCCGACTCTCGAAGGGTACACGTAAAGCGTTGCTGAATGGGACGCCCATTGCCTCGGTCGCCCAACATTTAGGGCAATTCCCAACGATTGTCTTTTGCTCCGACGATTTACGGCTCGTCCGGGGCTCACCTTCTAACCGCCGTCGCTGGCTTGATGCCGCCATCGGGGGCACCGATGACACTTACCTGATTGCGCTGCGCGATTACACCCGCGCGCTCGAAGGTCGTAATGCGCTTTTGAAAAACAACCAGCGGAATGAAGAGGCCTTGCGGGCTTTCGAAAAAACCATGCTGCCGGCGGCGTTACGTCTCATCGAACTTCGCCAAAAGGTTTTGCCCGAACTCGCCGCCACGCTCCGCGATGCCTGCGCTCGCGCGGGCTTTGCGGACGAAGGCGCTAATCTGACCTATCAACCGGATTGCGCCGCCGACCAACTCAGCGAAACCTGGACCAAGATGCGGGCCGCCGATCTCGCGACCGGCACAACTTTACGCGGGCCGCAGCGTGACGATTTCGCCATCTTGTTTCGCCAGCAGGACGCAGCCGATTACGCCTCGGAGGGTCAACAGCGTCTCCTGGTGCTCGCGCTTTGTCTGGCGCGTCTCCAACGCGACACCCTTCGAGCGTCCACCCCTCCCGTGATCTTGGCTGATGATGTCTTAGGTGAATTGGATGACATCCGCCGTCGGGCCTTTTGGCAGGAAGTCGGCGAATCGCATCAAGTTATCGCCACCGGAACAACCCCTCCCCCCTCCGGAAACTGGCTAACCTACCAAGTTAAAGGGGGGGCCTACCTTCCGGCCTGATTTTGGCGTTGTTTTATCGAGGTTCGACCCCTTGGATACAGGCATGAAGGACTTTCTTCTCTCTGCATCCGTGGTGGCCCTCTTTGTGGTCTGCATTCTCGTGGTGCTCATTATCCTCATGCAGAAGCCAAGTGCCAATGCCGGTATGGGCGCTGCCCTCGGTGGTGGCGCTGCTGAAACCGTCTTTGGAGGCGAGTCGGCTAATGTCCTCTCCCGCATGACGACCACCCTTACCGTTATTCTCTTCGTCCTAAGTTTCGGCCTCTACCTTGG
>CAINMU010000145.1 GCA_903850885.1 uncultured Opitutia bacterium | reverse complement strand
TAGAAGTCGGGGCAGCCCCAGTATTCCAGGTCGGCCTTGGAGGCGAGGGCCTCGGCGTTCTTGGGGTCGATGTAGCGCAGGTAATACCAGCAGGAGCCGGCCCACTGAGGCATCGTATTGGTTTCGCGCGAGGCCTTGATCCAGAGCGGACCTGGCTGTGGCTGGGACTGCGATACCGTCGCACCGGAGGTGACGTCATACCAGACTTCGGTCCACTCGGGTTCCTTTGACAGCGGCGAATCGCCATTAGGCGAGGGCAGGTAAGATTTGACCTGAGGCAACGTGAGCGGAAGTTGCTTCGAGGTCAGTGGTACGGCGCAGACTTCGACGCCGTTAAGCTGGCAAGTGACGGGTTCCTTGGGCAGGAATTCCCGCACTTCGGAATCAGCCGGGATCTTGGCGTAGTCTTCGCGGGAAACCCAGAGCAGTGGAAAGGGCTCGCCCCAGTAACGTTGGCGGGAGAACAGCCAATCGCGCAGCTTGAAGTTCACGGCCAGCTTGCCTTGGCCTTTGGCGGCGAGCTCGGCGGTGATCTTCTTCTTGGTCTCAGTGGCGGATAGGCCGTCGAAGGGTCCCGAGTTCACCATCGGACCGTCTTCGGTCCAGGCTTGTTCGTTGACGTCGATCGCTTCTTTCGAGCCGACGACTTGGATGATCGGAAGTTTGAATTCTTTGGCGAATTCCCAGTCACGTTCATCATGCGCGGGCACGGCCATGATGGCACCGGTGCCGTAGGTGATGAGCACGTAATCAGCCGTCCAGACGGGGATCTTGGCGCCGTTGACGGGATTGATGGCATAAGCGCCGGTGAAGACGCCGGTCTTCTTCTTAGCAGCTAGGTCGGTGCGTTCGAGATCAGTCTTATTGCGGACCGCATCGACGTAGCTTTCGACCGCGTGCTTTTGGGAAGCAGTGGTGATTTTGCCGATGAGCGGGTGCTCGGGGGCGATGACCATGTAGGTCGCGCCGTAAAGGGTGTCCGGACGCGTCGTGAAGACCGTTAGCGTGTCGGTATGGCCATCCAGTTTGAAAGTGACTTCGGCGCCTTCGGATTTGCCGATCCAGTTCTTCTGGAGGCGCTTGGTGGAATCGGGCCATTCGACATGATCCAGGCCTTCGATGAGCTTATCCGCATAGGCGGTGATGCGCAAAACCCACTGGCGGATCGGACGACGCTCCACGGGGTGGCTGCCGCGATCGGAGCGGGGGCCTTCAGGCGTGTTGAGTACTTCCTCGTTCGCGAGCACCGTGCCGAGGGCCGGGCAGAACCAGACCGGCTTTTCCGAAACATAAGCCAACCCATGGCGGAACAATTTCAGGAAGATCCACTGCGTCCACCGGAAGTAATTTTCATCCGTCGTCGAGAGTTCGCGGTCCCAATCGATTGCGAAACCAAGCATCTGCAATTGGCGGCGAAAATTATCGATGTTACGCCGGGTCTGCACGGCCGGATGTTCGCCCGTCGCGATGGCATGTTGTTCGGCGGGTAAGCCGAAGGCATCCCAGCCCATGGGGTGTAAGACGTTGTAACCGTTAGCTTTTTTATATCGGGCTAAGATGTCGGACGCGGTATAGCCCTCGGGGTGACCAATGTGCAGACCCGACCCGGAGGGGTAGGGGAACATATCTAAGACGTAATATTTCGGCTTACCACTGGTGATGGCATCGGTGCGGAAGGTGGACTGTTGCTTCCAATAGGCCTGCCACCGCGGTTCGAAGGCGGAGAAATCATATGAGCCAGGCAAGTTGTCCATGAAGGTTTGAGATAGGAGCGTTGGGACGCGGCTGGCAAGGTTTTGGATAAGATTAGCCCCTATCCCGCTTGCTTCCGCTCTTTGGCTTGGGTTATCTGCTGGAATGAATGTGCTCGTCGTCGGCGGGGCCGGTTATATCGGCAGTCATTGCGTGCGGCAGGCGATGTCCGCCGGGCATGTCGTGGCCGTCCTCGATAACCTTTCCTACGGGCATCAGGCATCCGTTCCTCGCGGGGTGCCTTTCATCCATGCCGACATGGCGGACACGTCCGCGGTTCGCCAAGCTTTGCGGGCCCATCAAATTGAGTTGGTCATCGATTTCGCCGCGTTGACCAACGTGGGCGAGTCAGTGCAGCAACCGGAGCGCTACCACGATAATAATGTTATCCGTACGCAGTCTTTGCTCGCCTCGATGCTGGCCGAGGGGGTTAAGAAGATCGTTTTTTCCAGTACCTGTGCAACTTATGGTATCCCGGAAAAAATGCCGATGACGGAGGACTTGCCGCAACATCCGATCAATCCCTATGGACAGAATAAGCTCGAGGTTGAGCGTCAGTTGATCGCCTTGGCGACGACGCAAGGCTTCAGCTTTGCCGCTTTCCGATATTTTAACGCCGCCGGGGCGGTGGCGGATGCTTCGATCGGCGAAGATCATACGCCCGAGACGCACCTCATCCCGTTGGCGATTGCCGCCGCCCTTGGCCGCCGGCCGCCGCTCAAGGTTTTCGGGAGCGATTATCCGACGCCTGATGGTACTTGCTTGCGCGATTATGTCCACGTCGACGATCTCTCCCGGGCCCACCTGGCTGTATTTGATCGGTTAAATGTCCCAGGTCGCCAACATTTCTATAATCTAGGCACCGGTACGCCGCAATCGGTGAAGGAAGTCATCGCCAGCGTGGAGCGCGTGAGCGGCAAGAAGGTGCCGCATGAATTCGCGCCGCGTCGTGAGGGCGATCCGCCCGCTCTTTATGCCAATGCCGATAAGGTGAAAAATGAATTGGGCTGGCGCGTCCAATACGCTTCCTTGGATTCCATCGTGGAAACGGCCTATCGCTGGCATCTGGCCCGCCCGCAAGGTTTCGCTACCGCTTGATCTTCGATCCGATGTCCGAACAGCTTCACCCACACTGGCGCATCCAGTATATTCGCACCCGCAAGGAGCCTGGCGCCAGCAGTCCCTTTGCGGGGTTGCTCGCAGCGAACGACGACGAAGCGAATCTCATTCTGCACCGCGGAGTCCACTGCTTCGTCATCCTCAACAACTCGCCTTACAATCCGGGCCACCTGATGGTATTGCCTAATCGCGAGGTCGGCGAATTGGCCGACCTCACTGCCGCTGAGCGCGTGGAGATGATGGACCTGCTGATACGCTGTCAGGCGGTGCTGCAGAAGGTGATGAGCCCCGCTGGCTTCAACATGGGTCTCAATCTCGGCAAGGCCGCAGGCGCGGGTATCCCGACGCACCTGCACTTCCACATCGTCCCGCGCTGGGACGGCGATCACAACTTCATGCCGGTCATTGGCGATACGCGCGTCCTGCCGCAGGCGCTGTCCGAGCTCTGGGCACGGCTTAAGCCTGTCTTCGCCGCTGCATGAGCCGCGTTGTCGACATCTCCGTCCGCCACGCGAAGATCAAGGTCTCCGCGGTCTCCGTTCAGCGCGTGGTCCACGCGCTCGACAAGCTCAAGGGTTACCGCTGTCCCGAAGGGTCGCTCTCCATCGCCTTCCTCGGCGACAAGGAGATGGCGAAGCTCCACGACGAATTCTTGGGCGACCCGACCGTGACCGATGTGATTACGTTCGTCGGCGAAGAGCACCCCGAAGAACCGTTCGCGGGCGAGATTTGCGTTAATATCGACCAAGCCCGCCGCGCGGCCAAGGAGCATGGCGTGACGTTGGCCACCGAGTTGCGTCTCTACGTAGCTCATGGTTGGCTGCACCTTTCTGGTCTGCGTGACGGTAACCGTAAGGAGTCTGCGGCCATGCGCGTCGGCGAGGCCGTGGCGGTCTCGCATCTCGACAAACTGGGCGCCAAGCTGCGCGTCCGCGATTAACGGACTCGCCCTCGGGGCTGTCCACGTCCAACTTCTCCGCTGATGCAGCGCACCGTCATCATTCACTCTGGCGGAATGGATTCCACCGTCCTCCTGGCCCATCTTCTGGCCGAGGGCAGGGAAGTGCATGCGCTGTCGGTTGACTACGGTCAGCGCCACCGCCGTGAACTCGTGGCCGCCGCGGAGATCTGCGCCCATTATAAAGTTCCCCACCGCATCGCCGACCTCCGCGGGCTGACGCCGCTCTTCGGTGCCAACGCCTTGACGGATTCCCATATCGATGTGCCTGAAGGTCACTACGAAGAGGCCAGCATGAAGGCCACCGTCGTGCCGAACCGGAATATGCTCCTTATCGCGACCGCCGCGGCTTGGGCGATGTCCCTTAAGGCCACGTCGGTCGCGTATGGTGCTCACGGGGGCGACCACGCCATCTATCCGGATTGTCGCCCCGCTTTTGCTGATGCTTTGGATCAGGCCATCCGCCTGGCCGATTGGCATGAGGTTTCCCTCGAGCGTCCTTTCGTCGGCATGGATAAGACGGCCATCGTGAAACGCGGCGCCGAACTCGGCGTGCCGTTCGCTTTGACTTGGTCCTGTTACGTCGGCGGCGCCAAACATTGCGGCCGCTGCGGAACCTGCGTCGAACGTAAAGAAGCGTTTCTCCGCTCTGGTGTCGTCGACCCTACGGTTTACGTCGCGTAGGCTTATTCAGAATATAAGCAGGCGTAAAACTTCCAAAGGCCTTTCGAAAGCGCTTGAGCCGTTGATAGGGTAGGTCAATTTCACGGCGTGCTCCGTCGCTTCCGCCAATCTTTCGCCTGGCTCGCCCTTGTGGCGTGGCTGGCGGCGTCCGGGTTGTCGTGGGATCTGCTGCAGGTCGTAGCGTGGACGAAAATGTCGGTCGATAACGCCACGCAACTGACGGCGGCGGCGGCCGTCTCGAAGACCCTCGAAGACGCCCCTTGTCCGCTGTGTAAGGTTGCGCAGGAAGGGCGTAAGAATTCTGAGCAGGCTCCGCTCGCCAAGGAGGAGATTGCCAAGGTCAAGGCCAAGGCCGATGCGGCCGCCGGCGAAATCCGTCTCTTGACTGCGGTGTTCTTTTCCGGACGCGATTATGCGTATCCGTCGGATGAAGTCAGCGTGACACGCGCAGCTGAGGTGCCTGTGCCGCCGCCCCGATTGCAGGTCTGATCACCGTCGCGGGTTGCGGTTAGTTCGGCTCGCACGTGGCATCTCTCCCTCTTCCCAAGTCGCACCCACTCGGTGCGCGACGTCGCCTGCGCAGGCCGCCACACCTGCGTCGAAGATATTTAAAACCAACCATCATGAAAGTTTCCTTCCTCTCCGAGCGCACCTCGTGTGTCGCTCTGCTCTCCCTCCTCGCGCTCGGCGCCTATACCGAAGCGCAGGCTTGTCCTTGCGGCTGCGTGAAGATCTGCGTCGACAGCCTCGCCGACCGTCCGGCCGTCTCGCCGGCTAGTCCCTTCGTGCTCGACGTGCGTTTCGATGCCATCGATCAGAATGAACGTAATGATGCCGCCCATGCCCATTGGTATGGCTCCCACTTCCTCACGACCGCTACGGTCGAGACGCAGTTGGATGGTCAAACCTGGACCCTGTCGATTCCCCGGGTCGAACGTCACCTGCATACCGACAAGACGGCCGTCGGTGCGACCAACTACGCCCAGAACGTGATCGGCCTCGGTGACATCACCATCGGCACGCGTTTCGCCTGGAACGGCTTCACCGTGAACGCCGGCGTCAAGCTGCCCACGGGCAACGACGACATCGTCTTCGCCGACCCTGATGGCGGCCTGTCGCGTCGCTACCTGCAGCCGGGCACTGGTTCGACCGACGTGCTCGCCGGCATCCGCAAGGATTTTGGCGCGTCCGATTCGGCTTGGTCCGAGTTCGTGCAGCTGCAGGCGCAGGGTTCGGTTGTCTCGGACGTCAACTTCCGTCCTGGCACCACGATCTCGCTTGGCTTTGGCGTTCGTTACAAATTGACCACTAAGTTAGCGGCTTCGCTGCAGGGCTCATTGCTGCGTCAATTCCGTGACAAGAACACCATGCGTCTCGATCCGACCACCCAGCGTCAGGTCGCCGCTCCGTCCAAGTCGGTCTACGACGAAGACCTTGAATCTGGCGGATTGACGACGAGCGTCGCGGCGGGCCTGTCCTATAAGTTCGGTGCTTCCACGAGTGCCTATTTGTTTTACAGCCAGCCGATCGACACGCGCAGTTATGTCGAGAAGAGCTCCACGTCCCTCGTCAATCCGGTGCATGCCACCGCGATCTGGTCGCTGGGTTTGACGCATTCGTTCTAAGCCAAGTCGCTTCATCGCCTTGCGAGGCCTGTCGTACGAGGATGCGACAGGCCTCTTTTTGGCCGATTTACGTGGGGCAGGGTCCTCATCTTACTTGCGACCCGGCCTTTCGCCCCTCTATCTGCTGGCTGTCCCATGTTCACCTGCAGCAAGACCTTCCGTGACATCCCATTCGCTCATCGCCAGTTCCGGCATGAGGGTCATTGCGCCTTTCTGCATGGTCACAACTGGGGCATTGAAATCGAGTTCGGTTGCAAGCAGTTGGACGAGCGTGGCTTCGTCGTGGATTTCGGCGGCCTTGGTTTCCTGAAGGCCTGGATTCTCCATAATCTTGACCACGCCTGCCTTTTTGCGAAGGACGACCCTTTGCGCGAGTCGCTGTTGCGGAATTATCCGAAGCTCTTCAAGCCGCTGATCATCGATTCGCCTTCGACCGAAGGTATCGCTAAATTCTTGTTCGAAACTTTTGATCCGATGGTCCGCAAGGAAACTGGCGGCCGCGCTTGGGTCCGGCAGATCATCCTGCACGAGGATACCAAGAATAAGGCGAGCTATCAGCCTTCCGCTTAAGCATGGCTGACGCTTACCCGGTCAACGAAACGTTCCTCAGCTGGCAAGGGGAGGGCGTGCATTTGGGTCGCAAGGCTTTCTTCATCCGCTTGCAGGGTTGCCCGGTCAAATGCACTTGGTGCGACTCGGCTTCGACCTGGCATCCGCAATTCGTCCCGAAGCAGGTTCGTCGGGCCACGGCCGATGAGCTGGCGACCGAAGCTTTGGCCTCCCGTCCTGAATTTGTCGTCCTCACCGGTGGCGAGCCTTGCATTCACGACCTCGCTCCTTTGTTGGCTTCGATGGCGGCGGCCGGACTCAAGGTTCACCTCGAAACCTGCGGTGCCTATCCCATCGCCAAAGGGTTTAACTGGGTGACCCTCAGTCCCAAGTGGGCCAAGCCCCCCATCCCGTCCGCTTTGGCTCGCGCTGATGAAGTTAAGCTCATTGTCGAAGAGCCTCAGTCCATCGCCCGTTGGACCGAGGCCGTCGGGGGTGCTTGGTTAGCCCCGAGCGTCTGGTTGCACCCCGAATGGTCGCAGCGAGCTAATCCTTTGGTCCTAAAGGCCATCACTGAGCAGGTTAAGGAAGCCGGGGCTCCCTATCGAGCAGGGTGGCAGGTTCATAAGCCTTATGCCGCCGATACCTTAGACCCCCGTTCCCGTCCGTCGGCCCCCCTTGGGGGCGACCCGAGTAAGGGATTCTAAGGACTTTCAGCCATCCGCCGCCTGGGGGGGTCGCCCGGGTGCTTCGGTGGGAATTTTCACCTATCTTCGTTTCGCGTGTTTTTTTGCTTCACACGGGAGCGGAACCGTCATTCAAAACGACCTCATGAATCGCAACGCTGTGCTCGCTCTTGAAGATGGGACAATTCTTCGGGGCAAGGCGTTTGGAGCTGCGGCCACCCTCTGCGGAGAAGCGGTCTTCAATACGAGTATGACCGGGTATCAGGAAATCCTGACCGACCCTTCTTATTTCGGACAAATCGTGACGATGACGGCACCGCAGATCGGCAACTATGGCGTCAATGAAGAAGACCTCGAATCGGCTCGCCCCCATGTCGCCGGTTTCGTGGTACGCGAACTTTCGCCGATCGTTTCCAATTGGCGGGCGACTACCGATCTGGGCGCTTGGCTGACCAAGTATGGTATTCCTGGCATCGAAGGCGTCGATACGCGCGCGCTCACGAAAAAACTTCGCGTTGCCGGCGTCATGAAGGCCTGTCTTTCTACGGAAGGAATTTCGGACGAAGAAGCCTTGAAGCGTGCCCGTGCCTGGTCCGGTACGGTCGGCGCCGATTTTGTCAAAGAGGTGACCTGCAAAGCCCCGTATCATTACGACCCTAAGCTCGCCGACTGCGAAGCCTTCACGGTCGTGGGTACGCATCTTAATAAGCCCAAGAATCGTCCGGTGCGTTACAAGATCGCCGCTTATGATTTCGGCGCCAAGACGTCCATTTTCCGTCGCTTGGTGGCCTCAGGCTTTGACGTTCATGTCTTCCCCGCGCGCACGCCCGCCTCCGAGATCCGCGCTTTCAATCCCGATGGCGTTTTTCTTTCGAACGGACCCGGCGATCCCGCGGCCCTGAAATACGCTCACGAGGCGGTGGCCGATCTGATTAAGTCGTACCCGATTTTTGGTATTTGCCTAGGCCACCAGATTATCACCCACGCCATCGGGGCCTCAACTTACAAGTTGAAGTTCGGTCATCGTGGCGGAAACCAGCCCGTGAAGAACAATGAAGAAGATCGCGTTTCGATCACGGCGCAGAATCACGGTTTCGCCTCCAAGGCCGACGAGCTCGAGCGCTGTGGCGCTATTGTGACCGAATTGAATCTCAACGATGGCACGGTCTCCGGCCTGCGCTTGAAAGATAAGCCAGTCTTCTCGGTCCAATATCACCCTGAGGCCGGACCGGGACCGAACGACGCGGATGTGCTCTTCGATCGCTTTTACGACCTGGTCGCCAAGAGCAAGGGCGCCAAGTAAGGAATCGGCAAACCGATGACTGGCCGGATCTACGTTGCCGGTTTATTTTTCTTAACACTCGGCTTGGGGGCGTGTCGTTCGCTGCCGGCCACGAAAGAAGAGGCGCTCGTTAATCTGATCGAAGCTGCGGTCGCCGGTCGGGCACCGGAAGATGCTTACGCCGTCATCACGCCGGGAGCCGATCAGCAGGCCGTCAATTTTATCTACCTCGAGACTTGGTTGGACGTGAATGCCGAAGCGGTGCAACAGGTTCGGGCTTTCGAGCCTGCCGCGGAAGGGGCGTTCCGTTTTACGCAATCGCGCGATGGACGCGTGATTTATCTGATCGCGCTCGGTTGGCCCGGTGCGCAGGTGCGCTCGAAGGTGCTGCATCCGGTCGCCGGTTCGAAGGTCACGCTTCTCGGATGGGACGAAAAACTGTCTTGGGAACAACTGGGCGGTACGTGGGTGCTTACGACGCCACGCGAGATGGCCGACGAAGAAAATCACCCGTGTACGCAGGCTTTCGTCTTTCGCATCGAAGCCCCCCTCCGTTAGCGCTCAGAGCTCGACCTGCATGCCGAGCTCGACCACGCGGCCGGGCGGCAAGTTGAAGTAGGCCGTTGCGGAGAGGGCGTTACGGTTCAAGACCTCGAACAATTTTTCTTGTACGGCATTGAGCGAGAAGCCGGTCGTCGCGCGTACGATGGTCTCACGGCTGAGGAAGTAAGTGGTTTCCATTGAGTTCGGCGTGATGCCCAATTCCTTATAGGCTGCTTCCAATACGGGGAAGACGTCCTGTTTTTCGCGGAAGCCGAATTTGCCAGTCACGCTGAGGACCGACGGGAACTCCTCGTGGCTCTCGACCTTGCAGAACTTCGGCCCGCGCGTATTGAAGCTGATCCGGTCGGCCGGAGATACGATGGCGCGTTCGTCGTCGACCTTGAGGGATACCACGATGATGTGGTCGTGCAGGGATTTGTTGTGCTTAAGATTATGGGCGAGGGCCATCGGCACCGACTTGGTCGAGCCAGTCATGTAGACAGCGGTTCCCTTGACGCGGCTCAGTTTGCCGGCGATAAAGCGATCCTCGACGCTGTCCAAAAAGTTTTCAAAGTCGCCCGAAGTTTCGCCTTCGCTCATCTTTTCCTTCATCACTTGGCGACCCTTATTCCAGACGGCCATGATATAGTAGACCAGGAAGCCAGCGGTGAGTGGCAGCCAGCCACTCTCGAAGATTTTGGGGAGGTTCGAGGCAACAAAGACGACCTCGAGCAGGATGACCGGTGCGACAAAGACGTAGGCCGTGACGGTCGGAATCTTGAAGCGCTGGCGCAGGTATTGTCCGAAAAGGATGGTGGTCACCAACATCGTCAGACTGACCGCGATACCATAGGCGCTGGCGAGGTGTTGCGACGACTTGTACTGCAATACCAGGGTGATGGAGCCAATCATGAGCAACCAGTTGATAATCGGGATATAGATTTGGCCAGACTCCTCATCCGAAGTCTGCTCGATGCGCATCCGAGGCAGGAAGTTGAGCTGGATAGCCTGCATCGTGGTGGAGAACGCACCTGCGATGAGTGCTTGCGAGGCGATGATCGCGGCCAGCGTGGCGATGATGACGAGCGGAATCTGGGCCCAGTTCGGGGCCAGGTTGAAGAACGGGTTGATCTCTTGGACAAATTGGGACTTGCCGTCGACGCCGTTAGTTACCGCAAAGGTCGCCACTGGCTGGGCGAGGGCCCAGGCGCCTTGCCCGAGGTAGTTCAGGATGAGGGCAGGGAAGACGATAAAGCACCAGCCGGCTCGGATCGGCTTCTGGCCGAAGTGACCCATGTCCGCATAGAGGGCTTCGGCTCCCGTGACCGAAAGGAAGACCGCACTGGTGATGATCATCGCCAGCCCGGGATGATCGATGAAGAAGCCGATGGACTCCAAGGGATTGAAGGCGTGGAGGATGGCGTAGGCCTGGGCTGGGTGCTGGACTAAGGCGCCGATGCCAGTGGTAGCGATGCAAGCGAACCAGACCAAGGTGATGGGGCCGAAATAACTCCCAACCTTGCCGGAGCCTCGCCGCTGCAGGGCGAAGATGCCCACGAGGATGATGACCGCGATAGCAGGAATAAGGACGATTAGGGTTTGCTCGGAGAACGGTCCCTTCAGGCTCGTGTTGGCATCCTTGATGCCTTCCAGCGCCGAGAGTACCGAGATTGCCGGGGTGATGACGCCGTCGCCGAAGAGCAGGGCAGTGCCGAAGACACCTAGAAGAACGAGTACGCTGCGGTGCTTGCGCTTGGCTTGGACGTGGGTCCGCTCTTCTTCCATCTTGTCATCGGCCTTCTCCTTCTTGGTAGCCAGGGAGACCAGGGTCATAATGCCCCCTTCGCCGTCCTCGTTAGCCTCCATGATGAAGAGGACGTATTTCACCATCACCACGCAGATGAGGGACCAGATGATCATCGACACCGCCGGGACGACGATCTGACCGATCGTGCCACCATTATTCAGGCCATTGCGCAAGCATTCCCGAAAAGCGTAGAGGGGGCTGGTTCCGATATCACCGAAGACCACCCCAAGTGCCGCGATGGCCGCCGCCATGGTCAGCGGCTTGACGGGCGTGGAGTTAGAGCCTTGGACTGGCTCCGATGTGGTTTCGCTCATGGATTGAGTTATTCACACTGACACCCCTTCGGGGGTAATCAAAACCAATCGGGATTGCCTTTTTGTGTCTCATTCGCATTTCAAGGCTTTCGGCCCCAACACTTTCCAAACAATACATACAATGAATACCATCCAAACTGTTGTCTTCCAACAACTAGCACAAGCAGCTGCTGCTCCTACCGCAGACGGTCCCAGCGGAACGAATATTTTGCTCATGTACGGGCTCTTGCTCGTAGGCATGTATTTCCTGCTCTTTGCCCCTCAGCGCAAACGCCAAAAAGAGCTCGAAAAACTGCAATCTTCGCTCGCCGTGGGAGATCAAGTCCTCGCTGCTGGTGGTATCTACGCTCGGGTGGTCTCGATTAAAGATGATCGCGTCACGCTCGAACTCGAATCCGGCCGCATGGTCGTGCACAAGTCCGCCGTGATGGGTAAGGCCGAAGACGAATCCCTTAAGGTCGTCCAATCCTAAATCATCCCTAACCCCTAAGCCTTATTTCTATGATGTCATCCAGGACTTGGTTCTGGAAGCTTGCGGTCTCACTCATCGCCTTGGCTGTGGCCTGGGTCGAGTTTTACCCCTTCGCTCCCACCCCCCTCGACAGTTTTGCCCCGTCGCAAGTCATCGCCAGTCAGGCCGACTTCGTAAAAATCCATACCGAAGCCAAGGAGCGCGTGCAGGCCTACCAAGATGCCGCCATCCCAGCTGAAAAGAAATCCGTTTCTTATTACCAAGCTTTGCGCGATATCAGCGAAGGACGTGGTCGTAAGGAAGGTGTCGATCTCCGTCCGTTCTTCTTCACGGAAGCCGAATTCGTCCGCGAGCCCGATCAGGCGAAGCGTAATATCTTGGTGCTCAAGCAGCTTTTGCAGCGCTCGCAGGGTCGTCTCAAGCTCGGTCTCGATTTGCAGGGTGGGGTATCGTTTACGCTGAAGGTCGACCCCACGGGTGCCGAATCTGGCGCGAAGGGGGCTTCGGATAAGGCTAATGTTTCCCACGCGGCCATGGTTAGCCAGGCGCTGCAAGTGATGGAGCAACGCATCAACTCGTTCGGCGTAGCCGAGCCGGTCTTGCGTCCCGTCGGCGATCTTTCGTTGGAAGTCCAGCTTCCCGGAGAAGATGCCGCCAATAATCCCGACGTTATCGATGCTTTGAAGAAACCGGCCAAACTCGAATTCCGTCAGGTTCACCGCACCGAGCATCCGTCCGAAACCGAACGCGAACATTCGCTGAAGGCAATGGCGGAAGATAGCTTCGGCGGCGCCGGTTCGGCCATTTCAACCTACGAAGTTCTGCTGTTGCGCGATGTCGATAGTCGCTCCGGCCAAGTGACGATCCGCCGTTATTATGTCCGCAAACGCGCGGATGCGACGGGTGCGATCATCAAGGCCGCCTCGGGTCGCTCCGACGACGGTATCTCCTTTTACGTGGACATGAAGTTCACCGACGAGGGTTCGAAGAAGTTCGGCGACCTCACCGCCAAGATTGCCGAAGGTAATCAACGTTCGATTGGTCAATTGGCCATCGTCCTCGACGGCAAATTGCAGTCCGCTCCCACGGTCCGCGAGGCCATCCGTAGTACGGGCGCGACCATCACGGGTTCTTTCACGCGTGAAGAAGCGGTGAATCTTTCCAACGTGCTCAATAATCCGTTGGAATTCCCCCTCATCACGCAGGATGTAACTTCGGTCGGTCCCTCCTTGGCGAAGGACGCCCAAGCTAAATCGGTCGTGGCCTCCGCGGTCGCAGTCGGCTTGGTGGTCTTCTTCATGGTGGGCTTCTACCTCTGGGGTGGCTTCATCGCCATCACCGGCATGGTGCTCAACTTGCTCCTGATGCTGGGTGCCATGGCCTACTTCAATGCCACGATTACTTTGCCTGGGGTCGCCGCTTTGGTGCTGACGCTCGGCATGGCGGTGGATGCGAATATTCTTATTCTCGAGCGCGTCCGTGAAGAAACGGCCCTCGGTAAGGATCGTGCCTTGGCGCTGCGTGAAGGTTACAACCGCGCGACCTGGACAATCATCGACGCCAATTTGACGCACTTGCTGGTGGCGTTGATCCTGACGTTCATGGGGACGGGCCCGGTGCGCGGCTTCGGCATCACGCTGACCTTCGGCATCTTTACCACGCTCTTCACGACGCTGGTCACCTGCCGCGGTCTGCAGGAACTGGCGTTGTCGCGCGGCGTCATGGCGCGAATCTTCGGCTTGCCGGTCTTCCGCCCTAATTTGGCGATTCCGTTCCTGAACTTCGCGCGCGTCGCGTTCATCGTCTCGTGGGTGATCGTCGCCTTGGGTATCAGTGAACTGGCTTTCAAAGGTAAGGAAGCTTTCGGCAAGGATTTCCGTGGCGGTGAATCGACTCTCCTGGCCGTCAATTCCGCCCAGAAGGTGGATACCGGCAAGGTGCTCAAATTGGCCAACTCGGTAGGTCTTTCCGATACCACGGTGACGATTCAAATCCCTGTGGGTGGCGGCGAACCGACACTCCGTGTCGAAACCGAACTGACCAAGGATAAGGCCAAGGGCGATTTCGCCAACCTGGCCAAGATCGTCACGGCAATCAAGGCGCAGATGCCTGAAATCCTGAAAGACAAAGATTTGCCCGTCGAAAAACTCATGCTCTCGCGGGAGGCCGTCGGTGGCTCCGTCAGCAATGAGCTGCGTTATAATGCGATCTGGTCGGTGGTGCTCGCACTCGTGGGCATCGGCATCTACGTCTCGCTTCGCTTCGAGACGGGCTTCGGGGTCGCGGCGATGATTGCCACGCTCCACGACGTGCTGATGACGATCGCTCTCTTCGTCTTCTTTGGTGGCCAATTCAACGCCTCGCTCATCGCGGCCATCTTGCTCATCATCGGTTACTCGGTGAATGACACAATCGTCGTCTTTGACCGAATCCGCGAAGAACTGGGCAATAATCCCGAACGCTCCTTGCGCGATGTGATCCACTTCGCTATCAACCGCACGCTTTCACGTACGATCCTGACTTCCTCCACCGTATTCCTGTGCGCGGTTTCGCTCTGGGCCTTTGGCGCCGGCGACGTCCGCCTTTACGGCGAAGTCTTCATCTACGGCGTGCTTACCGGAACCTTCTCCTCAATCTTCATTGCCAGCCCCATTTTCTATTGGTGGCACAAGGGCGATCGTAAGGGCGTAGATGCCGCGGAACTTCCGCGCACCTATTCCTGGGAGGCAGGCTCGGACGCCTAAGTCCAGCCCACGTCCATGGCTGCCTGGTCACACCGGGCTGCGGATGCTGGCTTAACTCGCCGGATCGCAGTCTTGCTTGGGATAAGCGAACCGGTCGCGTCCGTTTTGGCGCGCTCATTTTCCGATGAAGCTGACGCCGAGCGTCACCTCCGTCCGCAACTCGCCCACGTCACCGATCCGTTCGCGGTCGGCGGCTTGCGCGAAGCGGCGGAACGTCTCGTGCTTGCCGCCGAACGCAAGGAACGCATCGCGATCCTTGGCGACTACGATGTCGACGGGGTTTCGAGTACGGCGATGCTCGTCCACTTTTTGCGTCGTCTCGGTGCCGACCCTGCTTACTTCGTGCCCCGTCGGTTGGAGGAGGGCTACGGTCTTTCGATGGCGGCGCTCGATCGTGTCTTGGCCGAAGCGAACCCGAATCTCTTCGTGGCGCTGGATTGCGGGACAAATTCCAAGCCCGAGGTGGATCGTCTCCTTGCGGCTGGGGTCGAGGTGATCGTGGTGGATCACCACGTCGCCAAGGATCAGCGCGCGACTTGTACTTTGGTCAACCCTCGCGTGAATGATGCGGTGGATGCTCCCTGGCAGTCGCTTTGCACCGCGGGTTTGGTCTTCAAGCTTATCCATGGGGTCTTGAAGGTCCTTCGCCTGGCCGGGGATGAGCGTGGTACCCAGATTCTGGTGAAGGACTATCTCGATCTGGCTGCGCTCGGCACGATCGCCGACCTGGTGCCGTTGCGTTCGGAAAACCGTATCTTAGCTGCGCATGGTTTGCGGGCGCTCGGTGAAGCCCGGCGTCCCGGCGTGCGTGCTCTGATCGCCGTCAGCGGCATGGAGCCCGGCGGCATCCTTACATCCGTCGATGTTTCCTATCGCATCGGCCCGCGCATCAATGCCAGCGGCCGTCTGGCGGATGCTTCTTTGCCGTTAAGATTACTGCTTTCCGATTCCGCCGCCGACTGTCTGCGCGATGCCGCTCAACTCGATGCGATCAATCGCGAACGCCAAGAAATCGATCGTAAGGTGACCGAGGAAGCCACCGCCCAAGCTACGGCGATGGGTGATCTGGCGGGCTACGTCGTCCACGGTGACTGGCATCCCGGGGTGGTCGGCATCGCAGCCGGTAAAATCTGTCGAGCTCTTGACCGTCCGGTGATTGTTCTCGGCAAGGAAGGCGAGACGGCACGCGGTTCAGGTCGTAGCGTCCCCGGGACGAACCTTGTCGAGGCTCTGGCGGTCTGTGCTGACCTTTTGAAGACTTACGGCGGCCATCCTATGGCTGTCGGGGTATCCTTGAACGTGAGCGACGTGGAGGCCTTTCGGGCCCGCTTTGCGGCCGCCGTCGAAGCCCAGCGTAAGGCCGGGGTGGTTTTGGCTGATGGTCGCGACATCGATATCGCCCATTGGATGAAATCCTCGGAGGTCACCGATAATCTCCTGGATGACCTCGATTTACTTCAACCTTACGGCGAGGGTAACTCCGAGCCGGTCTTCGGGCTGAAGGGTCTGGTCTTTGATCGTGCGCCCACGCCTTTTGGGGAAGGCAATTTCCGTCACCAAGTCTCCCTCGGTGGCGGT
>CAINMU010000144.1 GCA_903850885.1 uncultured Opitutia bacterium | reverse complement strand
CCCCCCTTTATTCTCAGCTGACGTCCATGTCGGAAACGCCTCGCGATCACATCCTCCGCCTTCGCGCTGAAATCCAGCGTTACGAAGAGCTGTATCGAAAAAAGCACGCCCCAGAGATTTCCGATTTCGAATTCGATAAGCTCGTCGACCAGCTCGCCGACCTGGAACGGGAGTTCCCGATGTTCGCCGGTCCCGATCTCGGCATCGGCGACGACAAGGCGGAGGGCTTTCACCAACGCGACCATAAGTCGCCGATGCTATCGCTGGACAATACTTACGACGAAGCCGATTTCATGGCATTCGGAGAACGCCTGGCCAAGGCCGTCGACGCAAGCGCCTTGCAATTCGTCGTCGAACCCAAGATCGACGGCGTCGCCGTCTCGCTCACTTACGAAAACGGTAAGTTTGTGCGGGCGGTCACCCGCGGCAACGGTACGCGCGGCGACGACGTCACCCATAACGTTGCTCTGATCAAATCGATCCCCCGCAAGTTGGCCGACGCTCCCGACCTGCTCGAAGTCCGCGGCGAAATCTATATGGAGCTGGAGGAGTTCCAGCGCCTGAACCGCGAACGCGAAGCCGAAGGCGAAGCCCTTTACGCCAACCCGCGCAACCTCGCCGCTGGCACGGTCAAGTTACTTGATGCCGCCGTGGCCCAAAGCCGCAATCTGAGCATCGTCTGTTACGGATTAGGAGCCTGCGAACCCGCCATGTTCGCCAAACTTTCGGACTTCAAGCAACGCCTGAAAGATTCGGGCTTTCCGATCCGCGACGACATCGGACTGCAACACGGCATCAAGGCCGCGTGGGCCGCCATCCAACAACTCGACCAGATTCGGCGCAACCTTCCCTTCCCCACGGATGGAGCGGTGGTAAAACTGAATAGCCTTGCCGAACAACAGAAAGCCGGCACCACGAGCAAGTTCCCGCACTGGGCGGTGGCATTCAAATTTCCGCCCGACCAAGCGGAAACCATTCTGCGTGCCATCAGCATGCAAGTCGGCCGCACCGGCGCCATCACCCCCGTCGCCGAACTCGACCCCGTCTTGCTCGCCGGTTCGACCGTCGCCCGCGCCACGTTGCACAACGCCGACGAGATCACGCGCAAGGATATCCGCGAAGGCGATACCGTGCGCATCCAGAAGGCCGGCGAGATCATCCCGCAGATACTCAAGGTCGTGCTCGAGAAACGTCCCGCCGAGGCCCAGCCGTTCGATTTCGAAGCCCGCCTCAAAGAACTCGGCCTCGACGCCGCGCGCGATGGCGAAGAAGCCGCTTACAAGCTCCGCACTCCTTCGCGCGACATGAAGGTCCGCCGGCTGATCCATTTCGCCTGCAAACAGTGCTTGGATATCGATGGCTTGGGCGTGGCTGTAGCCGAACAACTGATCGATCTCGAGTTGGTCGATGCCCCCGTCCAAGCCTTGTCCATTACGGCCGAGCAGTGGCGGATGCTTGATGGCTTCAAAGACAAATCCGTCGATAACATGATGGCCGGCCTTGAGCAGGCCAAGCAGCGCGAGCTCTGGCGCGCGATTCACGCCCTCGGCATCCCAAATGTCGGCATGCAGACCGCCAAGGACCTCGCTCGCCATTTTAAGTCCATGGACGCATTGGAAAGCGCTAAGCTTGGTGACCTACTCATTTCCAAAGTCGGAAAGAAAGGCCATGAGACTTATACCTCCGTGATCAGCGGAGTCGGCATCGAAGTCTCCGAGTCTGTCTTATCTTTTTTTAGTGATCCGCATCATCGCGAATGGGTACAGGCCATGCGTAGCGCCGGCCTGAACCTCGTCGAAGCCGCCGCCGCGGGTTCGGTCGCAGGTATCACTGGCAAGACCTTCGTGCTCACCGGCACCCTCCCCACCCTTGGACGCGACGAAGCACGCGATCTAATCGAGAAGGCCGGCGGGAAGGTCTCCGGCAGCGTCAGCAAGAACACGCATTACGTCGTGGCCGGCGAAGAAGCCGGCTCCAAACTCACCAAGGCCCAGGAACTCGGCGTCGCCATCCTCGACGAAGCCGGCCTGCGAAAGCTGCTGGGGTCAGCATGAACTCCGATGTTCTTCCCGATGCCGCAGCCGATTTCGCGCGCAATGGCGATGCGGCAGGCTTGGCGGCCATACTCAAGGACATCCTAGCGGTGGACGCACAGGATGCCAAGGGTAACACGCTGCTGATGCTGGCCAGTTACCATGGCCGGATCGAGGTCGTGAAGCTACTGCTGAAGTCGGGCGCCACGGTCGACCTTCGCAACGATAAGGGCCAGACGCCCCTGGGCGGCGTGGCTTTCAAGGGCTACGTCGACATCGCCACGCTACTCCTCGACGCCGGCGCCGATCCGCTCGCTGACCAAGGCGGCTCGACGCCGGTCGATTACGCGACGATGTTCGGCCGCCAGGAAATCCTCGCCCTCCTCCGCGAACGCCGCGGCGCCGCCGCCAAGCCCACCCGCTGGTTCAGTAAGCTGATCGGGTGGATACAGGGGAGCTGATTATATTTCGGGTGGCGGGTGGCGGGTGGCGGGTGGCGGGCAGGGGCACAAATGGCATCGAGGTAGGGGCAGCACCGCGTGCGGCCCAAGCGGCCGTCGGATGGTGGCCGAAGGTAGGGGCGCGACTGCGTCGCGTCCGTTGACCATTTAAAGTAGAGAAGCGCCTTCGGTGATTCGCATGAGGTTAGACGAACGGACGCCACGCAGTGGCGCCCCTACCCAGTCCCCGCGGGCGCGGCGAAGCCACGCCCTAACCTAGGCGTCCACCATTCAGCGGCCTATACTCCATACTCTCACACTCCGCCCTTTCTTGACCTTAACCGCGCCGCCCTTTCTAGTCCCGCGTGCCCACGAAACTCCTTCTTCTCGACTGCGACTCGACCCTCTCATCCATCGAGGGTATCGACGAACTCGGGCGGTTGCGCGGGCCAGCCATCTTTAAGGCCGTAGAGGATATGACCAACGCGGCCATGAATGGCGGCACACCCATGGAGGAAATCTTCGCCCAGCGTTTGAATATGATCAAACCGACGCTCGCCGAACTCCAAGCCATCGGCACCAAGTATATCGCCACGGTCGAACCTACCGCCATCGAAACGCTCGATAAACTGCGCGCAGCAGGGTGGAAGATTGCCATCGTCAGCGGAGGTTTCACCCAAGCCATCATGCCCTTGGCCAAATTCCTCGGGGTCGCCCGCGTCGAGGCCGTGGTCCTAAAATTTAATGAAGACGGGACGTATGCCGGATTTGACGAGACCTGCCCGACTTCGAAATCAAAAGGCAAGAACATGATCGCCCGGCGCCTGCGAGCCGACTTCAAAGCCCAGATCGTGGTCATGGTCGGCGACGGCGCCAGCGACCTCGAAGTCAAAGGAGACGTCGACAAAGTCATTGGCTTCGGAAGGTACGTTGTTCGCCCCAAAGTCAAAGCCGGCGCGGATGCCTTCGTGATGTCATTGGCTGATTTGCCAGGAGTGCTGGAATAGGCAGAGATCACCTGTCGTGCAAAAGCGTTAAGGTAAGGCCTCCAGGTAGGGCTGACCGCCTCGGTCAGCCGCGGATGAGCGCGGGCGCTCATCCCTACCCAAGACAATCGCAGCTAGGGCAGCACGCGGTGCTGCCCCTACCTCGATACAGAGGGGCAGAACTCAAAGGGAGACCGGAGACCGGATGATTAGCTGGGGGCCAATAACCGCAGCATTCTATCCGGTTTCCGGTCTCCCTTGGCTTGCTGCCTTTTCTACCCCTACCCCTACCCCTTTCTCCACCTTTGCACTTTTGCACCTTTGCACTCATTCTTATCCCATGCGCTGCCTCCTCCCCTTGTTCGCCGTCGTGGCCGTCTTTGCGGCCGACGCCCCAGTTCCAGCCGAAATCAAAGGCGTTCCACCTAAGCAACTGCGCGTCTTTATTCGCTCCGGCCCCAAGACGCATAAACCCGGCGATCACGATCACCCCGCCTTTCTCCGCGATTGGGTACCACTCTTAGTCGATCATGGCGCGAGCGCGACCGGCAGTGAAATCTTCCCGACGGCTGAACAGTTGGCTCAAACCGACGTCGTGATCATCCACCGTCAAGGTGGGGGCGATTTCAAATCCGAAGAGCGCGAACGCATCACCGCATTCACGAAAAACGGCGGCGGGCTCGTCGTGATCCACGCGGGCAGCGTCGCCAGCACTCCGGAGGGGACTGACTTCTACAAGGAACTCATCGGTGGCTCCTGGCGCCAGAAAGTCACCCGCTACCGCGAAGGCCCCATGCAATTGGACTTTGTCGATAAGACGCACGTCATCACCGCGCGCATCGCGGATTTCAAGATGCAGGATGAGATCTATTACGAAATGGATCTGCGGAAGGACATCCACGTCCTCGCCACCTCGCCGACGCCTAAAAATATCGGCGACCGTTTCGAAGCGCAAACGCAGGCCTGGACCTATGAACAGGGTGCCTACCGGGCGTTCGTTTTCATTCCCGGCCATACCTATGTTAATTTCCAACGCAACGACGTCCGCACCTTACTATTAAGGGGAATTGCCTGGGCCGGGAAACATCCCCGCCCCGCAGATTTTTCCGATACGGTCGTATGCCCGCCGCCGCCGCCGATTAAGTAGATTTCAGCCTCAGACGCCGAGCATTTCGCGAACCTTCGTCCGGCGATAACGGAAGATACGCTCAACCTTACCTTTAACGAACGGGTAAGCGACTTCACCGAGCGGCCAGAGCGGAAGCTTATAGAGGACTTCATCATCCATGCGCGTCTTGCCACCTTCGTCGGCGAAGGTGTGCGTGTGATGCCAGACCGCGTAAGGCCCCTTCAACTGTTCGTCGACGAACGCATAAGGCGGATCCCAATGCGTGATGCGGGTGCGCCAACCGAAAGGCACGCCGCTGAGCGTCAGGCGATAGTCGATCAATGCACCCGTTGTCAGGACGATCGGCCGCGGAGTCAGGATTTTAAATTTTAATTCCGGCGGCGTGATCGCCTCGAGGTTCTCGGCCTTAGAGAAAAACTCGAAGACCTTTTCCAAAGGCAGCGGTAAAAGCGTACTCTCAAAGTGACGATGGACGCCGCGGGGGAGCGAGTGAGGCCTGGCGAGATGGTCGCGGCGGTGGGCGCGGATGACTTCGCTATAATCGGACACGGCGGTTTTGGGGACTCGGGCAGGCTGGCCTGACAGGGGCTGGGTGTCAAGGGACGCTCCAAGGAAAGGGCTTGCCGAACGGGCGGGGCGGGTTTCCCTTGGATGTCCCCCTTCCCGGTCACATGCCTAACTCACGTTCTCGCCGCCAAACCAAAGGCGCCTTTGGTAATAACAAAGCTCGCCCCCTCGTCCGTGATTGGTCCGCACCTGCACCGGCCCCGACCGACACGACGCCTCGGGAGCCCAGCTTCGCCGATAAGCTGATCAATTATTCTCAGCCCATCCTCGAACAGGCCGGCAATAACCACACCGCCGCCAAAGGCGCGATGAACGTGGCCATCCTGATCTGGAACGCAGCCATCGAGGGCGACGCCAAGATTGCCGAAGCCAAAAAGACGTTGGTCGCGCTCCCCGGAGCCACCGCCGAGCAAGTCGAAGAACTCGTCACGACCATGGTCGCACGTAAGACCGAGCTCTATCCGGAGGAGAAACTCAGCGTCACGAACTTTATCCTCAAGTTCAGCCACCGTAAGGGCGCTCAATTCCGCGTTTCCGCCGTGAATATCAATCCCGAAGGCGTCAAGAAGTCGGACTTGTCGGACATGGTGAAGGTGACGGCCTAAGCCGCCTGTTTTCCCATTTGCGGTCGGGAGGCATTTAGATTGAGACTGTCTTTCCATGGGCACCGTCGTCCTTCGCAATGCTGAACTCATCAACGAAGGCCGTCGCTTGCGAGCAGACGTCCTCATCCGCGATGGCCGCATCGAGCGCATCGGCTCGCTGCCTACCGGCACCCAGGCCGACCAGGAATACGACCTGACGGGCAAGCTCCTGCTACCTGGTTTGATCGATGACCAGGTTCACTTCCGCGAACCCGGCCTGACCCACAAGGCCTGCATCGCCAGCGAAGCCCGCGCGGCCGTGGCCGGCGGGGTGACGTCGTTCATGGAGATGCCCAATACGAGCCCGCCGGCGACCACGCTCGAGGAACTCGAGAAGAAGTATGCCATCGGTGCGGCCACCTCGACCGCCAACTACTCCTTCTTCTTCGGCGCCACCAACACCAACCTCGATAGCGTCAAACGCGTCGATGCCCGAAAAGTCTGCGGCGTAAAAGTCTTCATGGGTTCTTCGACGGGCGATATGCTGGTCGACGCCGCCGCCACCCTCGAAGGTATCTTCCGCCACTCGCCCACCCTGATCGCAACACACTGCGAGGACACGCCGATGATTAAATTGGCCGAGGCCGCTGCTAAAGCCAAGTGGGGGGACGACGTCCCGGCCTCCGAACACGGTCGCATTCGCTCGGTCGAAGCCTGCTACGCCTCATCATCCATGGCCGCCGAGCTCGCCCGACGCCATGATGCACGTCTGCACATCTTACATATCACCACCGCAAAGGAACTCAGCCTCTTCAGCGCCGCGCCCTTGAAAGGGAAAAGACTGACCGCCGAAGCCTGCGTGCACCATCTCTGGTTCGCCGAAGAAGATTACGCCCGGCTGGGCCATCAGATTAAATGCAACCCGGCAATCAAGACGTCCGCCGACCGCGCGGCCGTCCGCGCCGCCGTGGCCGCCGGCGTCATCGACGTCATCGCGACCGATCATGCCCCGCACACGCGCGAGGAGAAAGCCCAGACCTACTTCAAGGCCCCGTCTGGGCTGCCGCTCGTGCAACATTCGCTGGTGGTGCTGATGGACCTCGTCCAACAAGGCGAGTTCACGCTTGAGACCGCGGTCGAACGCGCCTGCCACGCCCCGGCGATCCTCTTTGGCGTCGAAAAACGCGGCTTCATCCGCGAAGGCTACTGGGCCGACCTCGTGGTCGTTAATCCCAAGAAACCCTACACCGTGAAGGCGGAGAATGTCCTTTATCAATGCGGCTGGTCGCCGCTCGAAGGCCACACCTTCAGTAGCTCAATCGAGCGCACGTTCGTCAACGGAGTCTGCGTCTTCGAGAACGGCCAGATGCGCGCCGACGCCCCGAAAGGCCAGCGCCTGACGTTTAACGGGAACGCGCGTTAGTAGGTAGCCCTTCGAATAAAGGGAAACCGGAGATCGGATGATTGGCTGGGGGTTATTAAATGCCCGCAGCAAATATCCCGGTCTCCGGTCTCCCCTTGCGGTTCTTACTCCCTCGCCCCCTTGTCGCCTTGCCT
>CAINMU010000143.1 GCA_903850885.1 uncultured Opitutia bacterium | reverse complement strand
ATCTGCTGATGTGGAGGCCTATCGGATGAGTCCAGATAATCTCATGCACAAGCGACTGGCCGCCACGATTGGGGCTGGTGGGCAGCAGTCGGCGAAGTTCGACCGTCTGCGCGAGCTGCTCGAGGGATACAAGGAAGACGGACGCAAGATCGCTGTATTCTCGTTCTTTCGACAGGTGCTGGATGATGTCAGTACCGTGGTCGGGGGTTGTCCCCAGATCCATGGCTCGATCAGCGCGGAGGAACGTCAGCTCGTTCTGGATCGGTTCGCCGCCATGGAAGGCTTCGGGGTCTTGGCACTGCAGATCGAAGCCGGTGGCGTGGGCATCAATCTCCAGTGCGCCCAGGTTGTTATACTGATGGTGCCCCAATTCAAACCCTCAACCGAACGTCAGGCGATCGCCCGTGTCCGGCGCATGGGCCAGACCCGCAAGGTCAACGCTCACCGCCTGATCGCCAAAGGAACTGTCGACGAAGCCCTCGTACTGCTGATCGATCGGAAGAAGCAGGTTTTTGAAGACTACGCCCAGCATAGCTCGGTCAAGGATGCGAGTGGGATGGCGATTGATGCCGGGGGTGCGGCGATGGAGGAGCTGCGCCGCGCCGTAGGCGCGGGCCGCTAATTAGTTAATCAGTTGACACGTTGAAAAGGGAGACAGAGAGACCGTGCAAAGGTGCAAATGCGGCGTCGCCGCGTGCAAAGGTGAAAAAGTTGGAACAAGCTTCGGGTGGGTAGGGCTAACCATATCAGGTATTGGCGGTAAGCGGTTGGCGGTTGGAAGATGTAGAAGATGTAACGGCAGCTAGGGCAGCACGCGGCGGTTCCCCTACCTCGATGCGGAGGCGGCTTTGTCATTGGCCACCTTAAGCTTGGCTAGGCACTCTTTAAGTAGCTCATCGCTGCGGCTTTGGGCTTTCTTGATCTCGTCTTCAGTGAAGTCGTTCATGATATTCACAAGGTCATCCTTGAACTCCGGTGCGAGGTTTTCCGCGCTGGTGAGCATCCAAGCCAGCCCCTCAATCTTATTCTGTGGTACGCCGCGGCCGGTCAGGTAACAGAGGCCGAGGCTGAAACCGCCCTTGGGATGAAGTTGCTCGGCCGCCTTGCGGTACCAGCGAGCCGCGATAGCATCGTTGGCCAAGTCGGGTTTATCGCCGTAATAGTCGTTCCCGAGATTGCACTGCGAGCGAGGGTTGCCTTTCTCGGCGGCCTTCTGGCGCCACTTCCGAGCTTCGACTTCATTTTCCTTAACCCCATCACCATTCTGATAGCAGACGCTTAGTGCATGTTCGGCCTCGGCATTGCCTTGTAGCGCGGACTTCATGAACCAGACAAAGGCTTCCTTCATATCGGGCGCCACCGCCTCGCCCAGGCGGAGTGTTTGGGCTAGGGAGAATTGGGCTTCGGCATGACCTTTTTCGGCAGCCTTTCGACACCAGTGTGCGGCTTCGGTGTCGTTCTTTTCCGTGCCGCGTCCGAAGTCATAGAGCATGGCCAGGTGGTATTGCGCATCCACGTCGCCTTTTTCTGCCTTTTGTTTGGTCTCCTCGTAATCCTTTTTCTCGGCAGCCAGCTCAACGGGATCCCGGGCGAAAGGGGAGTGATACTCGCGCTCTCCGGAAAGTTCCTTGGCGCGTTTCTCCGCTTTCGCTTGGTCGCCTTCACCGAGGCCTTTGTAATCGATCTTCCACGCGCGAGAATTTTCTTCGTCATGGATATTGAGCAGGACCATCCGCCAGGCCATCGACTCGATGGGGTCTTCCTTCACTCCAACGCCGACGGAATAGATGAATCCCATGATGTAGCATGAGCGCGCATGGCCTGCCATCGCGCCTGAGCGCACCCAAGAGAGGACGGACTTGGCGCGCTTATGGTCTTTCGCTTGCAGAATCTCCTCGGCAAGGTCGGCCCGTGCGTCGTGGTGGCCATGTTCTGCCGCACGCAGGAGCCACTGGCGCGCTTCATCGGGTTCCGCTTTCACTTCACTGCCTTCGGCGTAGATTAGGTGCAGCGCGTATTCCGCCTCCGGTTCTTTCTGTGCAGCTGATTTGCGAAGCCAGATAAGCGCGGCGTCCACGTCTTTCTTGACGCCAACGCCTAAGAGCAGATCACGCCCGTAGCAGGATTGGCAGAAAGCGTCGCCTTTCTCGGCGCCAATCTTGTGAAGGCGGGCCGCTTCGTTCTCGTTCTTCTCGGTACCGTATCCCAATAGGTGGAAGTTGGCCAGGGCCATGAGTTTCTTCGGGTCTCCACCGGACGCTTCCATCTTAGCTTTCGTGAAAGATTCCGCCGCTTCCATCTCGGGGCTTTTCTTGATGGGCGTGGAGGCGGAGGGACTTGGGCGGAGGGAGGATTCTTCGCGCGGCTTGGTCGGTTCCGTGAGGGTAATTGCCGCGTAAGAGAACAGCGAGGCGAGGGCGAATGAGGAGAAAGTGACGATGAGTGGGCGAACGTAGGAGCGCATAGAGGAGGTGAAAGAGCAGGGTGTTTTTGTTATATAAAGTTCTAGACTGACATTTCGTTCGCTGGGGCGCAAGGGGCGTGGCGACGGTTTTTCAGGCATAAGTAAAATATGGTTACGGGGGACAGAGGATTAGGCGGGCGAATGGAGACCGCCCAGCCGTGCAAAGGTGCAAAGCGGAGCGGAGCTCCTGTGCAAAGGTGAGAGGTAGAACTCAAAGGGGGCAGCAGAGGGAGACCGGATAGTTAGCTGGGGTTACCAAGGTAGGGGCGTGCGGCTCGCGCGCCCGCGGATGACCGGGCCGGTCATCCCTACCTAGGGCCGCAGCCTTAATCCCGGTTTCCGGTTTCCCTTTGATCGGTTGTCCCGATGCGGGGTTGTAAGGGGTGGGGCGTGGGGCAGGATGGCGGGCATACCCCCCCACATACCATGCGTTCCTAAGCCTGTTGGTTGATGCTGTCTGCTTCGTTGGTCACGAACCTGTCGGCTGCGGCCTTGAAAGCCGGGGCGGCGGTGGTGGATATCACGCCCACCCAGTTTCCGGTAAACATGCCAGGCGGGCATAGTTCGAATATGGCAACGGGGGTCCATGACCCGCTGAAAGCGCGGGCTTTGGTCCTGGATGATGGGAAGACCAAGGTCGTCTGGGTGGTCATCGATCACCTGAGCGTCCCGCGTAAAGTGACCGTAGAGGCCAAGGAGATCGCCTCGAAGGCCACCGGTATTCCCGT
>CAINMU010000142.1 GCA_903850885.1 uncultured Opitutia bacterium | reverse complement strand
TCAGGTCCCGGGTGGGCCGCATCGGGTAGGGTTGAGCGGCCCGCTCAACCTCGGCTGACCAGGGCCGGTCAGCCCTACCGCGAACCACGAACGCAAAGGGAGACCGGAGACCGGATAATTAGCTGGGGAATGCATCTCCCGCAGTACCCTCCCCGGTTTCCGGTCTCCCCTTGAGCCCTGCTTTTGGGCTCCAATGACATATCCTCCTATCTGGATACTTGGATACTAACTTGCCATCCGGCCGCTTACCCTTTTGTTTCCCTGACCTTATGGCATCTCCCGCCTCCTACATCTTCTCGTCCGAATCCGTCGGCGAGGGCCACCCCGATAAGGTTGCTGACAGTATCTCGGACTCCGTCCTCGATGCTTGCTTCGCGCAGGACCGTTTCTCCCGCGTGGCCTGCGAGACGCTCGTCAAAAGCGACCACGTCGTTATCGCCGGCGAACTCACGACCAAAGCCAAGGTCAACTTCGAGGAAGTCGTCCGCGCCGCCATCCGTGAAATCGGCTACGTCAACGACGACGACGTCTTTCACGCCGATAAGGTTTTCATCACCAATCTGCTCACGAAGCAATCACCCGACATTGCCCAAGGCGTCGACGAGCGTAAGGCCGAAGGAAAGAAGCATGCGAAGATGGGTGCCGGCGACCAAGGTATCATGTTCGGTTACGCTACCAACGAGACTCCTGAGCTGATGCCAGCTCCGGTGATGTTCGCCCACCGCCTCAATCGCGAGTTGGCTCGTATTCGTAAATCCGGTGCCAAAGGCACCGAATGGATTCGCCCGGATTGCAAATCTCAGGTGGCCGTTCGTTACGAAGATGGCGTACCAGTGGCTATCGAGAACGTGGTGATCTCCACCCAGCACACGGCTGATGTCTCGCACCGCCAAATCGAAAAATTCTGTATCGAACAGGTCATCCTTAAAGTCCTGCCTAAAGCGCTCGTCGGCAAGAAGACCGAATACCTGATCAACCCCACGGGCCGCTTCGTCGTCGGCGGACCCCAGGGCGACTGCGGTCTCACCGGTCGCAAAATCATCGTCGACTCGTACGGCGGCATGGGTCGCCACGGTGGCGGTGCGTTTTCCGGCAAGGATCCGACGAAGGTCGACCGCTCGGCCGCCTATATGGCCCGTTGGGTCGCCAAACATATTGTCGCGTCTGGCGCCGCCGAACGTTGCGAGTTGCAAATGGCTTACGCCATCGGCCATCCCGAGCCAACCAGCATCCACCTCGACACTTTTGGTACCGGAGCGGTGGACGACGCGGTCATCCTCGCCGCGGTGAAAAAGATCTTCCTCTTCAATCCTGCCGAGATTATCCGCCAGCTCGACTTACGCCGCCCGATTTACCGGGCGAGCACGCACTACGGTCACTTTGGCAAAAAAGGCCTGCCGTGGGAAGTCACCTCGAAACTTCCGGCGTTCATCAAGGCCATCAACGCCAACGTCCGCTAACCTTTCATTCATTACCCATCATGTCCGCCAAGAAATCCTCTCGCGCCTCTAACAAGGGGGCCGATTACCATGTCGCCGATCTCAGCCTTGCTGAGTGGGGTCGCAAAGAGCTACAGGTCGCCGAGCACGAGATGCCCGGCCTCATGGCGCTCCGTGCTAAACACGGCAAGCGCAAGCCCCTCAAGGGCGTGCGCATCGCTGGCTCGTTGCACATGACGATCCAGACCGCTGTCCTGATCGAGACGCTCGCCGAACTCGGCGCCGATGTCCGCTGGGCCTCCTGTAATATTTTCTCCACTCAGGATCACGCCGCTGCCGCCATCGCCAAATCGGGCGTTCCGGTCTTCGCCTGGAAGGGTGAGACGCTTGAAGAATACTGGGATTGCACCATGAAGGCGTTGACCTGGCCGAATGGCGACGGCCCTGAATTAATCGTCGACGACGGCGGCGACGCGACGCTCCTTATCCACAAGGGCTACGAACTTGAGAACGGTTCCAAGTGGGTCGACACGAAATCAGATTCTGAGGAAGAGCAGATTATCAAAAATCTTCTGAAGAAGGTCGCGAAGCAGCGCCCCGGACATTGGCACAAGGTCGTCAAGAGTTGGAAGGGTGTCTCGGAAGAAACCACCACCGGGGTGAAACGTCTCTACCGTATGCTCGAAGAAGGCTCGCTACTCATTCCGACCGTCAATGTCAACGATACCGCCACGAAGTCGAAGTTCGACAACCTCTACGGTTGCCGCGAATCGCTCGTCGACGGCATCAAGCGCGCAACCGACGTCATGATTGCGGGCAAGGTTGCCCTCGTCATTGGTTACGGCGACGTTGGTAAGGGCTCGGCCCAATCTCTCCGCGGCCTCGGCGCCACGGTGCAGGTCGCCGAAATCGATCCGATTTGCGCGCTGCAGGCTGCGATGGAAGGCTTCCGGGTCGTCACCGTCGAGGATACCCTCGGCCAGACCGATATCTATGTCACCGCCACGGGTAATAAGGATATTATCACCCTCGAGCACCTGACCAAGATGAAGGACCAGGCGATTGTTTGTAACATCGGCCACTTCGATAACGAAATTCAGGTGGTCCGCCTCAACGCCTTCAAGGGCGCGAAGAAGGATACCATCAAACCGCAGGTCGACCGTTACACCTTTAAGGATGGTCGTCAGCTCTACATGCTTGCCGAAGGTCGTCTCGTGAATCTTGGTTGCGCCACCGGCCACCCGAGTTACGTGATGTCGACGTCGTTCGCTAATCAGGTGTTGGCTCAGATCATGCTTTGGGAGACGCGGGCGACCGCTAAGCCGAGCGTGGTCCTATTGCCTAAGCACCTCGATGAAGAAGTGGCGCGTCTGCACCTCGGCAAAATCGGTGCTCGCCTGACGAAACTCTCCAAGGAGCAGGCTTCGTATATCGGCGTGAAAGTCGAAGGTCCCTTCAAGCCGGATAATTATCGATACTAAGCGCGACGCTGCGCGTCGCGAGGGTCACGTGGGCAAGGGGACACGGTGACAAGGGAAAGTGAAGAGGGCGCCTGCGGGCGCCCTTTTTGTTTGGGTGCATTGGGTAGGGGCAGTACCGCGTGCTGCCCTAGCTGCCATCGGGTAGGGGCGCCACTGCGTGGCGTCCGTGGGCGGACCGTCTTTATCGAGTCTGATAACTTGCCCGGCTTATCAATGATTTCTCGGCGAACGGACGCGACGCCGTCGCGCCCCTACCTTTCGATGTATCAGGTAGGGTTGAGCGCCCTCGCTCAACCGCGGCTGACCGAGGGTGGTCAGCCTTGCCTCGAACCACGAACTCAAAGGGAGACCGGAAACCGGATGATTAGCTCCGCACCCATTCTCAGGTCCCGGGTCTCGGCCATCGGGTATCAGGTTCAGGTGTTCGGGTTCAGGTGCAGGTCCCGGGTCTGACGCCCGAACCTGAATAACCGCACCCGAAACCTGAGGCCCGAGACTAGAAAATGTCATCTCTGCCATCGCCGCCGTTCGAAATCGCGGCGAGTTCGCCACCGGATTTCATCGATTAAATTGGCAGGGAAGGACGGAGTCGAACCGTCGCCAGCGGATTTGGAGACCGCTGTGCTACCGTAACACTTCTTCCCCGTGGGAGCCCATTTAGGGGAGTCACGTCCCCAAAAGCAATCAGAACTGGGGGCCTCCGGGTGCTCTTTTTGTTGGGGGTGGGGGGTCGTGGCCACGTCACGAAATGCCTGTCTCGGGTAGGGCGGGCTCTCCGAGCCCGCCATTGGCCCGATGAAGATTCATACCTCTCTCGGCGAACGGACGGCTCGGAGAGCCGTCCCTACCAATGCAGCGTGGAGAGCCGGCCTTATTTCTTCTCTACCAACCACCTCATCGCGGCGAGTTCGCCGTCGGCTTTCACCTTGGCGACATACTGCGACAGCGTCGCGGCGTCGGCGGTGGCTAACTTCTCGCCGTAAGCCGGAGCTAGGGTGCGGATCTCGAGCAGCCGGGCATCAAGCGCATCAAGCCTTTCGCCTGCGGTCTGTCCGCCTGGGCCTGCTTGGGTAAGCGGATCGAGCTGCTCCAGGAACTTCTTCTCAATGACGATACCAGTAAACTGATCGATGAGGTAGGGACTTTGCTCCTGGAGG
This sequence comes from uncultured Opitutia bacterium, assembly GCA_903850885.1. Taxonomy (GTDB): domain Bacteria; phylum Verrucomicrobiota; class Verrucomicrobiia; order Opitutales; family UBA953; genus UBA953. The sequence goes on along the minus strand of CAINMU010000142.1, from coordinate 4,852 downwards.
CGCTGACCGAGCGTGACGCCGATGATCACCGTCGGCTCGGCGGCATCGAAGTCGGCCGTGCGGATAAACTCGTCCTGCAGCTGCTTGAGGGTATCCGAGACATCCCGGACCGATTGGAGGTGCTCGAGCGTAGAGGAGAACATTGCTGCGGCGAATGCGGAGGTCGGCTCATAGCCAGCGTCGCGATAGGCCTGTTCGGAACCGGCGATGATCTGCTGCGTGAAGTCGGCGTAGAGGGGATTGTCCAAGGACTGCACGAGTGCGAGACCAGCCGCACCGGCGTCTCCGGTCGCGAAGGCTTGGTGGGCGGCGAGAAAGTCGCCGAGCGAATTGTCCGGAGCGGCCTCACGGAATGCAGCGAGCGCTGCAGATTTTTCCTCGGGCGTCTCGCCGCGGAGTGCGAGTTCGAGTTGAACCGCCGGGTCTTTCGGGTCCGCCTTCGCTGCTTCGCGAGCGAAGCTGAGATCATTGAGCAGGCGCGAGGCGGCGAGCAAGTTGACGGACGTGCGGCCTTGGTTCTTGAGGAACGCGTCGACTTGGAGCTGGTTGAGTTGCGGCACCTTGCCGGCAATCAGGTCCTTGATCGTGATACCGGTGCGCTTAGGCGGATCCTGCAGCTGCGGGATAACCTCGGCCGCTGAACGAGGTTTACTGGCTGGGCCTACTTCGGTCGTAGCGGATATAGCAGGCTTGCGGAGTACCTCCCACTTCTTGCCACGCACGACCCAGACGCTCACGGCCACGAGGGCCAAGGCGGCGGCAATCTGCGCGGTGCGGCGGAGGGGCATCGGAATGGAAGATTAGGGGGCAAGTGGGCACGAGGGCAAGGGGGCATGAGAGAGGCTCGGTGGAGCAGAACGATACAACGTTAGTTGATTCGTTGACCCGTGGGCATGTTGACAAGGAGTGCAATGGGTAGGGCTGACCACCCTTGGTCAGCCGCGGTTGAGCGAGGGCGCTGCCCCTACCCAATACAAAAAGGCGCCCGCAGGCGCCCTCTTATAATCGCTGTGTCACCGTGTCCCCTTGCCCCCGTGACCCTCGCAATCGTTCTACGATCGCGTTAGATTTTCTCGAGCGACCAAGGTTTGCGTAATTCACGCGAGAGCATCGCGGTCGCGGTATCGTCGTCGACAAATTTACCCGCGGCGCCATCGAACTTAAGTTTACGTCCGGTGAAGATGGCAGCGTTACCGAGATGACCGATGGCCGTCGCGTGGTGCGCGGCCAGGGCGTGCGAAATCGGCTTACGGCGCGACTGGCAGCAATCGACGAATTCTTGGAAGTGATCGGTCGTGCCCGGGCAGCGCCAAGCATCCGGCCCGAGATCTTTTTCGAAAAGACCCGGCTCCGAAGTCGTCTGGCCGCCGCGGTGGACGAACATCGAGCCTTTTTCGCCCGTAAATTTTACGCCCTCGAACTTACTGTTCACGTTGAGCTGCACGCCATCGGCATAAGTCAGCGTGTAATCATAATCTTTGGGCGTGTTCCAAGGCGCCTCCCGCATGGTGCCCGTGCCTTCGACGCCGACCGGGAACTCAGCGTCTTTGCCAATCGCCCAGGCGGCGATGTCACCGTGGTGACAGACCCAGTCGAGCACCATCCCGCCGCCGAAATTAAGGTTCCAGCGCCAGTTGAAATGGAAGACCCGCGGATCGTATTCCATCCAAGCCGAGGGCCCGACCCAGAGATCGTAATCGACTTCGACCGGGGGCTTTTCGCCCGGCTTAGGCGCATCAGGCATCTTGTGCGAGTTGGCCGTAGTGCCCGCTTCGACGTGCAAGATTTTTCCAAGGCAACCATTGCGAACTAACTCCACGGCTTTGCGGAAATTCGGCGTGGAACGCTGCCACATGCCCGTCTGCCAGACCCGCCCGTTTTCTTTCACGGTATCGACGATTTTACGCCCTTCGGCGAAAGTCTTAGCCAAAGGTTTCTCGCCATAGACATCAACGCCCGCACGAAGGAACGCGCAGCTGATGACGGCGTGCCAATGATCAGGTAGCCCCATCACGGCGGCATCGGGTTTTTCCTTGGCGAGCAATTCGCGGAAATCTCGGTATTGTTTCGGAGCGGCTTGACCCTTTTTGACGACGGCCTGCGAAGATGAGTCGAGCACGCGCGAATCGACGTCGCAGACGGCGATGACTTGGACGCCTTTTTTATCAAGGAGTTTACGCATATCGCCGCCGCCCTGAGCCTTAAGGCCCACGCCGACGAGTTGCAGACGGTTGCTCGGAGCGACCGTGCCGTCTTTGCCCAAAGCCGAAGCCGGGATGATGGACGGGAAGCCCAGAGCGAAGCCGGCGAGGGCAGAGCTCTTGAGGAAAGACCGACGATTAAGTTTAGTCATGACGGGGTAAGAAAGGATAGGACAGGGATAATGGGAGAAACGTTCCATGGAAAGAAGGGAAAGGAAGGGCAGCACCACGTGCCGTCCTAAGAGCAAAAGTGCAAACCGGCCTGCGGCTTGGGCAAAAGTGGACGTAAGCTTCGGGTGGCGGGTGGCGGGTAGTCGGCACTCAAGGGGAAACCGGAGACCGGACGATTGGCTCGGGTACATGAGGTAGGGGCGCCACTGCGTGGCGTCCGTGGGCGAAAGGTCTTTATCGAGTCCGATAATCTTGCCCGTCTTATCGTGCCTTGCGTTGCGAACGGACGCGACGCAGTCGCGCCCCTACCCATTGATGTATCGGGTAGGGATGAGCGTCCTCGCTCAACCGCGGCTGACCAAGGGTGGTCAGCCCTACCCATTGCATCCCTTGTCAACATGCCCACTGGTCAACCGGTCAACTGGTGTCTGCCTCTCCCCGGCCCACTGGCCAACCGATCAACCGCTCAACTAACGTTGTATCGTTCTGGCCCACCGAGCCTCTAAGCCTCTCTGGTTCTCCCCCATGACCACTTGCCCCCGTGCCCCCTTGCCCCCTATTTTCCCGCCATGCGCTCTTTACTTGCCCTCCTTTTCGCCGCTTCGCTTGTCGCCGCTGAACGTCCGATCGTCGATCACGCCACCTACACAGCCGCGCTAAAAGATTTTCGCATAGGCACATCGAAGTCCATCGATACGCTAAAGAAGGATAAGGTCGAGGCCGCGATCCAACTCGCCGCCATCGATGATGTCCGCGAACGTCTGGTCGATGAGCCGACGTCTCCACTGGTCGGGGAAGTCGCCACCTTGCTCGCCAAGACCGATAGCCTGACGGCCGAGCTGCTACTCTCTGCGCTGGCCGAGGCTAAGGCCTCCGGCGCAACCGCTCAAGTCGCCGAGCTCGCCGCAAACCCTCAATCCCCGCTGCGCGTCTCCGCCGCGCTCGCACTGGCAGAAATCGGCGGCGCCAAGGCCGTCCCTATCCTCGCAGCCCTGGCGAAAGACGAATCCCTCGCGGATAACATCCAGGATGCGCTCGTGAAAGTCGCGGGACCAGGGGTTACCGATGCGTTCCATGCCGGCATCGTCGATCCGAAGGCCGATGTCTCCGCGCGTAATGCGCTCATCAAGGCCGCGGTCGGCCGCAATCTTCGCGCCGTCGCCGGCGCCCTTTGCGTCGCTATTAAGGAAGAGCCGATGCGGCTCGAATGCCAGAAAGCCTTGTTGAAATTAGCCCAAAAGTCTGACCTGCCAGCGTTGCGCAATGCGGAAAAATCCGTGACAAGTGAAGCGACCAAAGGCGCGCTTGGACGGCTGATCAAGAAGTTCGAAGCGGCGAAGTAAGCGCGTTCGCCGAATGGTGAACGTAAGGTAGGGGCGTGGCTACGCCGCGCCCTATGTTTCGATTGAGGGCATGACTTAGTCCTGCCCCTACCTCTGGCCACCATGCGGCGCCCTTTCACTCTGCTTCGCAGCAGATCACCGTGCCCCCTTGCCCCTTCGTTACTTCTTCAGCGTCCAGAGCAGGCCGCCGTTAAGGTGCTGGATAAACTCGGGTTCGGAATAAGATTCTTTGGTGTGTCCGAGCGCGGTGTAGAACATGCGTCCCTTGCCCACATCCTTGCACCAAGCCATCGGGTGGTGTTCGCCATTTTCCTTACCTTTCACGGGGCTGTAAGATTTTTCGTCAATCTCGAGGAGGACGATATTTTCTGGGTCGAGATTTTTGAAACCATACCACTCGTCCTTGCGCTTCCAGTCCGCAGAGAGGTGCGCCACGGCGGGGTGATTCTTGACGATCGGATGCAGCACGGCGACCTGCTGGGCGGGATGGCCGTTGAAAAGACCGCCGACCATCTTGGCGTACCATGGCCAGTATTTATCGGCCGCACCAGCGTCGGAAGCGGCATGGATACCGACATAGGCGCCCCCGTTTTCCATCCAAGCTTGGAAAGCCGCACGCCGCTCCGTCGCCGCCTTAGCGGAAGCTTCTTTGGCTGTTTTAGAGGCGATCAAGGCGACGGCATCGCCCATCACGTCGCCCGTCACGCTCATGAAAGCAACCGCCCGATACTTTTTGAGACTTTCAGCACTGAACGAAGCAGCATCTTCGGAGAAATCGACTTCGAGTCCGGCGGCCTTGAACTGCTCTCCGAGCAGTTTGTTACCGACGATGATCGATTCCTTATGCCGGAAGCCAGCGGTCTTCGAAAAGACCAGAGCACGATTGGGTTCGGCAGCCAGAACGGCCACCGAAGCGAGAAGCAGAGCGAGGAGTGAGCGCATGGGGTTAATTAGGGGTAGGGATTGGGCAAGAGATAGCAAGGGGGCAAGGGGACATGGGGGAGAACTAGAGAGGCAGAGGCAAGTTGACCCGTTGAACAGTTGGCCGGTGGGCCGGTTGACAAGGAATGCAATGGGTAGGGCTGACCACCCTTGGTCAGCCGCGGTTGAGCGAGGGCGCTCAACCCTACTCTCGAG
>CAINMU010000141.1 GCA_903850885.1 uncultured Opitutia bacterium | reverse complement strand
CGACCAAGCCTAGCTCGATCTGCTTCGCGTGGCGGGCTTCACGGAGCTTGTCCCAGCCGGCCTTGTATTTGCCGCGATACTTGGCGATCACCTCAGCGGGCGCCTTCAATGGGAAGTGCGGCGCGCCGTGGGCGAAGTAGAGGAAGAATGGTTTCTGCTGCTGCTTCGCGTCGTCGACGAACTTGAGCGCCCAGTCCGTGAACATGAAGGTCGAGTACCACTCGCCCGTGCCGAGCTTCGGGGATTCCGCCGGCGTCTCCTGGCCGTCGAGGTAGACGAATTCCGTGCCCGGCTTATGCTTCTCGTGAGGAAAATACAGTTCGCCGAAGCGCGTGGTAGCCGAACGTTGGAAGCCTTTGTTCCAAGGCGTTGTGCCGGCTTGTTGGCCGAGGTGCCATTTGCCGACCATCGAAGTGTGGTAGCCGGCGGACCCGAGGACCTGGGCAATCGTGACCGCGCGGTCATTGAGGCGGCCGTGGGTGCCGAGCGATTCCGGCAGGCGCATGCCGTCGAGATGGCCCATGCCGGCTTGGTGGGGGTAGAGTCCAGTCAGCAGGGAGGCGCGGGTCGTGCTGCAACGGGCCGTATTGTAGAATTGCGTGAAGCGGACGCCGTTCTTGGCGAGCGCGTCGATATTCGGCGTCGGGATCTCGCTGCCGTAGCAACCAAGGTCGGCCCATCCCATGTCATCGACCATGATGAGCAGGATGTTCGGCTGGGCGGCCGGCAGGGTTAGGCTGGCCAACAGGGTTAGGAGCAGCGCAGGGGTTCGCATGGGGGCATCATGGGCATGGTTCACACCGTTGCAACCTTCGCCTGTATCCCTGTCTTTACATGGTCATGTTCATGGACAGATTGAGCGCATGAAACCCCTGTTCGTCGCGCTGCTTTGCATCGTTTCTTTGACCGCCGCCGAGCCGGCCAAGAAACCGAATATCCTCTTCATCCCCATCGATGACCTGAATCATTGGGTTGGTTTCTTGGGCAGAAATGCGCAGACCAAGACGCCGAATATCGATCGTCTCGCCAAGCTGGGCGTTGGTTTCACTAAGGCCTATTGCACTGCGCCTTCCTGTAATCCATCGCGAGCCTCCCTTATGTCGGGATTACGGCCGAGCAGCACCGGGTGTTATGATAACGCCCAGAATTGGCGCCCCGGTATCAGTGAAGATAAATTACTTAATACCCATCTGGCGAAGAACGGTTATGCCGTCTACGGTGCGGGCAAGATCTACCATGGCGCCGGCGATCGCGGAGGCTATTTCGACGACTATTTTGCAGGAGGGAAGGGCGGCCCGCTGAAACTCCATCCCGAGGCCAAGGACGACGGGGTCGGTGGCATCAAATTTGCTCCGTTGGCCTGTAAGGATGAGGATATGCCGGATCACTCCGTCGTCACCTGGTGCATCGAAAAAATGTCCCAGAAGCAAGAGAAGCCTTGGTTCATCGCGGCAGGCTTAGTTAAGCCGCATATGCCTTGGAACGTACCCAAGAAATGGTTCGACCTGTTTCCGTTAGATCAGATTCAATTGCCACCCCATATCGAAGGCGACTTGGCCGACGTTCCGCCGGCGGGGGTCAAGATCGCCAAACCACAAGGTGATCATGCCGCGATCCTGAAGTCCGGTCGATGGAAAGAGGCCGTGCAGGCTTACCTGGCGACGATTGCGTATTGTGATTACGAAGTCGGACGTCTGATTGACGCTTGGGAGAAATCACCGGAACGTGATAACACGATTATTTGCCTGTGGAGCGACCACGGTTGGAGTTTAGGTGAAAAGGAACATTGGCGTAAATTTGCGCTCTGGGAAGAGCCGACGCGAACGGTCTTCATCTGGAGGGCGCCAGGCGTCACCACGGCGGGTACCTTGTGTCAGCGTCCGGTTGATTACGCGTGCATCTATCCTACCGTTTGCACCTTGGCTGGGATTCCGCTGCCTTCGCACCTAGAAGGCGCGGATATCACGCCATTACTGCGAGATCCGGCGGCGGCTTGGAAGTTGCCCGCCGTGACCACTTGGATGAAAGGAAACCATGCCGTGCGCTCGGAGGACTGGCGTTACATCCGTTATGCGGATGGCAGCGAAGAGCTGTATCAGGATTCGTCCGACCCGTTCGAGTACGTCAATCTTGCTGGCAAGCCGGAGATGGCGGAGAAAAAAGCAGAGATGGCGAAATACCTGCCTAAGTCTGATGCCGCCGATCTTCCGCACAAGAGTGGCGGAGGAGAGGAAGGCGACGATGGTGCCGCCAAGGTAATTAAAAAAGGTAAAGGCAAGAAGAAGGCAGAATGAGGTCTCAGCGGACCGTCGCTTCGCAGACCATCTCAAGGATGCGAGGGATGCTGTAGGTCTCGTACGCGCCGTTCTTCCGAGGCGAGGCTGGTTCCGTGTGTGTGCCAAAGTTATCCGCGGGCTGCGGGATGCGGGTGAGCTCGGGGTTCCACTGACCATCCTTGCCGCCCATCTTGTAGATCACCAGGTCGAGCGAAGGCACGATGTAGAGACAGAAGCCACCGGCACCCGTCTTGTAAAATGCGTCGCGGGGGGCACCGAGGATCTGGCCGGCCTGGTTATGTTCGAACTGCAGGCTGAAGGGGAAGTGCGGATTATAAGGAAGCGTCTGCTGGCAGAGCTTGATGTAATCGGACGGGATAAGCTGCCGGTCTTTCCAGCGTCCGCCTTGGGCGAGGCAATAACCGAAGCGGGCGGCATCGGTCGCGCGAAGGGCGATCGATCCGGCGCCATTGGCGTGGGCCATCGTCACGTCGCCGCGGTAGAGGCAATAGCCCCAAGGACCCCAGCCCATCGGCTTGCCGAACTTCTCGTCGATATAGGCCGGCAGTTCCTTGCCTGTCACGCGTCGGAGGACCATCGAAGCGATATGAGGGGCGGGCGAGGAATAGGAATAACCTTCGCCTGGAGCGATCCAGAGCGGCGTGCGCAAGGAGGAGCCGTCCACGTCATGGATATCCTGACCTTTGGCGGATTTGAGCGATTGGGCTGTACCACGGACGACCGCGGAAGGCGTGGCACCTTCTCCGTTATGACCCGAGGTCATGCAGAGCAGGTGGCCGAGGCGGATGTCGGCTTCGCGGGGGTCGCGGAGCGGGAACGCTTCGGGCAGGAATTCCTTTGTGTAGACCTTCGTGTTGAGCCCCTCGGGAATCTTCGCTTTGAACTCCTGCAACATCACGCCGCAGGCGATACTCGTGAAGGCCTTGCCCGTGGAAGCCATGTCAGGGTTGGCGTTGCGGTGGGCTTTGCCGAAATATTTCTCGAGCACGAGGTAGCCTTTGCTGATCACGACCAGACCGCCGTTCTCCGTGTTAGAACGTTCGGTTGCATGGTAGGCCTGCTCGAGCCGATCGAGGTCGATGCCAGCGAGGGCTCGGGCTTCCGCCTTATCCTTCGGGGTGCGCCAGCCTCCTTGGGCGTCCGAGGGCGGGAAGTATTCCGCCGCACCGAGGGCGACGCTGAAAAGGCAGAAGCAGAGACAAGAACGCATGGGTGTGAGCAGGGAGAGGGGGGCTTTACTAATGGGCCTGAGGTGTTAGAGTGACAATATGAGAAAAAGTTTCTGGGTATTATCTCTGATAGGTATAGCGATGCTATTGGTCGCCTGTGCCAATAAGAATATCGGCGTCATGACTTATGATCAGGCCGTACTTACCTACGGTCCGCCCGACAAGGAGCGCTTCGTCGACGTCCAGCGGGTTGCGGTCTGGAACCGAGGAGAGACCACGCAGAAAACCAAATTCGCCGGGGAGAATCGTTACGACAAGACCTATAATCAGGTCATCCGGGTGTTTGATGAAAAGGGTATCCTGAGGTCCGAGCAATATCAGTGAAGCTGGCTTCGCCTTGAAGCGAAGATTCGTCCTGTCCATGAGCGCCTTTACGATATCGGCAGAAACGTTGTTAAGCTGGTAGATTTACTTGCAAGGGCATTCGGCTGATTTAGATTGGCGTCATGGATAAGAACAATGCTCAGATCACTTTGCGAGTCGGGGTGGTGGGATTGCTCGCCACGGTGGCGGTGGCCTTCGCCCTCTCCTTTTTTTCCGACAAGCTGTTGCCGGTGGAGTTGCACCAATGGAAAGAAGCTCAGGAGGTCGGGTTCATGGCCTTCGCTGTCTTCGGATTGGCGATACTCGGGCTGGGGTTATTGCTGATCAGCCTAATCGGGCTTTTATTCCTGCAGCGCTGGGCGGCTTGGTTGCTCTTGGTCGTTTGCCTTGTTTTTAATTTCCTCTCACTGGTGGAACCGACGGTTGAGCCGGGTATCATGGCGTTCCTCGGAAGCGGGGAGGATTTGCTGACGGGTGCGGTCTTGGCTGTCGCTTTCTTTACGTCGGCCCTGAAGAAGGACGCTTAGGCGACTCGCTCAGATATCCGTCCAGTCGTCCGGCTTAGGTACGTTGGTCGGTCGCGGAACTTTGGGTAAATCGCTGCGATTTTGGACTAGGCCACGACGTTGGGTCTCAAGTTTACGCATGGCGGCCAGAACTTTTTCGTGGGCTTTGGTTTCAAGGGCGCTGAGGTAAACCCATTGCGTGGCGCGCGTGATGGCTACGAAGAACATCCGCGAGACGGTGTTCCGATTGGCACGGACGGAAGAGGATGTCACGCCGGGCATGAGCACCGAATCGAAAGTCAGGCCTTTGGCGCTATGGTAAGTCAGGACGGCAGGTCGGCCGGAAGAGAAATCCAAGCTGGCCCGGAAACCTTTCCGGTCAGTGGTGGTCTGGCGATCGGCGAGGATACCCTGGGTGCGCAGGAAGTCGGCGAATGTCCCGACCTGCTTGACGGTCGGAAAAAGAATGCCCACGCGTTCATTTTTCTGAAGTCGTTCACGGAGGATTTCGACCAGCCGTTGTTGTTCTTCTTGATCGTTCGCCGCTAGGTAAAGTAAAGGGGTCTGCCGTTCCATCTGGACGGTCGCGGCTTGGCTGCGGAATTGTTCGCGCTCGATGGCATCGTCGATGAACTCGCAGGCAAGATTCACGACATACGGACAGGCACGATAGGTCGCGGCCAGATCAATTTCGATCGGACGGGTACCCAGAGCGAGAAGGATGTCGTTCTTTTGGGCCTCATGGTAGAGGGCTTGTTTATTGTCGAACGCTACGGTCAAGTGTTGCCCGCTCAGCTTCAGGAGGGAGTAACAGTCATCATCCAGATCTTGGCCTTCATCGACCAGGACGGCCGCAAGGGGGGGAGAGTTCCGATGGCGTTTCAGATGGTTCAGGACATTCTTTCGGATCAGTTCGAAATCCGGAAAGCCATCTTGACCGACGGGTGTCGGACCGAGCAGTTCTTGATGACGAAGCCGGCACCAATGGTCGAAAGTCAGGATGGATTCGGGGTCGAGGCGGAGTTCGGTGACCGCCGATCGAATGAAGTCGCGAAGCACATTGGTGTAAACTAGAACCACAATCTTGGCCTGCGGGCCTAAGGCATGCCGTAGGTGATGGGCGCGATGTAAGAGCACCACGGTCTTGCCGGCACCTGGGCCACCGCGGAGTACGACCGGAACCGTGGTCGGCGCCTTGATGGCAGCGGCCTGCGCGGCGGTGAGCCGGTCGGGTGGAGTAAGCCAGGTCAAGGCCGCTCCCTCTCGTCGTGATGGGATTCAAAGAGCGGCAGCTGACCTTCGCCGATAGCGGGATGTCCGGGGCGAAGGTCGTTACGCCTGCGCTCTTCGAGGATATACCCATTCTTAATCACTGTATCTTGGGCCAGTTCGACAGCGGCGCCATACCAGGAGAAAGCGGAATCATCGAGCCGGCTGAGATCTTTACCAAAGCGGCGGAAAGCATCGGCGAGGGCGGTTTGGGATTCTTCAACCTTACCGCGCGCCCGGAGGCATCGGGAATACAGGACCATGCCGATGGCACTCGGATCTTCGGCTTCATAACGCAGGCATAGTTCTTCGGCTTCGAGCCAGCGGCCTTTGCGGGTGTAAAAATTCGCCAAATTAAAAAGGGCCGTAGAGTTACCCGCGAGAATGCATTCGAGGTAGGTTTTTTCTTGGCGATACGCGTCGCCCTTACGTCCGTAGGCGATTGCCAGTTGGGCGAGGCCGGTTTTCTTATAATCAGGCCGTTGGCGGATGAGTCGTTTCAGCAGATGAATGGCTTTGTCGTGCATGCCGACCTTGTTGTGTAAGTTCGCGAGTTCGATGATCTGGACGGGCAGCCGGTCTGGGCCATATACGCTTGCCCGGATGTTGCGTTCAATCTCCAGGATCTGTTCGCGATCCTTGCCTGGATTGACGACGTTGTGGAGGGGCGACTCGATGGTGCCCGAAAAACTTTCGCTACCATTTTCCAGAGTAATCTCGAAGGTGAAATGCTGATTGGCGTCGAGCGTGAAGGTCAGGGTCAAGGGCGTGCCTGCCTTGATCGGTTGCGTGACGCCGGTGAATACGGGGCGGGAGCCCATGCCCAGGCCTGCCCAGAAAATGATGCGAATCGGGCCGCCCGGCGCGACGAAGCGGTGGTTTTTGTTGGGCCTGAATTGTCCGGAGAAAGGAAGTTTCTGATTATGGGGGATGATTTCATGGTTCCCGCGGTCGGTCTGGAGGCTGAGGAGATCGCTGGCGACCGGGGTGAAGATGCTTTGACCGTAAAGGTGAAGTAAGAGCGCATGGTAGGCGGCACCGCGGGCGACGGCCACTTGCATGTCGAGGGCGTTGTCGAAACGATGGACCAAGAATTCGCCGAAATACCTTTTCAGGCTATCAATCACCAGCGGGTTGAGCGAGCTGCCGCCGACGGCAAGCAGGAAGCCGATCTGAGAAGGTTTCAGTTTGGCGCGATCAAGCGCGTCTTCGATCGGTGCAAAAATTGAACAGCTCAGGGTATATTCATCTTCCCGCACTTGCACGCTGTCCTCATCGAGGAATGGCTCCATGACGTTGGCGAATTCAATCCCGGTCAGGGTCGGGGAGCTGAAGGTTAGGCGCGTGCCGTCATTGAGCTGTAACGTCTGGACGCCGGGGTATTGTTTCTTCGCCGCGATAAGGACTTCGACGAGATTTTCGCCGTGGGATAGCCGGTGATTGATGATTTCGCAAAGGCCGATTTTAAGCTGTTCGGCGGTGGCCAGGAGTTGGGGTTCGAGCTGTTCTTTGCGGACTTCATATTCCCATTCCTCGAGTTCCAGTTTATTCTGTTGGGCGAGGGCAGGGAGTAGGATTTCATGGACGATGGCGCGGTCAATATCCGCACCTCCTAAGCGATGGTAGCGCGAGACCGCGCGCGGGTTGATCTTGAGCCTTTGGTCGGCGGTACGTTGCAAAGTGAAGAGGGCGACATCGCAGGTGCCGCCGCCGAAATCGATGATCATCACTTCGGTCTTGTCGTTGACGCCATCGAGGGCGGCGAGTCCTTGCCGGGCGATGAAATCGATGAAGGCTGCAATCGGTTCGTCGAGCAAATCGCCGTGGCCCAAGGTAAGGTCAGCGAGTTTCGCCGCTCGGACCGTGTCGTCACGCTGGCTGATCTGAAAAGAAGCCGGCACGGTAACGACCGTACGTGCGATGGCGCCCTTGGCTTGCGTGCGAAGAAATTGCAGGACTTGTCCGGAGATTTCGGCCGGCGTGCGGCTGCCTGATTTGGCTTGAGGAAAAGTGCGACCGATACCCATTTCATTTTTCACCTCGGCGAGGTAGGTAGCATTCAGGCGAAGCCCTAGTTCGACTGATCGGCTCAAGGTTCGTCGGGCGCCTTCGCCGACGAAACTTCGATCGGGAAGGTGAGCGACGACCGAGGGCACCAGCACGGAGGTGAAGTCACCGGAAAGCGTTGGCTGGATGATTTCAAGGCACTCAGCCAATTCGATTTCATCGGGACGCGTGGGTGACCAGCGGACTTGGGCGATGGTGGAATTGGTGGTGCCAAGATCGATGCCTAAGGCCCGAAAAGCTTTCAAATCGGGGCGAAGTTCGGCGTTGGGCGGACGGAGGTGCGGCAGGGGGTTCATCGCTTGAAAATAATGGTCGAATAGTGTCGGGTAAAAGAGGGCACGAAGCAAGGGTGCCGGGGCATATTTATCTTAAGAAATCGGGGTCTCCCCCGGGGGCGTAGGATGCTTAAGAATTCCTTAAGTTTTGGAAACTCTTAGTTCGCAATGGGGTTCAATAGGTAGTGAAATACCCCATGAGACACCTGCGTGCTTTCCCCCTGTCGCTTTTAACCCTTGGTCTCTTGATTTGCCAAGGTCAGCCAGCTCTTGGCGCCGCCAAGAAGCCCGAAAGCAAGGCCGTCCACAAAGAGGAGAAGGCTAATCCGCCGGTCATCACGAAAGTCACGCCTGTCGCGGAGATTGCCCGCCAAAGCGCGATTTGGCACCAATGGACCGACCTCGAAGGTCGGAAGGTGGATGCGATGTTCTGCGCTTACAGTAAGGATTTTATCACCATTCAGACCAAGGGTGGGAAAACCTTCCAATTTAACGTCAATATTCTCATCCCTGAAGACCGGGAGTTTGCGGTAGCCTGTGCGGGCAAGGACAAGGAAGCCGCCTTTAGTCCGGCCGTAATCACAGCGGCGGCGGCGGATGTCGATCGCCTGATCCAAGCGGTTTTGGCCAGTAAGGAACAGAAACCTAACCCTTTGGCGACGGATGAGCAGTTCTTACGCCGGATTTACGTGGATGCCATCGGCCGGGTGCCCACGGCGGAGGAAGCTAATGAATTCTTGAACGACGCGGCTGGCAATAAACGGGCGAAGTTGATCGACAAGTTGGTCTATTCGCCTGGTTACACGATGCAGATGTTCAATTGGATGGCGGACCTCTTACGCGTCAAGGACACCTTCGGCAAAGCGGTCCCAGCCTTTACTTTCGAAGACTGGTTGAAGTCCCGCATCGCTTCGAACGCTCCTTGGGATCAGGTGGTGAAGGAAATGGTCACGGCCGACGGCCGATTGACCGATAACGGTGCCGCGGGCTTCATGTTATTCGATGCCGACATGCCTTTGGATGGGGTTTCGAACCTCATGACCACTTTCTTAGGTACCAATATGGCCTGCGCCCAATGTCACGACCACCCCTTGGCGGAGTGGAAACAACGGGATTTCTTCCAGATGGCCTCCTTCTTCGGTGCGACGGATGGTAAGAACGAGGGCATCGCGCGGCAGATTCAGAGTACGCTCAAAGCGGACCCAACCTTATCGAAGAACGTCGTCGTGAAGATCGGTTTGGTAAATTCCTACCGACTGGAAGATCAGAGCAAGAACAGCCTGACCTTCCCTAAGGACTATAAATATAAGGACGCCAAGCCAAGTTCCCCGGTGTCGCCCGTGCTGATCACCTGGGAGAAGAACGACGCCAAGTTACCGATTTATAAGTTGGATACGACCCATCCTTCGCAGCTCCGCGATGAGTTTGCCCGCTGGTTGGTCAGCCCGCAGAACCCACGTTTCGCCACGAATATTGCCAACCGCCTTTGGAAGAAAGCCTTTGGGTTGGCCGTGCTCGAGCCCGTCGTGGATATTGATGATCTAAGTCAGGCCAGCAGCCCGGAATTATTGGCGCACCTCACCTCCGTGATGAAAGCCGCCCGCTTCGACCTGCGTGAATTCCAACGGGTCATCTACAATTCCCGGACCTATCAGAGCGGCGCCAGCGTCACCCCAGATCTCGCCAAGGGGCCTTATCTTTTCAACGGTCCGCTCGTGCGACGCCTCACCGCGGAGCAAGCCTGGGACAGTTTTGTGGTCAATTCGATCGGAACCAACGCCGACAACATCTTACTGCGTCGTTCGGACGTGTTGATGGCGTATTCGTTGCCTGACGGCAAGGTTAGCGCAGCGGTCATCCACAAGGTCATCGATAGCATTAACAAGACCGGTAAAGGTAAGAGTATGGCAGACGGCAAGAAGACCGGGGGCGGTTCTTCCATGGGCTTGGCCACGGGATACGAAGGCGAAAAGCCCGTCACCCGTTTCAGCATGATCATGGCCCGCGCCAGCGAGTTGCCCCAGCCCGCCTCCGAATCCCACTTCTTGCGACTCTTCGGACAGGGCGACCGCCTCTTAACGGATTCTGCGACGAATGATGGTAGCGTGCCGCAGGTGCTACAGATGATGAACGGTTCGATCGGGAAGCTTGTTTCTGACCCCACCGGCGTGGCCATCGGCACCGCTTTGAAGTCAAAAGCGACCGACGGTCCGATCCATTCGCTTTACCTTTCCTACCTTTCGCGCCATCCGACCCCGGTCGAATTGGCCGCCGCCCAGAAAGGCCTGGCCAACGGTTTGCACCTGGCCGACTTGGCTTGGGTCTTAGCTAACACCCGCGAATTCCTATTTATCCAATGATCTCACCTACCTTTGCGAATCAACTTCGGACACCCGAAGACCGCCGTACCTTCATCGAACGTTGTGCGAAGATTTCTTTCGGCCTGAGTGTCTTGCCTTTCTTTTCGCGCGTCGCCGATGCGGCTGAAAAGCAGGGGGCGGCGGTGCCGAACGCAGGCCTGCCAGGCTTCGGTAAGGCGAAGCGCGTGATCTTCCTGGAGCTCGCGGGCGGGATGTCGCACATCGACACCTTCGATCCGAAGAAGGGTGAAAGCAAAGGACCAGGAACGCCCATTCCGACGCGGGCGGATTTCCAATTGACCTCTTACCTGCCGGAGACCGCTGGGGTAGCCGATAAAATCACTGTCATCCGTTCCATGACGGCCAAGGTGGGCGTGCACGCCTCGGCCGCCTACCTGATGCGGACCGGTTTTGAAAGGCGTGGGACCGTTCAGCACCCCACATTAGGTGCTTGGGCGCAACATTACCTCGGTGGCAGCCATAAGACTTTGCCATCCTCCGTGGCCATCAATCGCTCGGCGAATCACGGTAACGGTTGGTTTCCCGCTTCGCACTCACCTCTGCCAATCTTGAGTCCCGAAGACGGCTTGATGAATACGAAAAGCGTCGAGTCGGAAGAAGTTCAAGCCAAGCGCGCCGAACTTCTGATCGCCTTGGACGCCGGCTTCGGCAAAAAAGCGGCGGACGAAAACGTGAAAGCGTATAACGAGTTTTACGATACCACCTTCCAGTTGATGAAGAGCACGGATCTCAAGGCCTTCGATCTGAATTCGGAAACCAAAGAGACCCGCGCACGCTATGGTAAGAGCAAATTCGGCCAAGGCTGCTTGCTCGCCCGACGTCTGGTAGAAAACGGCGTTCGTTTTGTCGAAGTATCCAGCGGTGGTTGGGACATGCACAAGACCTTGGATGATAGCATGGCCGATCGCGGGGGTGAGTTTGACCACGTTTTCGCGACCCTGATTGAAGACCTTGAAGCCCGCGGACTTTTAGATTCTACCTTGGTCGCCGTCACCACGGAGTTCGGACGCAAGCCCGAATTTGTGGGCGGTGGTCGCGGTCACCATCCTTTGGTCTTCTCAACGGTCTTGGCCGGCGGTGGAGTCAAGCGCGGCTATGTCCATGGAACGAGCGATGCCAAAGGATATGGGCCGGAAAAAGACCCTGTCACCGTGGGTAATTTCCATGCCACCATTGCACACGCAGCGGGTCTCCCGGTCGAACAAGAGATCCTGACGCCAGCTGGTCGCCCGATGGTCATCGGAAATAAAGGTAAACCCGTCCTCGGAATCTTCGCTTAACTCAGGAGCGCCGCCAGGTCGCCAGGCTGTTCAAGATGGACAGCGTGGCCGGCCTGTTCGACGACGCTGAGCCGAGCGCGCGGCAAGTGTGCGCCCATTTCATGAGCTAGCTCCGTGAATTTTGGATCAAACTCTCCCGTGACAAGATCAACCGGGAAACGCACTTCTTTCAGGCGATGCCAAAGCGAGGGAAGGGTGCCCGTGCCGACGTTTTCCAGGCTTAGCGCCAAGGCCTCCGGATGATTCTGTGCTCTTTGAGCTAGGAGGGGATGGAGTCGCTCGGAGGGCAGTTTGAAAAGCGAGTGAAAGAAAGGCTGATGGTGCCAATACTTATAAAATGCGTCTAAGCCCTGGGTCCGGATGAAAGTCGCGAGGGCGGCGTCAGCGAGCTGGCGCTCCTGCCGTTCTTCGGCGGTTTTTAGACCGGGGCTGGCGCCGATCAGGATGAGTCGGGCAATGCGCTCAGGGTGGGCGATGGCCCAGTGGAGGGCCAGCCGACCGCCCATCGAATACCCTAAAAGCGTAATGGGGCCGCTCGTGCCGGCCGCTTGATCGATGATGCTCAGGTGATTGGCCAGCGAATACGCCGTGGTGGCGGTGAGGTCGCGCAAGGAGCCGTGACCTGGGAAATCGGGAGCGATGAGCGACCGGTCGGGTGGCAGGCAGGAACGAAGGGCGGAAAAGTCCCAGCTTGAGCCCGTAAAGCCATGTAATGCGACGATAGGGGGCATGGTGGCTGGGGCGCAGGTTGAGGGTCGAGGGAGTTCGCAGGCAGCCCGTCAGTGAGGGCGTTACGTTAACCTTTAGATTATCCATAAGACAGCCAAAATGTGGGAACAAACGGGGGGCGGATTGACTCTAAAAAGCACCCCCTATGCCTGGCATTCGCGTCAAACCATGGAACCGTGTCGACGGCCCGATTTACAGCCTTTCCACGACGGCGAACGGTCGCGGTAATTTAAATATCTGCAGTTACGTCACCCCGATTTCGATGAAGCCCAAGCGCTTTATCGTGGGGATTTTCAAGGATACCAAAACTTTGGAAAATCTGGAAGCTAACCCCGTCGGTTTATTGAATTACATGGCGATAGATCAGGCGAACCATGTCAACCTGCTCGGCAAGAAAACCGGCAACACGATGGATAAGATCGCGAAACTCGGAGACCAAATTGAGCACGTCGGCGATGGGCTTTATAAACTCAAGGGCGTCCTGGCGATCTTGCGGCTCAAATTCATGGAGCGGATCGATTGCGGCGATCACTGGGCATGGTTAGCCCACGTGGAGTCCTACGAGAACTTGCGGGAAGTCGAACCGCTCACCTTGGATGAGTTGAAACGGTTGAAACTGATCTTGGCCTAAAGGCCAAGAGGGGGCACGCTGGCAAGTGGGCACGGGCTAGAATCTAAGGCAAAAGAAGAGCCAGACTAAGTCCGGCTCCTTTGGTGCTTATTTCTTTTTGGACACCTTACGCTTCACCACCGTCTCGGTGCGTTGCGGGATAAGGTAGGTGCGGCCGCGGATGAGGCGTTCGTAGAGGTCCACCATCGCCACGCCTTCGCGGGGGCGGACAGAGTCGGCCTTGGTCGCGCGATCGACTTGGCGCTTAAGCATCCGGCAAAGGTCTTCGGCGTTATATTGGATCATGCCCAGGATGCGTTCGACGGAGTAACCCGGGATGCTTTCTTCGATGTAGAAGCCGTCTTCTTCGTCGTCTTCGAGGAAGACGTGGGCTTCGTTCACGCGGCCGAAGAGATTATGGAGGTCGCCCATGATGTCTTGGTAGGCGCCGACCATGAAGGCCCCGATGTAGTAGGGTTGGCCTTCCTTGAGCGGGTGGAGGGAGAGGGTGTGACGGACGTCTTCGAGGTCGATGAAATCGTCGACCTTACCGTCGGAGTCGCAGGTGATGTCCACGAGTGTAGCCTGGACGCTGGGGCGTTCGTTGAGGCGATGAATGGGCGCGATGGGGAACAGCTGATCAAGGGCCCAGTGGTCGAGCAGGGATTGGAAGACCGAGAAGTTGCAGACGTATTGTTCGGCCAGCATCGAATCGAGACGCGCAAGCTCGTCGGGGACGTCGGAAGTGTGGGCTAAGTCGGAACGGATCTGCCGGCAGATGTCCCAGAAAAGTCGGTCGGCCAGGGCGCGATCTTCGAGTCGCAGGTTGCCTAAGCTGAAGCGAGCGTGGGCTTCTTCGCGCTTCTCTTTCGCATCGTGGTAACGTTCGAGCGGGTCGAACTTGCGTTTGTTCTTACGAACAGCGTCCAGTTCGCGGATGACCTGGTGGAGTTTGCCGTTGGGCAGTTTGGCTGAGCCTTCGTCGCGGGTGATGCGGTCGACGGCTTCGAAGATTAGGATGGAATGCGGCGCGACGAGGGCCCGGCCGGATTCCGAGACGATGTCCGGAAGTTCGACGCCACTTTCGTCGCAGATCTGTTTGACGTTCGCGACGACGTCGCGGGCGTAGACTTCCATGCTGTAATTCATGGAAGATTCGAAGGCGGAGCGGCTGCCGTCATAGTCGATACCGAGACCTCCACCGACATCCAGGAGTCCCATCGGGAATCCCATGCGCTTTAATTCGCAATAGAAGCGGGTCGCTTCGATGACGGCTTTCTTGATTGTCCCGATATTAGGGACTTGAGAACCGATGTGGAAGTGGACCAGACGCAGGGCGTCCTTCATCTTGGCCTTGGAGAGTTTGCTCGCGGCTTCGACGATTTCGGAAGCCGTCAGGCCGAACTTGGCGTTCTCGCCGGTGCTGGAAGCCCATTTGCCTTCGCCTGCGGTCGTCAGTTTAACACGGATACCGATGTGGGGCTGGACGCCCATCCGACGGGCGATGCGGATGATAGCATCGATTTCCGAAAGTTGTTCGACGACGATGATGGTCTGTTTGCCGAGACGGCGGCCCATGAGGGCAAGCTCGATATATTCTTCGTCTTTGTAACCGTTGCAGATCAGGAGGGCCTTGCGGTTTTCAAGCAGGGCGAGAGCGATGATCAGTTCGGGCTTGGAGCCAGCTTCGAGGCCGAAATCATATTCTTCGCCAGCGTCGAGGATTTCTTCCACGACCTCGCGGAGTTGGTTCACCTTGATTGGGAAGACGCCGCGGTAACGGCCGGTGTAATCTTCTTCTTCGATGGCGCGGCGGAAAGCCTCGTTGATCTGCGTGACGCGGTGGCGCAGCAGGTCTTGGACGCGGATGGTCAGCGGGGGTTTAAGGCCCGAGGCTTCGACCTCCTTGACGATATCCGTGATGCGGATTTTGCGGTGATCGCCCTTGGGGTGCACGCAGAGGTGCCCTTGCGGGTCGACGGAGAAGTTATTACCTCCCCAGCGTTTAAAGCCGTAGTACTCTTCGGCGTCTTTAGTAGTCCAAGGCTGTGGTTTGCTCACGTGAGTAGACAGGGGACTTTTTAACCTACGGGGGGAAGCGCAAGGTGAAATCTTGCCAACAGTTCTCCCTTCCGGCTCGACCCGAGGGTAGGCGAGGATTGTCTGGGTGTATGCCAGCGGCTGCCGTCATCAAAGCGACACACGTGTTACGGAAGGCATTAGCTGGCCTTTCCTTCCCGTCTCCGGCGGATTACGTGTACCGTCCCTTGGACTACGCCTGGGAGGCACATGAAGCCTACCTAACGCGTTACGCGGCCGCCGGGCCAAGGAAGATCTTATTTTTAGGGATGAATCCCGGGCCTTTCGGGATGGCGCAGACGGGCGTACCATTCGGTGAGATTGCCGCCGTCCGCGATTGGATGGGGATCGAACTGCCCGTGGGGCGTCCAGACGTCGAGCACCCGGGGAAGAAAGTGACGGGCTTCGCCTGTCACCGTTCGGAAGTGAGCGGGCGTCGGCTTTGGGGCCTATGCCAAGAGCGATTTGGCACGGCGGATAAATTCTTCGCGAACCACGTCGTCCATAATTATTGTCCATTGCTTTTTTTGGAGAACACCAAGTTGGGGCGTAATGTCATTCCGGAGGAACTACCAAACGAAATTATGGCTCCAGTAAATCGTGCCTGTGACCAGTTGCTCCGCTCATTGGTCGAGGCTTTACAGATCAAGACTGTGGTTGGCGTTGGAGGTTACGCGGAGGCGCGAGCGCAGGAAGCGTTGACCGGGTTGGCGGTGAATTTCGCGAAAGTGCCGCACCCGAGTCCGGCTAATCCAGTCGCTAATCGCGGTTGGTCGGCAGCCGCGACCAAGGCTTTAGTCGAACAAGGAGTCTGGTCCTGATCATGGGCCTCATCGAAGAAGTCCTGGTTCGTCCGAAACTCCGTCAGAAGCTTTGGCAATGGTGGTATCCGTTCTTTACCCGCCGGGTGCGGGCGCAAGGCATCAGTTTTCTGAATTACGCTTTCGACGGCCTGGATGATCCTCGACCAGAGCTGCGCACCGAGGACGAAGCAGATCGGCCGAATATTCAACTTTATCGCCATGTACTCGGCGGGGTTGATTTGCGGGGTAAGCGGGTGTTGGAGGTCAGCTGCGGGCATGGCGGCGGAGCTTCCTATTTCGCCCGTTATCATGGGCCGAAGGAATATATCGGATTGGACCTGAATCCCGAAGGTATCCGTTATTGCCGTGAAAAGCATCAGGTCGTTGGTTTGAGTTTTATGGCGGGTGACGCCCAGGCTTTGCCCTTTGCAGCCGGTAGCTTCGATGTCGTCATCAATGTCGAGGCTTCGCATTGCTATCCGGATTTTCCGGGCTTCGTGAATCAGGTGGCCAAGGTGCTGAAGCCCGGTGGCTGGTTCTGTCACGCCGATTTGCGCTACCCTAATGGGGTCGACGAATGGGTGGGGGCGTTATCGCACCATGCATTGTTACGCTTGGAGCAAATGCGATTGATCAATCCAGAGGTCATCCGAGGGATGGAACTTAATACTCCGCGTTATGAGGCGATGGTGCGGCAGGCGCTGCCTCGATTGCTTCATGGCTTGGCCATGGATTTTGCCGGCGTGAAAGGTTCGCGGCTTTACCGTGACGCGGTTTCGGGGGAGATGACGTATCGGTCTTTTAGGCTGCATCGGCGAGTTTCCTGAGATTGCTTCCGGTCGGGAATGGCTCACGCTGAGTCATCCCCATGCGATATCTTATAGTTCTTTTATTGAGCTGTCTGGCGACCCTCGCCGCCGAGCGTCCCAATATCATTTTTATTCTGACCGATGACCAAGGTTATGGCGATCTGAGCGCGCACGGTAATCCCATCCTCAAGACGCCTAATATCAATAAACTTCGCGGCGAAAGCGCCCGTTTCGTCGACTTCCAGGTCTCACCGACCTGTTCGCCGACGCGCAGCGCCTTGTTGACCGGCCGACATGAATTCAAGAATGGCATCACCCATACCATCTTGGAGCGGGAGCGGATGTCGCTCGCTTCGGTGACTTTGCCTCAGCAATTGCAAAAAGCGGGCTATCGCACGGGTATCTTCGGCAAGTGGCACCTCGGCGACGAAGCCGAGTATCAGCCAAACATGCGCGGTTTCGACGAGGTTTATATCCATGGAGCCGGCGGCATCGGACAGCATTATCCTGGAAGTTGCGGCGACGTCCCGGGCAATTCTTATTATGGCCCTACATTATTGCATAACGGCAAATTCGTGAAGACCGAGGGCTATTGTACCGACGAATTTTTTAAGCAGGCGACGACGTGGATCGAAGGCGAAGTGACGGCGAAGCGTCCTTTTTACGCTTATATCGCGACGAACGCTCCGCACGGCCCTTATCATGCCAAACCGGAAGATGCCGCGATTTATCAAGGTAAAGACCTCGGTAAGGATACCGAAAACTTCTTCGGGATGATTCATAATATCGACCTTAATGTCGGCAAGCTGCTGGCGAAGGTTGAGGCCATGGGCATCGCCAAGGACACTTTGATCGTCCTGATGAACGACAACGGCGGTACCGCTGGGGTGAAGGTCTTCAATGCGGGCATGCACTCAGGCAAAGGTACGCCTTACATGGGCGGTATCCGGGCGATGTCTTTCTGGCGCTTGCCTGGACAGTTCCAGCCTCAGGATATCAAGGCCTTGGCCGCGCATATCGATTATGCTCCGACGATTCTTGAACTGACGGGTACGCCCGCTTCGCAGGCCATGAAGGCGCAAATGGAAGGTCGAAGTCTCGTGCCTTTGCTCACGGCTAAGGTCGCATCGGAGATAGCTTGGCCAGACCGCTTGCTCTTTACCCACGTCGGCCGCTGGGGTAACATGGTCAAAGGGGTAGATCCTGAGACGGGTAAGTTTGCGGGTACGAGTGTGCGTACGGCCCGCTGGCATTTGGTTTCGGCCGGTGCTTCAGGTGGCGGCAAGGGTAAAGCCAACGCCAAAGCCAAGAAGTCGGCCGCCGATGCGGAAGGCAATTCTTCGGGTCCGAAGTGGGAGCTCTTTGATTTAAGCGCCGACTATGGAGAGACCACCGACGTCGCAGCGGCGCATCCCGATGTCGTCGCGGACCTGATCGCCAAGCATGATGCCTGGTGGAAGGAGTGTCGTCCGCTCATGGTCAATGAGAACGTCCAAGGCCCGGCCGAGAATCCATTCAAGGTGATGTATAGGGAGCAGACCGGTAAATAAACCAGACTGAGTTGATCGGTTGATCCGTTGACGGGTTGGCCAGAGAGGGCGGTTGCTTTGTCTTACTTTCAACTCGTGTTCACACGCCAAATGCCGAGTCTGTCTAAGCACGTAAAGATATGGCTATCTCGTGCGGTAACAGGTTAGGTCTGGCCAACTGTTCAACCTTTCAACGGGTCAACTACCACTTCACGCCAACAGCTGCTTGACGACATCCCCGTGGATGTCGGTGAGCCGGAAGTCGCGGCCTTGGTAGCGATACGTGAGGCGCTTATGGTCGACGCCCATCAGGTGTAGGATCGTGGCGTTGAGGTCGTGCACATGCACGCCATCCTTAACGATGTTATAACTGAAGTCGTCGGTCTCGCCGAAGGTGGTGCCCTGGTTGACGCCGGCGCCGGCCATCAGGACGGTGAAGCAGCGCGGGTGGTGGTCGCGTCCGTAATTGGTTTCGGTAAGGGTGCCTTGCGAATAGATGGTACGTCCGAATTCACCGCCCCAGACAATCAGAGTGTCATCGAGCAGTCCGCGTTGTTTGAGGTCGGTGAGTAATCCGGCCGTGGCTTGGTCGGTGTCGTTGCACTGGCCTTTGATGGCATTGGGGAGGCCGCCGTGGTGGTCCCAGCCCATGTGGAAGAGCTGGACGAACCGCACGTCGCGTTCGCAGAGACGACGGGCCAGGAGGCAATTGGACGCATAAGAGCCGGGGCGTTTCACATCCGGCCCGTAAAGGTCGAGGACATGTTGCGGCTCTTTGGAAAGGTCGAGCAGGTCGGGCACGCTGGTCTGCATGCGGAAGGCCATTTCATATTGTGAAATACGAGTCTGGATTTCGGGGTCGCCGAGGACGTCGTGGCGTTGGTTGTTAAGGGCGGCGAGCTCGTCGAGCTGTTCGCGGCGAACTTCGCGGGGGATGCCGTCGGGGTCCTTGAGGTAAAGCACGCGCTCTCCTTTGTTGCGGAGCTTAACGCCTTGGAGTTTGGAGGGCAGGAAGCCGGCGCCCCAGAGCCTATCGTACAGTGGCTGGTCGGCAGGTCGGCCGCTACCGAACGAAGTCATGACCACGTAGGCGGGAAGGTTGGCGTTCTCGCTGCCGAGACCGTAGGCGGACCAGGCACCGATGCTGGGGCGCCCTGCGAGCTGGCTGCCGGTCTGCATGAAGGTGATCGCCGGGTCATGGTTGATGGCTTCGGTGTGCATGGCGCGCACGACGCACCATGCGTCGGCCTTGGTGGACATGTGCGGCATGAGTTCGCTAAACCAAGCGCCGGATTGCCCGTACTGTTTGAATTTGAAAATCGACGGGGCGACGGGGAATGACTTCTGGCCGGACGTCATCGTGGTCAGGCGTTGACCCTTGCGGATGCTTTCCGGGAGGTCCTTGGCTCGCATTTTTTCCATCTCCGGTTTCGGATCAAAGAGATCCAGTTGTGAAGGTGCGCCGGATTGGAATAGGTAGATGATCCGTTTGGCCTTGGGCTTGAAGTTAGGGAAACCCAAGCCAGGATTGGCGGCGAAGGCCGGGGTGCCGATGATGGAGCCTAAGGCGGCGAGTCCGATGCCACCCGCGGAACCCTTGATGAAAGTGCGCCGCGATAAGGCCATCTGCGTGGCAGGGTCGAGGCCTTGGAATTGATGGTCGTTGCAGTTCATTCGCGGGTGACGGTTTCGTCGAGGTTGAGGAGGATATTGGTCGTGGCCGTCCAGGCGGCCAATTGGTCGCGGTCGAGATCGCTCGGTGCAGGGCTCAGGCCAGTCGCAAGAAGTTTAGGCGCGAGTGTCTTGTCGGCGGCATAGGTCGCGAGACGTTTCTCGAGGCCTTTGCGCAGGACCGAAAGCTCGGCGGCGGTGGCATCGCGCCGGACCACGTGACGGAAAGTCCAGGCCAGTTTGGTTTCGTTATCGCCGGATTGTCTCATGGCTTGTTCGGCCAGTTTGCGGGCGGCTTCGACAAAGGTGACTTCGTTGAGTAGCGACAGCGCTTGGAGCGGGGTGTTGGAGCGTGAGCGTTTGACGGTGCAGACTTCACGTCCGGGAGAGTCGAAGAGCAGCATCGAAGGTGGAGCCGCCGTGCGTTTCCAGATTGTGTACAGTGAGCGACGGTAAAGACCTTCGCCCTTGTCGGCCTTATAATTCCGCATGTCACCGTAAACGCTGGTCTCGTCCCAGACGGCTTCAGGCATGTAGGGCTTTACGCTGGGTCCGCCCTGGATATCGACGAGCAGGCCGGAGATTGAGAGGGCTTGATCGCGGATGACTTCGGCGGGCAAGCGGAAGCGTGGGCCGCGGGCGAGCAGGCGGTTATCGGGATCTTTTTCCAACATTTCCGCGGTCACGGCGGCGCTGCGGCGATAGGCCGCGCTGGTCATGATCAGCGTCTGCATCGATTTCATGTCCCATTTGCGGTCGACGAATTCGACGGCCAGCCAATCGAGAAGCTCGGGGTTGCTGGGCCACTCGGATTGCGAACCGAAATTCTCGGAGGTCTTCACCAAGCCGATGCCGAAGAAACGCTCCCAGGTGCGATTGACCCAGACGCGACCCGTGAGCGGGTGTTGGCCGTTGACGAGCCAGCGAGCGAAGCCAAGGCGGTTATTGGGTTCGCCAGCCGGAAGGGGTGGGAGGAAGGCGGGCAGCTTGCGTTCGACCTTGGGGCCGATTTTGTCGTATTCGCCGCGCAGCAAAACGAACGCGTCGCGGGGCTTTTCGATTTCCTTCATCACCATCACCGAAATCGGGGCGCCGAGGGCGCCATCATGCGCGGTCTTGGCGGCCGCAACCTTGGCGGTGGCGGCGAAGCGTGGGTGCTCGGGGCTATCGCCGAAAAGTTTCTCAAGCGCCTTGCGATCAGCGGTCGTCAATTGATCGGCTGGTTTGCTGAGGAGGTGTCGGGCAGCTTCGGCGGCCGGATCGCTTTTAAGCGAAAGCATCTTCGGATCCTGGCCGGAGACGTTGAGGCGGAATCGGCCGATGCTGTGACTGGCGACGGCTTCTTGGCGAAGGGTCACGATGAGTTTGGCGCCGACGGGAATCGTCGTCGGGGCAACGGTGAAGATCGCCTTACGCGCTACACGGTTATTGGGTAGATTGCCGCCGATGGCCCAGCCGGCTTTATCGTTATCAGCCTTCTTGGCTGCCTTACCCTTGGCCTTGGCCATGGTTATCGGTGCAAGCTTGGCGATACTCCAGCCGGGCTGGTCGTAATCGGCTTCGGCTTTTACAAGAGGTAGCGGGGCTGATTTTCCGTCGGAAGTAAGGAGACGTAGCTCGATAGCGCTGAGGACGAAATTGCCGTTGAAGGCGCGGCCGAGGCTTTTCCCTGGATGGGAATCATCGGGCAGCGCCTCGAGTCGTACGGCGGTCAGCAAGCCTGGGGCGGGGGTGGATTCGATGATGTAAGTCTCTTTGGCGGCGGTGCCACCGGACACCAGCCAAGAGCCGTCATCCAACCGGGTGAATTCAGCGTCCTCCTTTGCCGAAACCGTTTCACCGACGAGCGGTTGCCAAGCTATGCCATTTTTGGCGAAGGCCGCCTGTTGGCGCTCGAGCCATTTGGCAAAAAGTTCGGGTTGGGAGGTCGGGATGCTTTTGAGGATTTTTTCGGCAGTCGCTAGGGCGGCGGTAGTCTCGTCGATCTTCTTTTGTTGATCGGACGTGGGAAGGGCGAGCAAGGGAGATGTATTGCCGCCGCGGCGGGTCGAACCGGAACCGCCGAACTCGCCCAGGACGCCTGATTCGTCGTTCGAATTAAAATAGGCGAAGAATTGATAGAATTCTTTTTGCGAAATCGGATCGTATTTGTGGTCGTGACAGCGGCAGCAGTTCATCGTCAGCGCCATCCAGGTTGAGCCGGTGGTCTCGATGCGATCGATAACGTTTTCGGCGAACCATTCTTCGACGATGCGGCCTCCTTCGCCGTTGAGGCGGTGGTTACGGTTGAAAGCTGTGGCGACAACTTGGTCGCGGGTGGCGGCCGGGAGCAGGTCGCCGGCAAGTTGTTCGACCGTGAATTGATCGAAGGGCTTGTTGTCGTTGAAAGCTTTGATGACCCAATCGCGATAGGGCCACATCGTACGCTGCGTGTCGCTCTGGAAGCCGTTGGAGTCGGCGTAGCGGGCGAAGTCGAGCCACTGCATTGCCATGTTCTCACCGTAGTGGGGCGAAGTCATCAGGCGGTCGATGGCCTTGGGCCAGGCGTCGGCGGAAGAATCGCTCAGGAAGGATTGGAGATCGGCGTCGGTGGGAGGTAGGCCGGTGAGGTCGAGGGCGGCGCGTCGGAGTAGGGTGGCCTTGGGCGCTTCGGCATTGGGCGTGAGGCCTTTGGCGGCGAGGTTCTTGGCGAGGAATGCATCGATGGCATTGCCGCCGGTCGGAACAGATGGAAGGGCGGGCTTCTTCGGAATTTGGAAAGCCCAGTGCCCTTGATATTCCGCGCCTTGTTCAATCCAGAGACGGACCGTCTCGACTTGCACCTTGCTCAAGACTTTGTGGAAGTCGGCCGGAGGCATGTGATCGTCGGCGTCTTTCGTCAGCAGCCGTTTCATCACTTGGCTTTTTTCTGGATGACCGGGAACAATTGCGGCATCGCCGGACTTGCCGCCTCGTTTCGCCGCGGCGAGCGAGTCGAGACGAAGTTTGCCTTTCATCTTGTTCTCATCTGGCCCGTGGCAAGCGAAGCAGGTATCGGAAAAAATCGGCCGAATATCTCGGTTAAATTCCACTCGTTCAGCGGCGACGCCGTGGGCAAAAGCCAAGAGGCTCGCGGCGGAGAGATAAAGGGTGGACGGACGCAGACGCATGGGGTGGGCGAGTTATGGGAAGGATTGGCGGGCGGGCGGTTCCTTGCAACGCGTACTTAATAAAAAACCCCTCTTGCGAGGGGTTTGGAAGGTGGCTGGTTTGGCCTTTACTTGGCGGCCAGGTCCTTGATCTCGACGTTCCGGAATTCAGCGGCGTCGTTATGTCCGGCGAAGCCGAAGAAGCCATTTTTGCGGTCCTTGCCGGGGTGCGGGCTCTTGGCCATCACCGTCGCCATGTCGACCGTGGAGAGGTCGGTGTCGAGGATGATGTAGCCGTTAAGTTCGACGTGAAGGGTCGAGCCGACGACGGTGGTTTCCTGGAAGTTCCATTCGCCGATGGGGCGTTGGTAGCCACGTTGGGCGGCGACCATGCCGTAAGCGGAACCATGGACCTGGCGTGGGTCGATTTTGCCTTTCACCTTTTCATAATTATCGTCGAGCACCTGCAGTTCGCACATGCCATCGTAGGCTGTGTTGCCCTTGCCAGGGTAACGAATGGCAAGGCCGTTGTTGCCGCCCGACGGGAGCTTGAACTCGAGGCGATTGGCGAAATCAGTCAGGTCCTGATTGTAGTAAGGGGTGCCGCCTTTGCCGGTTTTACAACGGATCGCGCTTTCGACGACTTCGAAGTTCTCGGTCGGACCAGCCCAGCCCGTGAAATCTTTACCGTTGAAGATGGATTTGAAGTTGGCGTTACCGTGAGCGGCGAGGATTTGGTTGGCCTCGGTACCGGAGATTTCGCGGACGGCGATATTGCGCCAGCGGATGGAGGCACCGTGGGTCTGGAGGCAAATCGGTCCCTTGGCTGGGATGGAAGCTTTTCGGTCGTAGTAGTTCTCCAGGATGGCGTGGTCGACGGTCTGCTTGCCGTTGAGCCAGACGCTGACGCGGGCACCGACCATCAGGATGCGCATCGTGTTCCATTCGCCGGGAGGCTTGTCCGCGAGGACCAGGGCATTTTTGCCGGGAGCGCCCTTGCTATTATTCCAAAGCGAGCCTGAACCCAGTTGAGCGTCGTTTTTAACTTCCTTGGGATTAGCGGGATCCCAGATTTGCACTTGAGGGCAGGCACGGAGGTAGATGCCAGAGTCGCCCAGGGGGGCCATATTATATTCCAGGACGAGTTCGATGTCGCCGTACTCCTTGACGGTGGTCGCATACGCACCCGACCCTGGATTGACGAGCTCGCCGTCCATCACGGACCAGTGCTGCGAGAATTCATCACGCATCTTTTGCAACATGGCGTCCTTCTTTTCGCCGGTCAGTTTGGCGACGAGGTGCGGATTGTAGCCATGCCAGCCGGCAAGGTCTTGACCGTTGAACAACGGTGTGAAGCCAGCGGGTGGGGAATCCGCAAAGAGAGCGGAAGCCGCGACGGCGAGGAGGGTGGTGAGGAGGAGCATGACTAAAGAGGGGTAGGGGTGGGGGTAGGGATAGTCGGATTACAGGGGTTCGAGGGTGCAGCGCTTGACTTCGAAGGCGCCGCCTTCGACTTGGAGGCCGATGAAACCTTCGGAGAGGTTGGTGCCGGTAGCCTTGTTCACTTCCTTGCCATTGACGAGAATCGTGACGGTATTGCCGTCGCAAATCGTCGTGAAGGTATTCCATTCGCCGACGGGTTTTTCGACGCTGTCTCCCGGACGGCCAACCTTATAGCCGCGCACCTTACCAGTCTTTTTATCCTTCAATTCGGTACCCTCTTTGACCGTGGCGCCATTCCAAAAATAGAAATCACCTTGGTGTTCATGCATGCCTTGGCATTCGATGCTCTTGGGCCAGACCGCATCGGGGGGCGTCATGTGCACGACGACGCCCGTGTTGCCCGCTTTAGTGAAGCGCCACTCGACCGTGAACTTATATTGTTTGTAGCTCTTCTCGGTGCGGAGAAAACCGCTGGGCTTGCCAGTGCAAACGAGAAGGCCGTCTTTGATGGACCAAGTGTCCTTGGAGGTGGCTTCCGGGTGGACGACCCAGCCAACGGTGTCCTTGCCGTTGAAAAGTTCGGTTTTGGCACTGGGCGTGATCGCCTCGGCGGCGAAGGCATTGACGAAGGTGGACGCCAGTAAGGCGGCCAACAGGGTGAGGCGGGGGAGGGGCATGCCCCGAACGTATGATTCCATGTCGGGCTTTGAAGTCTAAACGCCGAATTTAAACGGCGTTAATGTGTCATTTATCGCTTAGGCCATGATGCCCTTGACCACCTTGCCGGCGATGCCGGTCAAGCGTACGTCCAAGCCTTGGTATTTCACGTTGAGGCGATGATGGTCGATGCCCATCAGGGCCAGCATGGTCGCATGCAGGTCGTGCACATCCACGACGTTCTCGACCGCGTTGTAGCCGAGTTCGTCGGTGGCGCCATAGGTCGTGCCGGCCTTGACGCCGCCGCCGGCGAGGAAGACCGAGTAGCCGGCGATGTGGTGGTCGCGACCCGTACCTTGACCCATCGGCGTGCGTCCGAATTCTCCGCCCCAAAGGATGAGCGTGTCGTCGAGCAGACCGCGTTGCTTCAGGTCGTTGATCAGCGCCGCCGTGGCCTTGTCGACATCTTCGGCGCCCATCTTCATGCCGTTGTCGAGGCCGCCATGGAGGTCCCAGGCGCGGTGATAAAGTTGGATCATGCGGACACCGCGTTCGGCGAGGCGACGTGCCATCAGGCAATTCGAAGCGAAGGAACCGTCACCGATTTCTTTAATGCCATAAGCTTCGATCGTCTTGGCCGATTCGTTCTTGAAATCGAGCAGCTCCGGCACGCTCGACTGCATCTTGAAGGCCATTTCGTATTGGGCGATGCGCGTGGCGATTTCCGGATCGACGGTCTCTTCCGCCAGCTGACCGTTGAGGCGGCGAATCTCATCGATGACCTGACGTTGGGTGCTTTGGCAAACGCCATCAGGGTTGCCGATGTAGTGGACGGCTTCACCTTTGGATTGGAACTGGATGCCTTGATACTTGCTCGGCAGCACGCCGCTGGACCATTGACGGGATGAGATGGGTTGCTGGCCGGTGCGACCCGCGGAGGTCAGCACGATGTAACCAGGTAGATTTTCGGATTCAGCACCGAGTCCGTAAAGTAACCACGAGCCCATGCAGGGACGGCCTTTAATGATCGAGCCGGTATTAAAGAAAGCATGTGCCGTGTCGTGGTTAATCTGTTCGGTCTTGAGCGAACGTACCACACACATTTCGTCGGCGATGCTACCGAGATGCGGAAAGATATCGGTGATCTCGGTGCCCGATTTCCCCCATTTCTTGAACTCGAAAGAGCCGCCCCGCGCTTTGAGGACGGCGTTTTGGAGTTGGGCGATCTGTTTGCCCTTCGTGAAAGATTCGGGAAAGGCCTGGCCGTGGAGCGCCTTTAGCACCGGTTTATTGTCGAAAAGTTCGAGGTGCGGCGGACCTCCGGCCATGCAGAGGAAGATAACGCGCTTGGCTTTGACGGGTGAGTGGGGGGATTGCAGGACGCCCTTGGAGAATTGTGCGGCCTGTAATCCGCCGACGCCGGCCTTCGCGGCGAGCAGGGCGAAGGCGGTACTGCCGAGTCCGTAGGCGCTCTTGGTCAGGAAGCTCCGTCGATTGATCGATAGGGCGTGGGCGATAGGGTCGTAAGGTTTCATGGATTAGTAGCGGGTGATCGCCTCGTGGGAGTTAAGGACGACGCGACAGAGATTCGTCCAGGCCGCAAGTTCCGCCGGTTCGCCCGTAGGCATGGGGCTAAAGCCGACCTTCAGCAGCTTGGTGGCGTCAGCGGGGTTGCTCTTATAATAGGTCGTCTGATCGGAAATTAGCTTTTCCAGCGAAGGACGCTCGCTCGCTTTGATGTCGCGGCCCATCGCGAGTCGGAAAGCTTGGTTGAGCCGGTCGGTCCCCGCGGAGGAAGCGAGCAATCGTGTCGCCATCGCGCGGGCGGCTTCGACGAACGTTGGATCGTTGAGCAACGTGAGCGCCTGTTGCGGCGTGTTGCTATAGTTGCGCAAGGCCGTGCACTCGTCGCGCGCCGGGGCGTCGAAGTTGATCAGCATCGGATGGAGGAACATACGTTGCCAATGCATGTAGAGCCCGCGGCGCCATTGGTCCGAGTCTTTGCTCGCCACATACGTGCGGTTCGGGAACTGCATGGGCTCGTAATAGCCTTCGGGTTGATAAGGTTTCACGCTTGGTCCGCCGATGTCGGAGGTGTTGAGCAGGCCGGCGATGGCCAAGGCGTTGTCGCGAACGAATTCGGCGTCCAGGCGTCGCGGGTTCTGCGAAGCCAGCAGACGGTTGTTGGGGTCGTTTTCCTTCAGGTCGGGACGCAGGCTGCTGCTTTGGCGATAGGTGCGGCTGGTGACCATCAGGCGCGCCATATTTTTGATATCCCAGCCGTGGTCGCGAAACTCGAGCGAGAGCCATTCCAGGAGTTCGGGGTGCGAGGGCATGTCGCCTTGCGAGCCAAGGTCGTCGAGGCCGGCGCTGAGACCACTGCCGTAAAAAATCTGCCAGAGACGATTCATCACGGTCCGCGAGGTGATGGGGTTATCTTTGGACGTCAGCCAATCGGCGAGATCGAGCCGGGTAAGAAGTTTTTCCGCGGTGCTTTCGCGACGTCCCGGCAGGAAGGAGGGCGTGGTGGGCAGGACGACGGGCCCGGAATCGTCGAGGAAGTTGCCCCGTGGTAGTACGCGCACCGTCAACGCCTTGGTGGCCTGGGTGACCATCGACCAGGTGAAACCATCGGTGTGCTTACGTTTGAGTAGGGTCAGGGTGCGGACCTTTTCGAGGGCCGGACGATCGGTGGCACGGGAAGATAGGTAGCTGGCGACAGAAGCCGAAGAGGGTTGCCCGGACTTGATGGCTTCGAGGTTGGAGGCCGAAGCGATCTTGAGCGGGTCAGGGCCGCCGAGAGGCGAGACCGAGACCTTAAACGTCAGCGCGATGTTGCTGTCGAAATGAACCACGAACTTTTCCTCAGGCTTCAGTTTGGCTGGTGAATCGAGTAGCCAGACCGCATGCACATTGGCATCAGGCATTTTAAGCATCCAACCTGAATTGATGTCGGTGAATTCAACTGAACTACTGTAGCGAGCCTGGCGATGGGAAGCGTCGGCGAGGAAGATACCCAGATTACGCTCTTTGCCTTTGGCATCTAAAACGCCAAGTCGGACGGTGATTTTAGCGGCGGTATCGATGGCAATGGAGCCTTTTACGATGTCGACCCGGACGGAAGCGATGGGTGTGGTGATATCCTGGAGCGTGAGCGCCAGGTCTTCGCCCGCGGCGATGCCTTTGGGCATCTTGATCGCCTCGCCAGCGGCGAATGCGGTGGGCAGAGGGACCACGGGTTTGACCACCGGTTTCGGGGCGACAGTTTTAGTCGGGGTCGTTTTTGCTGGGGCCTTGGCGGCCTTCTTCATCGCGGCGGCGGAGGTGGGTGAGGCTGCCTTATGGAAGAACGTGCCTGCTGGGCTAATGAAGCCGGAAGGATGGGCGGCGAGGAATTGGGAAGTTTCATTCTGCCAAGCCGCGAAGTCGGCGAGCGCTTGGGGGTTGGTTTTTAACTCTGACAGGATTTTGGTATAAGCGACACTGAGTTCGGCCTGGGCTTGGGCGTCCTTCTTGCTCAGGTAAGCGTTCTTGGTCCGCACCTCGGGGTAGAAGGGGTAATCGTTGCCGACGCCTTTGAGTTCGGGTTCAGGTGTGTAATTATAATCCGCATAGACCCCCCATTGTTTCACGTCGGCGAAGAACGCCTGGAGTGAGTAGAAGTCGGTCGATTTGATCGGGTCGAATTTATGGTCGTGGCATTCCGCGCAACCGAAGGTGCTGCCCAGCCAGGCGTTGGAAACGGAGCGCACGCGCTCGGCGCCGTATTTCGCGAGATATTCTTTGGCTTGGGCGCCGCCTTCGCGGGTCATCATGTTCAGGCGATTGTAACCGCTGGCGACGAGTTGTTCTTCGGTGGGGTTAGGTAAGAGATCGCCGGCCAGCTGTTCGCGGGTGAAGACGTCGAACGGCTTATTGGTATTGAAGGCGTTGATGACGTAGTCGCGATAGGGGAAGATACGCTGGTTTTGGTCGCCGTGGTAACCGACCGTGTCGGCGAAGCGGGCAATATCCAACCACCAGACCGCCATGCGTTCGCCGAAGTGCGGCGAAGCGAGCAGTCGGTCGACTTGTTTTTCGTAAGCGTCCGGCGAGCGATCCTGTACGAAGCCCATAATTTCTTCTGGGGTGGGTGGTAGACCCAGGAGATCAAGCGAAGCGCGGCGCAGCAGGCGTTCCTTGGAAGCTTCGGACGACGGCGAGATTTTCTTTTCCGCAAGTTTGGCTCCGACGAAGGCATCGATTGGATTCTTGCCGCCAGCGGTTAGGGCGGGCACCACTGGTGCTTCGAGAGGTTTGTAGGCCCAATGGGGTTCGTAGACGGCGCCTTGGGCGACCCAACGTTTGAAGAGCTCTTTCTGAGCGGCGGTAAGGGTCTTGTGCGATTCCTTGTTCGGCATCACATCATCTTCGTCTTGGGTGAAGAGACGTTTGATGATTTCACTTTCGTCTGGTTTGCCCGGGACGATGGCAATGGCTCCGCTCTTGCCAGACTTGATGGCGAATTCGCGGATATCCAAACGGAGCTCGCCTTTGCGCGCCTTAGCGTCGAAGCCGTGACAATGGAAACAGGTGTCCGACATGATCGGACGGATGTCGCGGTTGAAGCGGACGGTGTCGCCAGGTTCGCCGGCACCGTACAGGCTGACGGCAAGCAAAGGGGCGACGAAAGGCAGGACGCGCATGGGGGTATCAATATGACACCCTTGCGACCTGTGGGTTTCAATGGATTTCCTTAAAAACCTCAGCGTGCCTGCCAATTGACGGCATCAATGACCACGTAGCCTTTAGCGCCTTCGTTACTCACGCGGACTTGGGCGGCTTGAGTGTCGGAGAAATCGTAAATACCGAGGGAAACGAGCCCATCGGCGGGTCCTTTGGTAAGGTTGACCACGACATCGGTTTGGCCGTTGGCGTGAATGATCCGGATCGGGGTGTTGGTCGCACGATTGGCGTTGGGGACGACGGCCATGAAGACTTCATATTTGCCTGCCTTGGGGAGTTTGGCCTCGAAGGTGGCGGTGGCGGGTCCGTTGGCGCCCTTATTGTCATGACGATAGCCTTCGCCGTGGAAACCTTTGCCGGCCCGACTCATCGCCCATTGGCCGGTGAGTTTCGCCTCTGCATCGTCGACGGTGATGCCCGGGAGACGTTTGGCGACGGTGTGGTCGTCTTCCATCGGCGGGTATTTGGAAAGGTCGACGGGCTTGCTCAATACCTGCCCGTCCGCGAGCAGTCGGGCTTTGAGGTCGGCGTACGAAATATCCTGTACGGCGATCTTGCCGTCGATGGCCATGACGGCGGCGGTGGCGGCGGATTGGCCGAGGATCATGAAAACGGGCTCCATGCGGATCGAGCCGTAGGCGATGTGGGTGGCGCTGCAGGCCACAGGTACGAGCAGGTTCGCGGCTTGGCCTTTCTTGGGCGTCAGGCTGCCGTAGGCGATTTCGTATGGCCCGCGTGGCGAGACGCCGATGTCGCCTTCGTTCTGCACGAAGCCTTCAGGGGTGATGTAGCGCTGGGTGTTGTGCGAATCGATCATGTAGGAACCCATGCCCACGGAGTCAGGCGTCGGTTTCACTTTGGTGAGTTCGTTTTCAGTCATGACGAAAGCGCCCATCATCCGGCGGGCTTCGCGGACATAGATCTGGTGCGACCAGTTACTGTTATCCTTAAATTCGTCTTTGGGCAGGCCCCAGGTATTTATCTTTTCGCGGACGTCGGCGGGGACGCGTGGATCGGTGCAGATGAAATAGAGGAGGCCTTTCTGGTAGGTCTCATGTTCCGCGATGATTTCCCGGCGGCGTTCGTAACTGGCTTCGGGGTAGTCGTAATTATAACCGATATTATCAAAGCTGAAGCCGCCATGATTGTTCGTGTCGGTCTTGCCGTTGGGGATTAGATCGAACTTCCCGAAAGTTTCCTTCCAGCCGGCGGCGTAGGCGCGGGCGAGGACTTCGTATTGCTTCGGGTCGTAGCCGACTGGAGCCGTGAAAGGGATACGGTTTTCAGGGACGTCGGTCAGACACATCCGGAAGCAATAGGCCTGGACGCGATGATCGGCTTCGCCTTTGGGCGTCGGGGGCACCGGGGTGACGCGTGCGACGACGCCGCTCTTGGGGTCGCCCGGCGTGTTGTAAGCGCTGATTTCGGTGGCGAGTACCCCGAAGTGATGACGGTGGTGCAAAATGCCGACCTGCGAGCCATTATGCTTTTCGTTGAATTCGGCATTCGCTTCGCGACCGACATGATAAGAAACCCCGGCGGCGGCCATGAGGTCGCCTTCATAGGTCGCGTCGATGAACACCTTTCCGGCGAAGGCCTTGCCCGAGAGCATCGCGATCGAGGCGATCCGACCATTTTCAAGGCGGACGCCTTTGGTGCGATCGAGCCATTCGTCGCGGAGGACGGGGATGGCGAATTCTTTGACGTAATCTTCGAAGACTTTTTCCGCGATGCTGGGTTCGAAGATCCACATGGTACGCTCTGCTTGATCCATGGCCACCGTACCTTGCCCCTTATTGCCGAAGGTCTCGCGCTTCTGGTGCACCCAAGTTTCCGGCTTTTGATAATACTGCCAGACGCGGTGGTAGAAGTTGCGGGAGAGCCCGCCGATGACGGATTTATCTCCGCTGTCCGTGTAGCCGAGACCTCCGCTGCTCAAGCCGCCTAGGTGTTTATCCGGGCCGACGATGACGACCGTCTTACCCATCTTTTTGGCTTGGACGGCGGCGATGACGCCGGCCGAGGTGCCACCGTAGATCACGATATCATAAGTTTCCTCGGCGAGGAGCGTGGAGGTCAGCAGGACGGCGAGGAGAAGGCGGCGAAACATAGAAGGGGTAGGGCAGAAAGTAATATTCCGCGCTGCGCTCAGCGGTTGGCGCATTCCTTCGCAATGAAGTTTAAAATCGCCAGCCGGGCCGGGTCGTCGAGGTTACGGATGTTATGGCCGACGCTGCCGTGGTCGCGGTCATCGATGCGCTGTGAATAATTTTCGGCGTGACCGGCGGCCTTGAGCGTCGCCACGAAGAATTGGTTTTCTTCGGCGCGGCTAATCATATCATTCTGCGCGTAAAGCGTCAGCACGGGCGGCAGGGCTTTTTTGACGTAGAAGCAGGGAGCGGCCTCGTCGGAGGTGATGGCGTATTTGGACTGTCCGCGTTCTTCCCTTACCGTGTAGTGGGTGAAAATCTGTCCGCTGACCTGGGCGATGCCGGCGACCGAGCCTAAGGTGAGACCGTACGGCTTAAGGCGAGCGGGATCAAAGCCGACCAGCAAGGCGAGGTAACCGCCCGCGGAGTGGCCACCGATGAAGACCTTGTGCGGGTCACCCCCAAATTCAGCGATATGCTTGACCGTCCACGCGAAGGACGCCGCGGCGTCATCGACATAAGCTGGGTAAACGACCTTGGGGCTCAGACGGTAGTTAGGCGTAACAGTGGCGACGCCGCCCTTAGCCAAACTTGCGGCCACTTCGTGAACGTATTCCGATGGCATATCCTTATCGCCACGTTTAAGTCCGCCGCCATAGAACCAAACCAGCGTCGCAAAGCCTTTGGTGTCGGTCGGTGCGGTGACGTCCAACTTGCAATGTTCGCGCTCGTAATCGCTCAGCTCATCGCCGGACTTGTAAGCGATATCACGCGATAGATGAATCGGGTGGTCGGTGGCGGAAAATCCGAGAGTTACGCCGCAGACCAGCCAGAGGATGCAATGCATTTAGGCGATGATTCCTTTGACGATATTGCCGTGCACGTCCGTGAGTCGGTAGTCTCGCCCGGCATTACGGAAAGTGAATTCTTCGTGATTGAAGCCCAGCAGGCGGAGGATCGTGGCGTGCAGGTCGTGCACGTGTACGACATCCTTGGTGGCCTTAAAGCCGAATTCATCGCTCTCGCCGTAGACCGTGCCGGCTTTGACGCCGCCGCCGGCCATCCACATCGTGAAGCCGTGGCTGTTGTGGTCGCGGCCGTTGATCTTGCCCGCGTTGGATCCTGGAGTTGGTAGTTCAACGGTAGGGGTGCGGCCGAATTCGCCGCCCCAGATGACGAGGGTTTCGTCGAGCATGCCTAGGCGTTTGAGATCGGCGAGCAAAGCAGCGATGGGTTGGTCGGCTTCGAGGGCGAGTCGCTTATGATTCTTTTCGATGTCGTCGTGGCTGTCCCATGGTTGGCCGGCGCCATGCCAGAGTTGGATGAAGCGCACGCCACGTTCGGCGAGGCGGCGGGCGATGAGGAATTGGCGGCCGAGGGTCGTGTCGCCGTACATCTCAAGGGTCTTCTCGGATTCGCGCCCGACGTCAAAAGCATCGGTGGCTTCGAGCTGCATGCGATAAGCCATCTCGAAGGATTGGGCGCGGGCTTCAAGGGCGGCGTCCATGGGGCGCGTGGCTTGGTGAGCGGCGTTGAGTCGGGCGAGTAAGTCGAGTTGCTTGCGTTGCGCGGGGCGCGATAGGCCGTGGTTGCGGATGTTCTCGATCAGCTCGTCGACGTTACGCTTCGACGTGTCGACGTAGTTCCCTTGGTAGACTCCGGGCAA
Source organism: uncultured Opitutia bacterium (assembly GCA_903850885.1). GTDB lineage: Bacteria > Verrucomicrobiota > Verrucomicrobiia > Opitutales > UBA953 > UBA953. The sequence goes on along the minus strand of CAINMU010000141.1, from coordinate 21,600 downwards.
GAAGCCGCATTGCCAGTTTTGGGTTTCTTGGATCGGGAAGCCGCCAGGGCACAAGGTCATGAAGCCTGGAAGGTTTTCGTTTTCGGTGCCCAATCCGTAAGTCACCCATGAGCCCATGGAGGGTCTGACTTGGCGGGCTTCGCCGCAATTCATGAGCAACAAGGAGGGCTCGTGATTAGGGACGTCGGCCTTCATCGAACGGATGACGCAGAGATCGTCGGCATGCGCGGCGGTCTTTTCAAAAAGTTCGCTGACCTCCAGGCCGCTTTTGCCGTAGCGCTTCCAGGTGAAAGGCGAACGGAAGGCGGCGCCGGTCTTGCGCTCGGTGGCGATATAATCTCCGGGCAAAGTCTTGCCGTGGTACTTGTCCAAGGCGATCTTGCGGTCGAAAGTGTCCACCTGTGAGGCTCCTCCGTTGGCAAAAATATGAATCACCCGTTTGGCTTTGCAGGGTAACGGTGGACGGCGGGCGGCTAGCGGGTGCAACGGGTCCACATTAATCTGCCCGGCGTAGAGATCGCGTTGCAGGAGCGAGGCGAGGGCGAGTCCGCCCAATCCCATGCCGCATTTGCGGAGGAACTCACGACGGGAGCCGAGCGAAGAGACGGGATCGATATGATGCATTAGTCGGCGAAGATGAATTCGTTGCTCTGAAGGAGGATCTGAGCGAGAGTGGAAAGGGCGGATTGACGGTCGGGCTTCTTGCCGAATTCGCTGGCCGCGCTGCTGATGACCTCGCCCGTCTTGGCGTCCTTGATTTCCGGAGACCAAGAGAAACTGTCGCTGTTAGAGCCAAGGAAATTATCGGCGATGAAATCGATGCTTTCGCCGCCGGCCAGTTCGACTTCCTTGAGCGCGACGGGTGAAGTGGAGGCCCCCTTGGTCACGACTTCGGTAAGAATACCCTGGCGGGCGGTGACGATGCGGGCGCGCACGCCATCGCTGGCTTTGCTGGAAACGGAAAGCACTCCGTCGATGCGATAGGTGCCGGCGCTGCCCGCGGTCCAGCGTCGAATCACCGCGGTCGCCTGTGCGCTATCTCCGGGATGTCCGCCCTTGGCCGTCAGGAAAGTATGGGCGAAGACCTTATCCGGAAGCTTATCCGTCGGTGCGATACGTTCTCCGGTGCGGACGTTCATTTCGGTAAACGCGACGGTTTTGGTCTGCGGATTCCAGCCGCCGTAACCATTGCTCCACTTGGCAGGCGAGGGGGCGAGTTCTGCGTCGCGTAAATATTCTAAGGCGAGGGCGGTTTCGTCTTTCTTCGGTTCACGACCGAGGATGGCGAGGTAGAGCGCTTTGATTTTGTCTTCGGCGGTTGGTTGCGCGAGTGCCTTGACGGCGAGGGAATCGGCGAGAGTGCGACCAAACGGATGGTTGAGCATCCAGAGCGATTGCTGGGGCGTCGTGGTCTGGTTGCGTTTCGGTACGTGGTAGTCTGGGTTGGCGAAGTCGAACGTACGGAAGACGGCGGGCAAGTTTTGTCGGTCGATGCTGCCGTAGATCGTGCGGCGTGGGCTCGCGAAATCTGCGATGAGATCGAAGGGTTGTCCGCCGATCTTGGCGTCGAGGCGTCCGGCCACGCGGAGCATGCTGTCGCGCATGGTTTCGAAGTCGAGGCGACGACGACGGGCCTGCCAGTTAAGCGAGTTTTCCGGATCCTTGGCGGCGGCCGTCGCGTTGTAGTCCGATGTCTGCAGGAAGGTGCGCGAAAGGACGACGGTACGGATGAGCTTCTTCATCGACCAGCCGTCGTTCATGAAGGTGGACGCGAGGTGGTCGAGGAGTTCGGGGTTTTTGGCCGGAAGCGTGCGGACTCCGAAATCGCTCGGGGTTTCGACGAGCGGCTGGCCGATCAGTTCGTTCCAGATGCGGTTCACCATGACGCGGGCCGTCAGCGGGTTCGATTTGTTGGCGATGGAGTTGGCCAATTCCAGCCGGCCGCTTCCTTCGGTGAATTCTTTCGGGTTGCCGCCGGAAAGGATGGAGAGGAATTGACGCGGGACGGTCTTGCCTGGGCGCGAGGCGCTACCGCGGACGAAGACCACGCCCTGGACAGGCTTGGGTTTATCGACCAGCACCATCGCATGCGGTGGGCTTTTAGGACTCGTGGCCTTGAAGCCCGTGACGTCGATCTCGAGCTCATTGCGCGTGTTGCGGTCGGCGACGTTGTAAGTCGGGACCAGTGAAGCGGCGGTGATGGAGGTCGGGCCGTTGGGGTCTTCGATTAGGTTGCGCCATATTTTCCATTCGGTTGTGGTTTTATCGGGCTTGTGGGCGGCGGACAATACGGCGGCGTAGGCGGCGGTGAGGTCCGAGAATTTTTTTGGCGCTTTTTTAAGGAGTTCAGCACGTAGGAGTGGGTCCTTGAACATCTCGGGCTTGGCCAGCAGGGCGGAATATTTCGCGACGAACTGTTCGTCTGGAATTTCTTTTAATTGAAACCAACCGCCCCAGATCGGGTCGTTGTCGGTCATCTTGGATTTCAAGACGCGCTGCCAGCCAGTCAGCACGGTCGGGTAGAGGTTGGTGCGTTTGGCTTCCTGGGTGTAATTGAACTTTGGTTCTTTTGCGGCCCGTAGCATCAGCGTCAGGTAGGCGGCCGTCTTGGTGGCATCATAAGAATTTTCGCGGCGGCTCGCGATGAAGTCATCGAGCTTCTTTTGCAGTCGGTCCAGTTCGATTTCGAATTCTTCGGTTTCCTTCGTGCGCGTAAAGGGTTTGAGCGGCGGCAGTTCCTTGGGTTCTTGGCTCGAATTGAAAATCGAGTAGAGCGAGTAGTATTCCGTCGTGGGCAAAGGATCGAACTTATGGTCGTGGCAACGGGCGCAGGCCATCGTGAGGCCTTGGGTGCCGCGCATCACGACGTCGATGCGGTCGTCGATGATGTCCGGGGTGCTATTGAGGAAGCGTCGTCCCAGTGTCAGGAAACCCAGAGCGGCGAGGTCGCGATTGTTTTCGGGGTCTTGGGCGATCTGGTCGGCCGCGATCTGCAGACGGAGGAATTGGTCGTAAGGCAGGTCGTTGTTGAAGGCATTCACGACCCAGTCGCGGTAGGTGTAAGCGTAGGGATAGCGGCGCTCTTCTTGGAAGACATACCCTTTGGTGTCGGAGTAGCGGGCAACATCCAGCCAGTGGCGCGCCCAGCGTTCGCCGAAGGTCGGTGCGGCCAGCAGGCGGTCGACGAGATTCTCGATGGCTTGCGGATTCTGGTCGTGGACGAACGTGGCGATTTCTTGAGCGGAAGGATTGAAGCCCGAGAGAGCCAAAGTCAGGCGACGGATGATGATATCGCGAGAGGCTTCAGGGTTGAAGTCGAGTCCGGCGGTTTTGAGTTTCGAGAGGACGAAACGATCGAGAGGTTGGCGGACTTTGGTTTCATCGGCTGGGGCCAGCGCGGGTGCGGCCGGATGTGCAACGGGTTGGAAGGCCCAGTGGTTGCGCGGGTCGTTGGCAATCGGGGAGACTTCGGTCGGCCAAGGCAGTCCTTGCCGTATCCATTCGGTCAACGCCGCGATGGCTTTGTCCGGAATTTTCTCATCCGCGTTCGGCATTGGTTCGACGTCCTTGGCCTTGGCGTGATTGATGGCGAGGATGAGTCGGCTGAGTTCGGGCTTGCCGGAGACGACGGCGGGACCGACTTCGCCGCCCTTGAGAATGAGTTCACGCGAATCCAGACGCAGTCCCGATTTCTGTTTTTTGGGTCCGTGGCACTTGATACAATTATCGATGAGGACCGGACGGATTTCTTTTTCAAAAAACTCGACCTGAGCGGCGGTCGGACTGGGCGTGGTTTCCGCGGCAAGTCCCACGAGGGGGGCGAGCAAAACGACGAACAAGGCAGGGCGAAAAGGCATGCTTGATGAGTGTAACAGGCTGTAAGCAGGAAAGTTCCTTAAAGGTGCTGGGCATCAGTGGGATGTAAAGCCGAGGATGCATTATGTCCTCCGATGCTCATTTTCCTTCCAACCTTGAGCTAAATCGAGTGTCTCAATGGCAACCCCGACCCCATGCGCACACCCTCCGTCCGTTCTCTGCACCTGCCTACCTTTTTGGCTGCCTTGGTCTTACCGCTGGCGTCCCTGGCTGAGGTTAAGCCCATCGCCCAATCCGCCGACTTACATGCTAAGGATAAAGTCCGCTTGGTCGATCTCGCGGCCGACCTTAAGGGTGCGAAACAGCTCTATCTGGTCGTGAATGACCTTGGCGACCAGGCGTGTGACTGGTCCGACTGGATTGAACCGGTCTTGGTAATGGCCGACGGCACGACCAAAGACCTAACGACGTTGACATGGAAATGGGCCGAGGCTGGTAGCGGCAAGCCGGCGGTCGGCAAAAATTACTCGGGTGGCCCGTTAAAGGTCGCCGGTAAGGTTTATGCCAAAGGTGTCGGAACGCATGCCAATTCCGTCATCGGCTACGACCTCCCTGCAGGGGTGGTCGGTTTCCGCGCCAAGGTCGCCATCGATGACGGCGGTGCGATCCGTAACGGCAAGCCTTCGAATGCCGATGTTCGTTTCATGGTCTTCACCGAAGCTCCGGGTAAACTTAAACTCGTCGATTTCGATGCGGGACCGACCCTGCTGGATCCACAGATGTTCACAGTACCGGAAGGTTTTGAGGTCACCGTCTGGGCGACTTCTCCGCAGTTTTTTAATCCGACCAACATTGATTTTGATGAACGCGGCCGCATGTATGTCGCCGAAGGCGTCAACTACCGCAGCAAGGCCGGTCGCCGCAAGGAGGGCGATCGCATCGTCGTGCTCGAGGATACCACCGGTGCTGGCAAGGCAGATAAGGTGACGGTCTTCACCCAGGATGTTAATTTAGAATCGCCCTTGGGCGTGGCGCACATTGACGGCAAGATTGTCGTCTCTCAGCCGCCTGATTTGATTCTCTATACCGACGTCAACCATGATGGCGTCTTTGATCCGGCGGTGGATAAGAAGTCGGTGCTGCTCACGGGTTTCAATGGACGTCAACATGACCACAGTTTGCACAGCCTGACGGCCGGGCCGGATGGTCGATGGTATTTCAACCAAGGAAATACCTGCGCCCAGTTTACCGATAACTCGGGTAAGACTTTCCGGATCGGTAGCCCTTATGCCCATGGCGAAGCGACCAAGCAGGTCGCCGATTCCACCAAGATCGCCGGCCTCCGAAGCGATGACGGTAATATCTGGGTCGGCGGATTCACGGTGCGCATGGAGCCCGACGGCACCAAGGCCAAGATCATGGGTCACAATTACCGCAACAGTTTCGAACAGTCGATCAACTCACTGGGAGATATTTATCAGAGCGACAACGATGATCCACCCGCTTGCCGCGTGACGATGGTCATGGAAGGTGGCAACGCCGGCTTCGCTTCGGCGGACGGGCAACGTTCGTGGGGCGCCGACAAACGTCCCGGCCAAGAGACCCCGGTCGCTGAATGGCGTCAGGATGACCCAGGCACGATGCCTGCGGGCGATGTCTATGGCGGCGGCTCGCCGACCGGCGTGGCCTTTTATGAGAATGGGGCGCTCGATCCGAAATGGAATGGCCTGCTTCTGGCCTGCGAAGCCGGCAAGAACGTGGTGTTCGGTTATTTCCCCAAACCCGATGGCGCGGGCGTGAAACTCGAACGGTTTGATTTCTTTACCTCGAACAAAGATAAAGAATGGGCGGGCTCCGACTTCCTAGGCGGCAAACCCACCGGAATATTGAAGACCAAGTTCCGTCCCAGCGATGTGACGGTTGGTCCTGATGGCGCCATTTACGTGGCTGATTGGTTCGACCCCGGCGTGGGTGGTCACGCGTCGCGCGATAACAGCATGTCCGGTACGATCTATCGTATTGCTCCCAAGGGTTTTAAATCGGTGGTGCCCAAAATCGACCTCGCTACGACCGAAGGGCAGATTGCCGCTTTGAAGAGTCCGGCACCTAACGTCCGTGGGGCCGGCTTTGCCCGTCTTAAGGCCCAAGGTGCGGCCGCCGTGCCGGCCGTGGCTGAATTGCTGAACGACGCCAACCCATACCTCTCCTACCGTGCCGTGTGGTTATTGGCGCAGCTTGGTGCAAAGGGGGAAGCGCTGGTCCGCGAGCAATTGAAGTCGAAAGACGATACGCGTCGCTTGGTCGCCTATCGTGCGCTTCGTGCCGCTGACCGTGATGTTTTCGCCTTAGCTCAGGCTCATGCTGAAGATTCCTCTGCCGCCATCCGTCGCGAAGTCGCGTTGACTCTCCGGGATTTCAAGGGCCCCGAAGCCATTCCGTTACTCGTGAAGATTGCCCAGCAGTTCGACGGCAAAGATCGTGCTTACCTCGAGGCCATCGGTCTCGGTTCGACGGATCGCGAAGCCGAGGTGCATGCCGCGATTGCCAAGGAGATGTCTGCTCCGGCCCTTAAGTGGTCCGCCGCTTACGATTGGCTGACCTGGCGCTTGCATCCCGCTTCAGCGGTGCGCGCCGTCCGGGCGCGTCTCTTGTCCGGTGAACTGACTGAAATCGAGCTCAAGCGCGACCTCACCACGTTGGCCTTCACGCGTAGCGCCGAAGCTGCGGGCACGATGGTCGAGCTCTCCCTCAATAAAACCTTCGCCCAGGCTGATCTGGCCAAGTGGTGGGTTGGTAATCGTAAGGCCAGCCTCTGGAAGGCTTTTGATGTCGATGCGATCGTGAAGGCTCACGGCGGAGATGCCTCCGCGGCTAAATTGGTGGCCAGCGATTTACCCCCAGAGATGCCGGGCTCCAAGCCGCTCGCCGCGGTTGAGGTCATCGCCGCGTTGAAGGGTGATGTCGCCCGTGGCAAAGCCGCTTCGGCGGTCTGCCAAGCTTGCCATAAGTTCGACGGCACCGGGATCGATTTCGGCCCAGATCTCACCACCTACGCCAAGCAACAGTCGCTGGAGACCCTCGTCCTTAACATCTCGCAGCCTTCGGCGAACATCTCGCACGGCTTCGAAGGCACGCGCGTGGTGCTCGATGATGGTATGGTTATTACCGGTATGGTGCTTTCGTCAGGCGATCCGCTCATGATCAAATCTATGGGCGGCCTCGTGCAGTCGATTCCCCGGGCCCGGGTGAAGGAAGAGAAAAACCTCGACCGCTCGCTCATGTTCACGCCGGCCCAGATGGGCCTTACGGAACAATCCGTCGCCGACCTCGCCGCCTACTTGCGAAGTCTATAAGCGGTGATTAGGGGGCAAGTTGGCAAGTGGCCCAGCTGACCCCATACTTTTTCCTGTTCCTGACCCTGTCCCTGTCCCTATGAATCTCCCCATGCGCTTGCCCCTTGTCGCCCTATTCCTCTCTGTCGGTCTGCTTTTTGGTCAGGCCAAGAAGTCGGCCAAGAAATCATCGACGCCGGCCGTGGCCGCTGAAGCGCCTGGGCCATGGATCTTGGGTACCGTCGGTGTCGGCAAGCGTAAAGATGGTACCATCGAATCGACCGGCTACAAGGGGCTCGCCCTCAAGCTCGGCACCGAAGGCAAATTCGCCATCGCCTATGACTTGGAGCTTTGTCGTCCGCTCGGCGGTTGGTCTGGTAAGTTCACGACCGAGATGAATCTGATGTCACGTGGGGATTACCCCACGGCGATGGGTGAGACGATTTTTGCCGTCACCGGAGATGTCGCGGGTTTTGAACCTGGAGTCGATGCGAAGGAATTAACGGCACGCAAGGGCTATGGACCGCTCGCGCAGGGCAAGGTGCGCTTCAAAGGTTTCCATAACGCCGGTAACAAAGTCGTGCTGACGTGGGATGTCGGCGGCGTGCTGGTCTACGAGACGTCCGAAGTCGCGAAGGTTTCCCAACATGAATTCATCGTGCGCACGATCGAAGTGAGTCCCAGCAAATCAGGCGTCACGATTTTGGCTCCGCTCTCGTATGCTCAGTCGCACATCACGGCCGTCGTGACTTCTTCGGCGGGTAGTAATCAGACGGCCAAGCTCGGCGACCGCGACGTCTTGCGCGTGGCTCCCGCCTCGACTCCTACCCTCGTGCGTATCGCTTATGTGCCTGAAGGTTCGGTGGCGCAGATCGCTGGCACCCCTTCGACCGAGATTCCGTCCGCTTTGCTCGCTAAGACCGATCGCCTCTGGCCGCAGACGGTCGAGACCAAGGGCGAACTTTCGACCAAGAAAGATGAGGCTTACGTCGTCGATAAGATCAACCTGCCCGAGACCAATCCTTGGAAGGCCCCTTTGTTCACCTCGGCCTTGGATTTCTTGCCGGATGGCCGCGCCGTAGTCTCCACCTTCCATGGCGATGTCTTTATCGCCTCCGGTATTGACGATAAACTTGAGAAGATCACCTGGCGCCGCTTCGCCAGCGGTCTCTATCATCCCCTCGGCCTCAAGGTCGTGAAAGGCGAGATCTATGTCACCTGCCGGGATGGTATCTGGCGGTTGCATGACAGCGATGGCGACGGCGAGTGTGACACCTATGAGGCTTTTAATTTCGACGTCATGGTGACGATGAGTTTCCACGAATTCGTCTTCGACTTACAGACCGACCCCGAAGGTAACTTTTACTTTATCAAAGCCGGTCCCGTACGTAAGGGCGGTCGTGGTTTTGATGATATCTGCGATCACCACGGCTCGCTCTTCAAAGTCTCGCCTGACGGTAAGAATTTCGAAGTCATCGCCACCGGTTTCCGTGCCCCTAACGGCATCGGCATCAGCCCGACCGGCCAGATCACCACTGGAGATAACGAAGGCACCTGGACGCCCGTGTGCCGTCTCAATTGGGTGAAACAAGGCGGCTTCTATGGCGTCGTTGATTTGGCGCATCGTGCGACCCCGCCCGCGGATTATGATCGCCCGTTGTGCTGGTTCCCGAAGAACGTTGATAATTCGAGCGGCGGCCAAGTCTGGGTGACCTCCGATAAGTTCGGCCCGTGGAAGGATCGCCTTCTGCACCTGAGTTACGGCACCTGTTCGCTGTATGGCGTCATGGCGCAACCCGTTACCCTCAAGAACGAAGCGATCATGCAGGGTGGGGTGGCGCGTTTTAACGTCAACTTTGACAGCGGCATTATGCGAGCGCGCTTTAATCCGCAAGACGGCCAACTGTATGTCACCGGCCTCCGCGGTTGGCAGACTACCGCTACGCACAACGGCTGTTTGCAGCGCGTGCGTTATACCGGACATCCGGCCGACATGCCCTTGGGGCTGAAAGTCACTCAGCAAGGCGTACAGATCGATTTCAGTGACGAACTTGATCCAAAATTCGTGGCCGACATTACCAGCTGGAACGTTGAAATCTGGAATTACGTCTGGTCATCGGCTTACGGATCGCCCGACATTTCGACCGTCGAGACCAAGACCGCTGCCACCGAATTGGGCAACGACGGCAAGATGCAGTTCAGCAAAGAACAGATGGCGCAGCGCAAGCACGACACCTTGGTCGTCAAATCGGCCAAACTCCTACCCGGGCGCAAATCCGTCCTCTTGGAAATCGCGGACTTACGGCCCGCCATGCAGATGCTGCTCAAGTATGACCTCAAGACCCTGGAAGGGAAGGACGTCAGCGGCCAGATCGTGAACACCATCCACGTCCTCCCGGAGTAATGCAGGTAGGGTCGGGCTCTCTTTAAGTCCGCCTAAGCATAATAGGGTCAGGCCCCTTTATGTGTGAGGCGCATTGCCTTAGGTAGGGTCGAGACTGCGTACCGACCTAGCGTGCCGCGGGTAGGGTTGAGCGCCCTCGCTCAACCGCCGCCGCATCGGCATCGTAGTTACTTGAAGCGCATCGTCCCCAGCTACGAACGCTTCATGGTGTTCGACTTCATGGTCCAAGTTTCCTAGGGATTGTATATGGACCTTCATGCCGACCATTCGCAGCGCGTCGTGGTTGACGCCAGCCCGACCTTGCAAGGGTTGGGGCCGGTGCCGCTGGAACGTCAAGAACAGGGTGATCATGCACAGATTTCAGTCGTGGCGCATGCGGCAGGTGCGGAGTGGTCGCATGCGGGCGTGCAGCTTTTGGAAATTATTGTGGTCCAGGGGAGCCTTTTAATCGGCGAAGACACCTTCGGTCCACAATCCTACGTCCGACTGCTCCCGGGCCAAGTCATGGAGCTGCGGACCCAGATAGGTTGTGTCCTTTACGAGAACTGTCGCGATTGGACGGAGACCGAAGACGGCTCGTTCGCCTTGGCGGGGGACCGTTTGGATTGGCGTCAAGGCATGGTGCCAGGCCTGAAAGTCACCTCGCTGCATGAAGGACTCACCAAGCACACCGCCTTGGTCCGTTGGGCGCCCCTGACCCGTTTCAATCCCCATACCCATGTCGGTGGGGAGGAGATCCTCGTCCTCGAAGGCATCTTTCGCGATGAGCATGGAGCCTATCCTGCCGGTACTTGGATTCGCAGTCCGCACATGAGTCATCACCGACCCTTCACCGAATCCGAAGGTGCCACCATTCTGGTAAAAGTCGGGCACCTGCAGGTTCCAGTGCCGAGCCAGTAACCCCAGCTTTTCCAAGCCGTCTCTTTGTATGTTACTTTCAGCCAAGGGGTCAGGCCGCACCCTAACTTACGCGTCCTTGCGGGCGTCGAGGTCCATCCAGCGCCCGAGGGCAGCGGAATGTTCGGCTTCGGCGGCGTGGAGGCGTTTCTGCAGGGTGGAGGCTTTGGCGCCGCCGTCTTTATAAATCTCAGGATCACCGAGCTGCACGGTGATTTGGGCCTGTTCGGCTTCGAGCTGCTCGATCTTCGCCGGGAGGGTCTCGAGCTCCTTCCGTTCTTTATTATTTAACTTGGCTCCGGGCTGGGCCGGGGCGGCTGATTTGGCCTGAGCGAGGGCCTTAGGCGCAGCGCCCACTCCGGCGGTGCGTTTGGCCACGGCGATGCGCGCGAGTTCGTTGCGCCAATCGGTATAGCCGCCGGCGTGCTCGGTGACGATACCATTGCCTTCGAAGACTAAGGTTTCGGTGACGACGTTATCCAAGAAGGCACGGTCGTGGCTGACGACAATCAGGGTGCCCGCATATTCGACCAAGAGGTCTTCGAGAACGTCGAGCGTTTCGGCGTCGAGGTCGTTGGTCGGTTCATCGAGTACTAAGACGTTCGCGGGTTTGGTGAACAGCCGCGCCAGGAGGAGCCGATTACGTTCGCCACCCGAAAGGACTTTGGCCTTGGAGCGTGCCCGGGAAGGGTCGAAGAGGAAATCTTGCAGGTAACTGATGATGTGGCGCGAACGCCCTTGGACGTCGACGGAATCGGAATCGCCCGCGATATTTTCGGCGACGGTCAGGTTGTCATCGATCTGTTCGCGCATCTGGTCGAAGTAGATGACTTCAAGCTTGGTGCCGAACTTGAGGATGCCCGAGGTGGGTGACAGCTGTCCGAGCAGCATCTTGACGAGGGTGGTCTTGCCCGCGCCATTGGGGCCAATCAGGCCGACTTTGTCGCCGCGGTTCAGGACGATATTGAAGTCGCGGATGATGGGCGTGCTGCCAGGGTAAGCGAAGGCGATGTTTTCGGCTTCGACCACGCGGACGCCGGAACGCTCGGCTTCGCTGATCTCCATCTTAGCGGCGCCCGTGACGGAACGCATGTTGAGCCGCGTATCGCGCATTTTCTTGAGGGCCTCCATGCGAGCGTTGGATTTCGTCCGGCGGGCGCCTGGGCTCCGGCGCGACCACGCCTCTTCCTGGCCAAGTTTCTTGTCGAAGGCGGCGCGTTGGCGTTCTTCGGCGATGAAGAGTTCTTCTTTGCGGACGAGGTAGGTGTCGTAGTCGCAGGACCAGCTCGAAAGTTTGCCGCGGTCGAGTTCGATGATGCGGTTGGCCATCCGACGGAGGAACGCGCGGTCGTGCGTGACGAAGAGCAGGGGGATTTTTTCGCCGAGCAGGAATTCTTCCATCCACAGGATCGAATCCAGATCCATGTGATTGGTCGGCTCGTCGAGGAGAAGCAGGCCAGGTTTGGCGGCCAAAGCCTTGGCCAGAAGGCAGCGACGCTTCAGTCCGCCGGAGAGGGCGTTAAAGTCGCGGTCTTCGGGCAAGCCGAGGCGGGCGATTAGGTCGTCGACGCGGAGGTCTTTTTCCCAGTCTTCGGAATGATCGTCGGCGCGCAGGCCGGAGTTAACGATTTCGCGGACCGTGCCGGGAAGGCTTTCGGGGATCTCTTGGGTAAGGCGAGAAGTGTGGACGCCGACAGGGAAAGTGACCGTGCCCGAGTCGGGTTGGGTTTCGCCGGCGGCAATCCGCATCAAGGTCGTTTTGCCCGCACCGTTACGACCCATCAGACAGACCCGTTCGCCTTCCTCAATCTGGAGGTTGAGGTGGTCAAGAACGGGCGCACCGCCGAAACTTACATAGACGTCGAGGAGACTGAGTAGGGCCATTGCCCGGAGATGTGAGGAAGGGGAAGGGCGGAGGCGAGAAAAATGGTCACCAGAGGGGTCAGGCGATCAGGTTCTTGATTACGCTGCCTCCGAATTGGCTGAGCTGCTTGAAGCGACCGGCGTGGTAGTAAGTGAGTTTATTGTCATCTAATCCAAGTAAGCGAAGGAGGGTGACGTGGAGGTCGCGCACGTGAGCTTTGCCTTCGACGGCGGCCATGCCGAGTTCGTCGGTGGCCCCGATGGTGTGTCCGGCGTTGCAGCCGCCCCCGGCGAGCCAGATGGTCATGGCATTAGCGTTGTGGTCGCGACCATAGGCGGTGCCGCCGCGGACGCCGTTGTCGGGCGTGCGACCGAACTCGCCACACCAAACGATGAGTGTGCTTTCCAGGAGGCCACGCTGTTTAAGGTCGGCGATCAAGGCGGCGATAGGCTGGTCAACGCCGCGCACAAGATTGCCGTGGGCACGTTCGATATAATCGTGGCTGTCCCAAGAGCCGTTATACAACTGCACGAAGCGCACGCCTTTTTCGATGAGTTTGCGGGCGAGCAGGCATTTGCGGCCGAACGAATCGGTCGAATCTTTGCCGATGCCATAAAGCTCCTTGGTCTTTTCGTCTTCTTTCGAAAGGTCGAGCGTCTCGGGAACCTGCATCTGCATGCGGAAGGCCAGTTCGTAGTTGTTCATGCGGGCCGACAGTTCGTCATGGCCCGGGTGTTGTTCGGCGTGGGCGGCGTTGAGCTTGGCGATTAGGTCGAGGTTCTTGCGTTGTTGTTCCTGCGTTACGCCGGCGGGAGGCATGAGGTCGAGAATCGGAGAGCCTTTGGCGCGCAAGGGGGTGCCTTGGAAATTGGCAGGTAGGTATCCGTTGCTCCAGTTGGCGGCGCCGCCTTGAGGGTAACTGACTTCGGGCAGCACGACGAAGCCGGGAAGGTTGCGGTTCGCTGAACCGAGTCCGTAGTTTACCCAGGCACCGAGACCGGGATCGCCGCCGAAGCGATTGCCACAGTTCATCTGATACATCGCGGTCGGGTGGTTCACGCTGTCGACCGTGCATCCGCGGAAGAAGCAGAGGTCATCCGCAACCTTAGCGAGATGCGTCCAGTTATCGGCCATGTCCGCGCCGCTCTGGCCCGCCTTGATGAATTTAAAGGGGCTCTGCACGTAGTAGCGTTTTCCCGATTCCATGGCAGACTTCTGCTTGCCCTCACGCGTGAACTCTTTGAGGTGCAATTTCTCCAGCGTCGGCTTGGGGTCGAAGGTGTCGATATGGGAAGGGCCGCCTTCCATCATCAGGAAGATTACGTTCTTGGCCTTCGCACCCGGAAAGTGGCCTGGCTTGGTGGTGACTGGTTGCGACTTGGCTTCCTCGGCGAGCAAAGCGCTGAAGGCGACGCTGCCAAGGCTCGCACCGAGTCCGTAAATAAAGTCACGACGCGTGGGCGCATGTAAAGCCCGGGCTCCGGCGCAGGGGAAGAAAGGCTTAGTAGACATAGGAGAACTCGTTGGAGTTAAGGAGGACGAGGCAGACCTCGGCGAGCGCGAGGATGCGCGGGGAGACGTCGGCCGGCTGCAGGTCGGGGACGAACTCGGCGTTCGCGTAAAGCTTCTCGCTAAACGAGAATTTCTCGCCGGTATTCTCTTCGACGGCGTCGCGGCGGACCTCGAGAGGCGGTTTGATCGTCGTGGGCTTGATGTTGCCGACTAAGGCTTCCATCGCTCGCCAATGTTCGCGGCAGTTTTCGATTTCCGCGGTCCGCGGAGAGCGGGAGAAGACGAGTGCGAAGAGCCGGGTGATGGCTTCGACGTCGTTCTTTGTCTCTTTAATCGCGCGGTTAGCGAGAGCCAGCGCCCGGGAGCGAGTGCTCTGCCCGTTGAATAGGCTGAAGACCTGAGGCGTGACGGTGGAGGCTTCGCGCCGTTCGCAGGAGAAGTCGGGCGTCGGTGCGTTGAATACCTCAAGCTGCGGATCAGGCTGGCCGCGGGTCTTCAGCGCGTAGAGCGAACGACGGTGACGTTGCGAGGGTAGGGGGTTGGGCGTCCAAGCGGCGGCGAAGGTGCCCATGACCTGTCGAGGCTGCAGCGCGGCCTCCAAGTTGATCTCGGGGCGGTTAGGGATGCCGCCGAGCGTGGGATTAAGTTCGCCGGTCGCCGTGAGCATCGCATCGCGTAATTCCTCGGCGGTGAGCCGACGGGGTTTGAAGACGGCGTAGCTCGTGTTGGTGGGATCTTTTTCCGCAAGCTTTTTTAGGTCGGGATACGTGGCGCTGCGCCGATACGCCTCGGAGTTCATGATGACCCGATGCAGGTCTTTGAAACTCCAGCCTTTCTCGACGAAGTTCGCCGCGAGCCAGTCGAGCAGTTCGGGGTGAGTGGGCTTCTTGCCCGTGCTGCCGAAGTTGTTCGGATTGCCGGCGATGGGTTGATCAAAATGCCAGAGCCAGACGCGGTTTACGATCGCACGCGTGGTCAGCGGGTTCTCCGGGCTCGCCACCCATTCGACGAAGGCTTTACGGCGACCTTCGATGGTGTCTGGGATTGGTGTCTTCTGCGCGGCACCCAAGACGCTGAGCACGCCCGGCTTCACTTTGGCACCGGTGCCAAAGGGGTCGCCGCCCGTGAGGATGCAACTTTCCTCTAAGTCGCCTTCGGTCATGCGTTCTTTAGGCATGCGGAACGGGGCGGTGATGGACGTCATCTGCGGGGTGCGACCATCATAGACGGAAAGCGCCACCGGCACATAGCGGTCGAGCTCCCACTGTAGGCGTTCGAGGCCTTTACGGGCGACGCGCTCCATGCCGTATTGCTCCGGAGTGAATCCGAATAATTTAGGCGGATAGTCGTTCTCCGGCAGGCCCTGTGTCTTGAGGCGAAGGCGGGCACGGGTGAAGATATCCGAGAAGCCGAACTTATTCTTGGCGGAGGTCTTGCTGGCCGCGGCGACGGCGGCGATCCACTTGGCGTCATCTTTCTTCTGTTCCTTGAACCAACGCAGGGCGTTGCGTAGTAGGACTTCGTCCAGCATCGCCAGTTGTTTCAGGTGTTGGTCACGGCTGAGTTCGAGAAATTTCTTTTCTTCGAAGCCTTGCTTGTTCTCGACTTCAAGGAAGGGAGTGTCTCGCTCGGTAAGCTGGGTCGTCGCGAATACCGCCTGTAACGAATAATAATCGCGGGTGGGGATGGGGTCGAATTTGTGGTCGTGACATCGGGCGCATTGGAGCGAATGCGCGAGGAAAGTTTCGCCCACGCTGTTACTCACGTCATCGAGGAAGCGTTGGCGGGCGATTTTCGGCACCTCCATACTGGTCAGTTCCCATGGACCCATGCGCAGGAACCCGGCGGCGATGACCATCTCGGGGTTGCGTGGGTCGATTTCGTCGCCCGCAATCTGCTCGCGCACGAACTGATCGTAGCGTTTGTCCGCATTGAAAGAGCGCACGACGTAATCACGATAGCGCCAGGCATTGCCACGCTCGTAATCGTTCGCGAAGCCGGAAGAATCCGCATAACGCGTCACATCCAGCCAATGCTGCGCCATGCGCTCGCCGTAGTGTGGGGATGCCAAGAGTCGGTCGACGAGAACGGCGAAAGCCTCAGCGTCGGGTCGGGTATCTTTAACGAAGGCTTCTACTTCTTCGGGCTTCGGTGGCAGTCCGAGGAGGTCGAACGTTGCCCGTCGAATCAACGTCACGCGATCCGCGGCGGGAGCGACGGCGAGTCCAGCGGGTATTTTGGCGGTGATGAGCGCATCGACGGGATTGCCCTGGTTCGCGGTTAGCGTCGGCTTCGTCACCGGCTGATACGCCCAGAGACCGTCGGGTTTATATTTCCGATTAGTCCAGTCGGCGGAGAGTCCGCCGGACGTTTTCATGATCACGCCATCTTCCGCTGCCCACTTAGCCTCATTCGCTTTCGCGATGGCCTGCAGACGGGAATCATTCGGCCAGGGAGCACCGCCCGCGATCCAGTCCTTGATCCATGCGATTTGCTCTGCATAAAGTTTTTCCGCTTCCTTCGGCGGCATTGGCTCCCAGTCATCGTGTTTCCGCGTGACCGCGAGATACATCGGACTCTCTTCGGGCTTTCCGGCGATGAACCCCGGCTTCTCGCTGTCGCCGCCTTTTAATGTCGAAGCGAGCGTCCGCATGTCCAGCCCGCCCTTGATCTTCGCCTCATCCTTGCCATGGCAGGCGATGCACTTCTCGTGGAAAAGCGGCGCGACGCGACGGACGAATAGTATTTCGGCATCCTTATTTTGCGCTAACGCAGGCAATGCGGCCGCGAGGCTCAAAACGAGGGTACGCCAGAATTTCATGGTTATTGCGGATTGCTCCAGGAAGGGGCGGGTACCTGGGTCATGGGGTGAGCGGCAGGATAGTCTTATCTTACTTAATTCCGAAGCCATGCAAATCTACACCGTGTATTAATAACGAAAAGATTAGGTCCATTATATCATCGGATGCTTCGTAGCTTGGCGCGTGTGCTACGCTCATTATCAGGCAAAGTTTTTGCAGGGAACACTTGTCGTTGGGGAGGGTCGTAGTCTAGACCTGTGGCACCCCGGAAAGGCCTGCCCACAGGTCATCTTATTTTTATAACCGATATGCGCTCCCTCCTGCTTCTTTCTTTTTTAGCCGTTACGGTTCTGGCCGATGGCCCGAAGGATAATGTCCCAGCCGCCGTCCGGCCGATCCCGCCGACCGACAAGGCCGTGGCCCTGCCGGAAGCTGAAAAGGCACCCTTGGCCAAGGAGCTCGCCGAACTTCGCGTCGCCATCGACGCCGCGGCCAAAGCCCAGGCGAAGAATCCGCGCCTCGAGGAGTTCCTCGCTGACCTTGAGATCTACCATAAGGCCGTTGATTGGGCGTCGAAGTATAACGAGTTTTTTAATAAGGCAGAATTCAAGACCGCCCATGACCTCATCGCCGAGGGTAAGGTCCGCGCGGCCTCCTTCCTGAAAGGTGAAACCCCGTGGACCCGCCAGACCGGCTTGGTCGTGCGTGGCTACAAGTCGAAGATCGATGGTTCCGTCCAACCTTACGGCATGGTCATCCCGGATAATTATGCCGGTTCGCTGATGCGTCTGGATTTCTGGTGCCACGGCCGGGGCGAGACTCTCAGCGAACTCGCGTTCCTTAAGGACCGCCGCACGAACATCGGTCAGGTTCCGGCCAATAACCGCCTAGTCCTCCATCTCTATGGTCGTTACTGCTGCGCCAATAAGATGGCTGGCGAAGTAGACCTCTGGGAAGCCTATGCCCATGCCCGCAAGAGCTACAATATCGACGACGACCGCTTGTTCATCCGAGGTTTCTCGATGGGCGGCGCAGCCGTCTGGCAGTTCGGCGCCCACTACACCGACCGCTGGTGCGGCATTAACCCGGGGGCGGGTTTTGCCGAGACTCCAGAATTCCTGAATGTTTTCCAGAACGAGGATGTCTCCAAGATCCCGTCGTGGCAGAAGACCTTGTGGGCTTGGTATAACGCGACCGATGTCGCCATTAACTTCCGTAATTCCGCGACGGTTGCCTACAGCGGCGAAATCGATAAGCAGAAGCAGGCCGCTGACGTCATGGCCCGCGAGATGGGCAAGGTCGGCATCGAGCTTACGCATATCATCGGCCCGCAGACCGCGCACAAGATTCACCCAGATGCCATGATTGAAATCGAACGCCGCCTGGCTGCCATCGCCGCCGTCGGTCGCATCCGCACCCCGAAGGAAGTTTCTTTCGCCACTTACTTCCTGCGTTACAACCGGATGCACTGGGTGCAGGTCGATCGGCTTGTCGAACACTGGAAGCACAGCCAAGTTGATGCCAAACTTATCGATGACCGGGCGATCGAAGTTAAGACGACCAATGTCGCCGGCCTGACGCTTGATTTCGCTCCCGGCCAATCTTTCCAATCGCAGTTCGCGCCGACCGCGGTGACGATCGACGGACATAAGGTCCTGACTTCGGCCAAGGCCGGCTCGGATCGTTCCTGGAAGGCCAGCTTTGCGCGCGATGCCAAGAGCGGCGAATGGACGCAGGTTTCGGAATACGCCGACAAGGGTGCGAAGCAGTTCGGCGTGTCAGGTCCGATTGACGATGCCTTCATGGATGCTTTCCTCTTTGTCGCTCCCACCGGCAAGGCTTTGAATGATCGTGTTGGCAAGTGGGTGAAGTCCGAAATGGACCATGCCAGCTTCGAATGGCGTCGGCAGTTCCGCGGCGTCGCACCGGTGAAGACCGACGTTCAAATCAAGGACGAAGATATCGCGAAGAATAACCTCATCCTCTGGGGTGATCCTTCGAGCAACGCTCTCATCGCCAAGATCATCGCTAAGCTGCCTATTCAGTGGACGGCGGAGAAGCTCGTTGTCGACGGCAAGACCTATGCCGCCGGTGATCATGCGCCTATCCTGATTTATCCGAACCCGCTCAACCCCAAGCGCTACGTCGTGATCAACAGCAGCTTCACCTACCGCGAATACGACTACCTGAATAACGCCCGTCAGGTCGCCAAGCTGCCCGATTGGGCCGTCGTCGATCTCAAAGTCGCGCCGGATGCCGTCGCGCCCGGGGCAATTCCTGCGGCCGGTTTCTTTGACGAAGCTTGGCAGTTCCGCTCTTCCAAATAACTTCCTTTCCCATACCCATGGCTATCATTACCGAAAAAGATCTCCAACCCACCTATGACGTGATCGTCGTCGGTTCCGGGGCCGGAGGCGGACAGTCGGCTTACACGCTCACCATGAACGGCGTCAAGGTCCTCATGCTTGAGGCGGGTCGTAATTACGATCCCGTCACCGAGACTCCGATGTTCCAGACCCATGCGCAGATGCCTTTGCGCGGCATGTCGACCAAGGAGAAACCGTTCGGCTTCGTCGATGCGACCGTCGACGGCGGTTGGAACGTCCCTGGCGAACCCTATACGCAAGCTTCGGACAATCCGGACGAACGTTTCATGTGGTGGCGCCCGCGTATGCTCGGTGGTCGTACCAACCACTGGGGACGCATCTCACTGCGTAACGGACCTTACGATTTTAAACCGCACTCCCGCGATGGTCTCGGGGTGGATTGGCCGATCGGCTACGACGACGTCGCTCCCTATTACGACAAAGTGGAAATGCTCGTCGGCGTCTACGGTTCGAACGAAGGCCTGGAGAATACGCCGGATTCGCCGAATGGAACTTTGTTGCCGCCGCCGAAGGCACGCGCGGGCGAGTTGTATGTCAAAAAGCATATCGCCAAGTTCGGCATGCCCGTGATCCCGATCCACCGCGCCATCCTGAGCACCCGCCAGGACCACATAAATTTCCCGGCACGGCTTCACCCGAACAATCCCAAGGCGCAAAAAATCATTGCGAAGGCGATGCAAGAACGCGCCGCTTGTTTCTGGGCGACGGATTGTGGTCGCGGTTGCGCAATCAAAGCGAATTACCAATCCACGACCGTGCACCTGCCGCCGGCGCTCGCGACGGGTAACTTGGACATCCTTTGCAACGCCCACGCACGTGAGGTCACCGTGGATGCCGCGGGCAAGGCCAACGGTGTAATCTATATCGACAAGGCCACCGGACAGGAACGCGCCGTCAAGGCTCGTGCCGTCGTATTGGCCGCCAGTTCCGCGGAATCTTCCCGAATCTTGCTGAACTCGAAATCCTCCCGTTACCCGCAAGGTTTGGCGAATACTTCAGGCGAGGTCGGCAAGAATATCATGGACACGGTGGGTACCGGTCTGGGGGGTCACATGCCCGCCTTTGAAGGATTGCCCGTGCACAACGAAGAAGGGGCGGGGACACACGTCTACATTCCTTGGTGGCTTTATAAAGATGCCAGCAAGCTCGGCTTTGCGCGCGGCTATCACATCGAATTTGGCACAGGGCGACGCATGCCCAGCTTAGGCGCCGGCGGAGCTAGTCCCGGTTACGGCAAGAGTTATAAGGAAGAAGTACGTCGCACCTATGGAGCCGGCATCGGCTTTTCGGGTCGTGGCGAGATGATCCCCAATAAGGACTCCTTCTGTGATATCGACCCCGTGGTGAAAGATAAGTTCGGTATCCCCGTTCTTCGCTTCCATTGGAAATGGTCCGAGCATGAGACGCGGCAGGCCGCGCACATGGAAGCTACTTTCGCGATGATCATCGAGGCTATGGGGGGTAAGTGCAATAAGCCCGAAACGGATGGCAGCAAGGCCATCGAGCCGCCGGGTTCAATCATCCACGAAGTGGGCGGCACCATCATGGGCGCCGATCGCAAGACTTCGGTTACTAACCAATGGAACCAATGCTGGGATGTGCCGAACCTCCTGGTCAATGACGGCGGTCCTTTCTGCAGCAATGCGGACAAGAATCCCACCCTCACCATCATGGCCTTGGCTTGGCGGGCCAGCGATCATCTCATCGAAGAGATGCGCAAAGGAAATATCTAATCAAAACGCTCATGGAAAATAACTCTCCCGAAACCCCACCACGCATCGATCGTCGCCAGGCCTTGAAGTGGCTCGGCGCGGCGGCCGCCGCCTTGACCCTGAGCGATCAGCTCAAGCTCTTCGGCGCCAGCGCCAAGAAGATGAAACTGGTCAGTATGGCCGACCCGCGCGGCCCGACCAACGCCAAATTGATCGGCACCGACCCGTTGCTGAATCATAACTACACGCCCGGCGAACTCTGGCCTTTGACGCTGACCGATAAGCAACGCATCGCGGCGGCGGCCTTGATTGACTTGATACTGCCACCCGAGCCAGGCGATAAGTTGCCTTCCGCTCTGGGCGTCCAGGACTTCGTCGACGAATGGATCAGCTCTCCTTACGAAGAGACCAACAAAGATCGGCCGATCATCTTAGTAGGGCTCGATTGGCTTGATGCCGAAGCTCAGAAACGCTTCCATAAGGATTTCGTGGCCATCACCGAAGCGCAAAAATGTCAGATTGCTGATGACATCTGCGGTAAGACCGCGGTGAAGAAGGAATTCAAGAACCAACAGAACTTCTTCTCCCGTTTCCGTTACCTTGCAGCCAGCGGCTATTACACCACGCCGCAAGGCTGGAAAGATATCGGCTACGTCGGCAACGTTCCCAGTGTAGATTTCGCCGGCCCAACCCCCGAGGCGTTGAAGCATCTGGGATTGGCTTAAGAGCGAGGGCTTGAGGCCCTGAGGTCACGAGGTCATGAAGACCGAAGGTTAAAAAACCTTCGGTCTTTTTTGTGTCTGCCTTTGGTGTCGGGTAGGGTTGAGCGCCCTCGCTCAACCGCGGCTGACCGAGGGCGGTCAGCCCTACCTTTG
>CAINMU010000140.1 GCA_903850885.1 uncultured Opitutia bacterium | reverse complement strand
TCAGAGCGGCTCTCAAATCCCTCGGAGATATTGCACATGATAGAAACGGAAGCGCGCTGTACCTGATCTTTAAGCGCCCAGTCCTTGGAGCCAGGGCCTACTTTCAGTAACCCGTAGGCCAGCACGACAATGGCCTCTGCTGTCTTCCAGGCCTCAATTTCTTCAAATATGGTAAAGGATGCCAAGCCGCAGGATTGTCGCTTACTGCCGAACCATCAAGACGCGCAGCCGTCATTGATTACTCATTGAAGGCTGGGTATTATCTGCCTCACACTTTTGCACCTTTGCACAGGAGCTCCGCTCCGATTTGCACCTTTGCACTTTTATCCCACATGTCTCTCCCTCGCCTTTACCTCTCTCCGCCCGACATGGGTGGCGCTGAACTCCATTACATCCAACAAGCTTTCCAATCCAATTGGATCGCTCCGATCGGCCCGAATCTCGATTCCTTCGAAAAACAATTCGCAACTACCGTAGGTTCAAAATACGCCGTCGCGCTATCCTCCGGCACTGCCGCCCTACACCTGGCTTTGCGCCTCGCTGGCGTCGGCCCTGGTGACGAAGTGCTCTGCTCGTCGCTGACTTTCATCGCTTCCGCTTCGCCCATTACTTATGTCGGCGCCACCCCAGTCTTCATCGATTCTGAAGAAATCAGCTGGAACATGGATCCGGCCATTACCTGCGAGGTTATTGAGCGCAAAGCCAAAGCCGGTAAAACGCCCATGGCATTAATCTTAGTCCACCTTTATGGCCAATCGGCGGATATCGCTCCCATCAAAGCCTGTTGCGATAAATACGGTGTCAAACTCATCGAAGATGCCGCCGAAGCCTTGGGGGCGACTTATCATAGTCGGGCGCCTGGCTCATTCGGTGTCGCCGGCATCCATTCTTTTAATGGTAATAAAATTATCACCACCTCTGGCGGCGGCATGCTGGTCACGGACGATGAAGCCTTCGCCCAGCAGGCAAGATACTTGGCGACGCAGGCCCGCGACGCTGCTCCGCACTATCAACATTCCGTCATCGGGTATAACTATCGTCTCAGCAATATCTCCGCCAGTATCGGCTTAGGCCAGCTGGAGGGTCTGGCCCAAAAAGTCACGGCCCGCCGTGGGCATTATCAGGCTTATAAAGAGGCGTTCAAAAATAGCCCGGGCATCATCATGCAACCCGAAGCCCCTTGGGGCGAGAGCAC
Source organism: uncultured Opitutia bacterium (assembly GCA_903850885.1). Classification (GTDB taxonomy): domain Bacteria; phylum Verrucomicrobiota; class Verrucomicrobiia; order Opitutales; family UBA953; genus UBA953. The sequence continues at coordinate 8,907 of CAINMU010000140.1, read as the reverse complement.
GCATTGGTTGACGTGCCTCACCTTGGATCCCCAGCGGACCAATATCACCGCGGAGCAACTTCGCCTCGCGCTGGAAGCGGAAAATATCGAAGCCCGGCCAATTTGGAAACCGCTGCATCTCCAGCCCGTCTTCAAAGATTCGGAATACCACGGCCGTGGGGTGAGTGACCGACTCTTTGCCACCGGCCTTTGCCTGCCGTCCGGCTCGGCCATGACCGTAGCGGATCGCAACCGCGTGATCGCCGTCGTGCTGAAACACTTTAGTTGACCCGTTGGCCAGTGGGACAGTTGGCCAGGGATGCAATGGTAGGGACGGCTCTCCGAGCCGTCCGAGGTGCAAACGTGAAGACAGTTTCGGGTCCCAGGTCTCGGCCCTCAGGTCTCTGGTACGGGTCCCAGGTCCAAGCCCGAAACGCCTCTGCCACGGGTAGGGTCGCGCATCCCTGCTCGACCGGTAGGGATGCGATGACATCGCGTCCGCCCAGGTCAAATTAGGACGCGATAGTGATCACGTCCCACCCTCCAGACCGCGGCATCTCTTCCTTGTCAACTGGCCCACTGGTCAACTAACGTTGTATCATCCGATCTCCGGTTTCCCTTTGAGTTAGGCGCGCTGCCTCCCTTGCCCACTGGTCAACTTGTCAACCGGCCAGCTAGTGTGCTTCCGGGCCCTTAGGCCTCGTGCCAGCTTGCCCCTGCGACACCGTCGCTCCACCTTTGCACAGGCCGTAGGCCGATTTGCACTTTTGCACTGTCAAAGTCGTAATCGTCTCGCCTCATTCAGATCATCAATCACATATGAAACTCCTTATCACCGGCGGGGCCGGCTTCATCGGCTCTAATTTGGCGCGACTCGCCGTGGTCAAGGGGCATACCGTTGCCGTCGTCGATAAGCTCACCTACGCAGGCAATCTCTCCTCCCTGGTGGACCTTCAAGGCAAGCCCGGTTTTAATTTCCTGAAGGCCGATATCTGTGATGCCGAGGCGATGCGTAAAGCCTTGGCGACGTACTGCCCCGACGCCGTGATGCATCTGGCTGCCGAATCGCACGTGGACCGCTCGATTGATGGACCGGGTGAATTTATCTCTACCAATATCACCGGGACGTTCCAGCTGCTCCAGGCCGCCTTAGGTTATTGGCGGCAACTATCCGGTCCCCCTCGGGATGCCTTTCGTTTCCTGCACGTCTCCACCGATGAGGTCTTCGGTTCGCTGGGGCCATCCGCACCTGCCTTCAGTGAAACGACGCCCTATGATCCGCACTCACCTTACAGCGCAAGCAAGGCGGCCAGCGATCATTTGGCCCGGGCCTGGATGGACACCTACGGTCTGCCGGTCGTCATCACCAACTGTTCGAACAATTACGGCCCTTATCAGTTTCCCGAGAAGCTGATTCCAGTCGTCATCTTGAAATGCCTGCGCGGCGAACCGATACCTGTCTATGGAAAGGGTGAGAATATCCGCGACTGGCTCTATGTCGACGACCACGCGCGGGCCTTGCTTGCCGCCGTCGAAAAAGGTACGCCGGGAAGAACTTATTGCATCGGCGGGGACAATGAGCAGCGCAATATCGACCTCGTGCGCCAACTCTGCGGGCTCTTAGACGAACTTCGGCCGCGACCAGACGGGAAGCCGCATGCTACCGCGATTACTTATGTCACCGACCGGCCCGGTCATGATATGAGATATGCGATCAACGCCGCCCGGGCGAAACAGGAATTGGGCTGGAGCCCGCAGGAAAACTTCCAAAGCGGCTTCCGGAAAACCGTCCAATGGTATCTGGATAACCCGCAATGGATCCAAAAAATTCTGGATGGTTCCTATCGCTTGGAGCGAATTGGTCGCGGATAATTTCAAAGTAAGAGTTAACTCATGCCTTTCGCTCGCATCCTCCGCTCCAGCGCGCTCATGGGCGGAGCTCAAGTTGTGACGTTGGCGACGGGTTTCGTGCGCACGAAAATCGTGGCTCTCCTCATCGGGCCATCCGGCGTCGGACTGGTCGGGGTGCTGACCGCTTTTAACGGCAATATTACCGCCCTCGCCGGTTGGGGGTTGGGCACTTCAGGGGTTCGGACCATCGCAGGATCGAGCAATGAAGAAAAGGCCGGGAAAATTGCGGCCGTTCGACGCTTCGGGGCTTTACTTTCGTGGCTTGGCCTGCTTGCCATGGTATTGCTGTTTTGGCCGATCGGTTGGGTGACGTTCAAGGGAAGTGATTACAGCGCGGAATTATTTATCGCTGGTATGGCCATACCGTTGGCCATCGCCACAAGTATGTGGTCAGCGCTGCTTCAAGCGCATGGTCAATTAAAGACTCTGGCCAAGTCGCAGGTCATTTCAGCCCTAATCGGTCTATTGGTCGGTTTGCCTCTGATTTACTATTTTGGTTCTAAGGGAGTCGCGGGCAGTATTCTTTTGGCCGCCGCGGTTCCCGCTTTCATCACTTGGAGGGCCGCTCGGCGGTATTGTCCTCCGTCGGCAATGACGGCGAGCCCCCAAGATATTAAGCCGCTCATTCAGTTGGGCGGCGCTCTGATGATTGTTGGCCTGAGTGCGCAAGTTTCCGCCTATGTCATTCGCCTCGTGATTATCCGGCATGAGGGCTTGGCCGCTGCCGGCTATTATCAAGCCGCTTTTGCCATCGCCGGCAGCCTGCCTGGATTCGTCTTTATGGCGATGAGCGCCGACTTTTTTCCGAGGATAGCGGCGGCTAAAGATGAAATAGAGGCGCAATACCTGACGGAAAAGCAAATACAGGCCGGGCTCTTGCTCGCCCTACCTTTTCTGGTCGCACTTTTGACGATGGGTAAACTTTGTATTCGGCTGCTTTATGCGAATACTTTTGATGCCTCGATTCCTTTGCTCACCTGGATGATTTGGGGTGTATTCTTACGCCTGATTTCCTGGCCAATAGGATACTGGATGTTAGCCCGCGGCTCCTCGTCCACCGTTATCGTGGTCGAAATAGTTGGTAACATTATCTTGGTACTCATGCCTATCGTGCTGATGCCGTTTTATGGGCTGGCGGGGGCGGCCACCGGGTTTTTTTTAAGTTACGTATGTTACACCATTATCATGATGATTGTATCATTTCGCCGCTCGGGCCATTGGCTTGGTCGGCAGACCTTGGCTTGGTTCACGGCGGCCGCGATCATCTTGGGGCTTTCCCAATGGCTGACCGTCTGGCTTGATGGATTGTATTGGGGGCTTATCCCCTCGCTCATCGTCACGGCGGGCTGTGCCTGGCTCTATTTTCACACCCTGAGACAGGCCAAGGAGCTCCCGCTTGATTAAATTGCCCTGCGTCAAATCACAGATTTATAGTAATCTCTGGTCTCTCTTTTCGATAAACTTATGAAAGGCATCATCCTAGCCGGCGGTTCCGGCACCCGACTTCATCCCTTGACCCAGGTCATGAGCAAGCAGCTCTTACCCGTGTATGACAAGCCGATGATTTACTACCCGCTTTCCGTGCTGCTGCTCGCGGGCATCCGGGAAGTCTTGATCATCTCGACGCCGCAAGACTTGCCAAAATTCCGTGCGGTGCTTGGCGACGGCTCCCGTCTCGGGTGCCGCTTCGACTACGTCGAGCAGGCCGTCCCGAACGGCCTCGCCCAGGCCTTCGTGCTCGGCGAGAAGTTCATCGGCCGAGACGAGGTCTGCCTCGTCCTCGGTGACAACATCTTTTATTCCGCTGGCTTCGGCGATCAGCTCAAGTCTTGCCAGTCCCCGCAGGGCGGCATCGTCTTCGCCTATCACGTCAAGGATCCGGAACGCTTCGGCGTGGTCGAGTTCGACGCCGCCGGCAAGGCCATCTCCATCGAAGAGAAGCCCAAGTCGCCCAAGTCGAACTTCGCCGTGCCCGGCCTCTATTTCTATGATAATTCCGTTGTCGGAATCGCCAAAGCCTTAAAACCCTCGGCCCGCGGCGAATACGAGATCACGGACGTCAACCGCGAGTATCTTCGCCAAGGCAAGTTGAGTGTGAAGGTCCTCCCGCGCGGCACAGCCTGGCTCGATACCGGGACCTTCGACTCCCTCCTGCAGGCCTCGCAGTTCGTGCAGATCGTCGAAGCCCGTCAGGGCTTCAAGATCGGCTGCATCGAGGAAATCGCCTGGCGTCGCGGCTACATTGACGACGCCCAGTTATTAAAGCTCGCCGAGCCCATCGCCAAATCCGGCTACGGCGAATACCTCAAGGCCCTCGTCGGTGGACCCAGATGATGCAGAATATCGCTCCATTAACCTCGCTGCGATTCTTCGCGGCGCTCTGGGTCTTACTGTTCCACCTGCGGATTCACTTAGGGTCGCCTCAGCCCTTGGTGCTAGAGCGATTACTCCAGGCCGGCCCGCTCGCGATGACTTTCTTTTTCGCATTATCCGGATTCATCTTGGTGGTCGCCAGCCAAGGGAAGGAGCCGTGGGCAGATTTACCTGGCTATGCCTGGAGACGGTTCGCCCGCATCTACCCTATCTATATAGCCTATCTGATTCTATTCTGGGTCATCAATGGCTTCGCCAGTGATCTGGGAAGCAGCCCCTTGCGGGCCGTGGCTTTGCTCGGGTTGACTGACCTCACCCTGACCAGTGCCTGGTTCCCTCAGACCTTTATGGGTGGATTTGGTCGCGATGGCTCCTGGTCTCTTTCCGCCGAAGTGTTCTTTTATGCGCTCTTCCCGCTCATCTTGCTTCATGCAAGACAGTTCAGCGACCGGACGCTAACGCTGGCCCTCCGCTGGTCGGTTGCGTTAGCTGCGCTCGGGCCGGTCTTAGGAAGATACCTGCCGCCCCAGGAAGCCGTTCCCTCGACAGTCTATTATTCATTACCGATTTTCCGCCTGCCGGAATTCACCGCCGGCGTCTTCTATGCCATCTGGGTCCTGCGTGATCCTGCTCGTCTGCCCTCAGGTCGCAAGGTTGCCGTTTGGCTTATCGGCCTCGTTGCGTTCCTTTGCGTGGCCGCCCGAGCCTTGCCATACGCAGGCAACGACATCATTCTGCTTCCCGCACTCCTCGTCTTATTTGCTTATTTCCTTAGACAGCAGAAAGGATGGGCGGCCCATCTTCTTTCCACCCGACTGATGGTCTTTCTCGGTGAGATTAGCTTCAGCCTCTACCTCATGCAGATAGTTACCATCAGCCTATATCGACAGACTGGCCATGGTGATGGCTGGCTTGGTGGCGCCTTGGGCTGCTTCGTGCTCACCATCCTATTGGCCGCCGTGGTCCATCTACTTGTCGAGAAGCCCATGCGAAGATGGATACTTGCAAAATAAACCGCCACACAATGAGTCGATCATATTCTCTCGTCGAACTCGTCGAGATCCCGCAGCGCGGTGACGCCCGCGGGCAGCTCTCCGTCGCCGAAGTCGGCGGGGCGCTCCCTTTCCCGGTACGTCGCGTCTACTGGATTCATGGCACCACGCCTGGTGTCAGCCGCGGTTTTCATGCCCATAAGAAACTTCGCCAGCTGTGCGTCTGCGTGGCTGGTTCAGTACGCCTGAGTCTCTTCGACGGCCGGCGCGAGGAAAGCGTCGTCCTCGACTCATCCGCCAAAGGCCTGCTCATCGGCCCAGGCCTTTGGCGCGAGATGCACGACTTCTCCCCCGACTGCGTCCTCATGGTCTTCGCCGACGCCGAATACGACGAGGCTGACTACATCCGCGACCGCGAACAGTTCATCCGCCATGTTGACAGCTAAAGATCACGTTTCGGCGATTAAGGCCTTTCTTTCCGAGAGGCATGCCGATGCGACGAAGCTACGGCTGGCCACCGAAGATGACTCCGCCTACTTGCTGCAACTTCGCCTAGACCCATCTCGCAACCAAAATATCTCTGCCACCAGCAGCGACCTTGCCGCTCAGGCAGCGTGGATGCGCGCCTATGCAGGCCGCCACGCCGCCGGACTTGAGGCATACTTCGTGATCGAAGTCGATGACGAGCCACAAGGGTCGCTCCGGGTTTATGACTACCTGCCAGAGCGCGACTCTTTTTGCTGGGGGAGTTGGATCATCCGTCCAGGCGCTCCGTCCGCGACCGCTTATCATTCGGTGATTCTCGCCTATGACTTGGCCTTAGGGGCGCTAGGGTTTGCTCGGGCCCATTTCGATGTTCGCCAAGCGAATTTAAGCGTCTGGAAGTTCCACGAGAAGATGGGAGCAAGATTGGTCCGTGAAGATGCTTTGGATCGTTTTTATGAGTATGAGGCCGAAGATTATCGCCAGGCACGTATGCGACTCCTGAAATTCACCCAGAAAAGAGATTTCTCATGAACGTCCCCTTCCTTGACCTCAAAGCAATCAACGCCCGGCATGCTGCCGAGCTGAAGGCCGCCGCGGTCAGAGTCATCGACTCGGGCTGGTATGTGCTGGGCGAAGAGGTCAAAGCCTTCGAGGCGGAGTTCGCCGCCTGGGTCGGCTCGCCCCATTGCGTCGGTACCTCCGATGGTCTGTCGGCGCTGATCCTCGCGCTCCGCGGCTGGAAGGAGCTTGGGCTGCTCAAGGACGGCGATGCCGTCGCGGTCCCGGCCAACACTTACATCGCGTCGATTCTCGCCATCACGGAGAACCGACTGCGCCCCGTGCTTGTCGAGCCCGATGAAGACACCTTCAATCTCGGGGTTGCGAAACTCGCCGCAGCGCTCACGCCGGACGTGAAGGCGGTCTTGGCGGTCCATCTCTACGGACAGCTGGCTGATATGCCGGCGATCGCTAACCTGTGTCGTGAGCGTGGCCTGCTCCTGCTCGAAGACGCCGCCCAGGCCCACGGCGCCCATATCGGCGGGGTCAAGGCCGGCGCCTGGGGCGACGCCGCGGCATTTAGTTTCTATCCCGGCAAGAACCTCGGCGCCCTCGGCGACGCCGGTGCGCTGACCTGTAAGGATGCCAAGCTGGCCGAGATGGTCCGAGCCTTGCGTAATTACGGATCGCACGAGAAGTATAAGAACCTCGTCCAAGGTCCGAACGATCGACTCGACGAGATACAGGCGGCTTTCTTGCGGGTAAAACTTAAATATATTGATGACGATAATAGTCGGCGGAGAGAAATCGCCCGCCGCTACCGCCAAGAGATCAAGAATACCGCCGTCAAGTTACCTGGAGTTCGGGCCAGCGAAGATTCGCACGTCTGGCACCTCTTTGTGGTACGCGTATCAAATCGGGATGCTTTCCAGAAAAAGCTGGCGGAGCAGGGTATCCAAACGGCCATCCATTATCCGGTCGCCCCGCACCATCAGCAGGCCTACGCCAAGGAACTCGGTCATCTGAAATTGCCCTTGACCGAAGCGCTCCATCGCGAGGTCGTCTCGCTGCCGGTCAGTCCGGTGATGACCGATGCCGAGGTCGATTACGTCGTCGCTCAGATCAACTCCCGGTAGATGCCGCCGAACATAAAAATCTCGGTCGTGCTACTGTGCTATAACCAGGAGCGCTTCATTATCGAAGCCCTCCGGGCGGCCATCCGACAGAATGACACGAACTTCGAGGTAATCGTCGCCGATGATACTTCGACCGATTCCACGGACGAGAAAATCGCAAATTTTCTCGCCGAATATCCTGCCGCCAACGTGTCCTATGTGCGCAATCCCACCAATCTCGGCCTAGTCGCCAATTTCTGGAGCGCGATTGAGCGGACGACCGGCGACGTGATAGTAGCCATGGCGGGCGACGATATCTCTTTGCCGGACAGGGTCCGGATGGTTCGGCGACATTTCGAATCGAATCCGCGCTCGATGGCTTTGTACGCTTCCGCTGATGTCATCGACGTGGCTGGGTGCCCGACCGGACGGAAGCTGTCGAGCTGTCAGCCGCTTGATGGCGCCTCCAATCGAATCAACTATGCCGACCTCAGGCCGGCCGGAAACCTGCTGGCCGGGCGGCCATTCTGCGGCGGTGCTGCGTCGTATCGCAAGGAGGTCTTCACAAAATTCCCATCTTTAATCGGCAAGCCCATCCATGCTGAAGACGAAATCTGCATGCTCCGGGCAGCCTTACTCGGAGACGTCGATTTCTCGCCGTCAGTCCAACTCGCGTGGAGGCTCCATGGCCTTAACCAGTCGTTCGGACTCGGGCCGTATCGCGGACCGCGGCAAGCCGAGATGTACGAGCGCCAAGCCAACATGTGCGAGCAGTTCATCGCCGACCTCGATGTCGCGAAGACTTGGTTAGGTGAATCCGTTCAGGCTGAATCCCGCCTGAAGGAGACCTTTCGGAGCATGCGAGCAGACTGGCTCCTCTGGGCGGCCTGCCATCGGCCCGGAGTCGCGGTCGTGCGATGGGCTAGCGCGCTGAGAAATCTGGCGGTTGCCCTCGGATCTTGGCCCAAGGCCTTGCGTCATGCTTGGCGCCCGACCCTAAAGATGATCACCCCATATCCGCTGCAACGGATCATCGTCGCTCAACACATCGATGGAAGATAAGTCTCACGCCCGCTACCTCCGTCCCCTCGACGGGCTGAGGGCTATCTCCGTGCTCGCGGTGATCTTCTATCACCTGAATACCCGCTGGCTCCCGGGCGGCTACTTTGGAGTGGATGTGTTCTTCGTGATATCTGGCTTCCTAATCACCGGAATCATCCGCCGGCAGCTTGCCGAAGGGACCTTCAGCCTGCGCACATTCTTCTCGCGGCGCATCCGTAGGATCATCCCAGCGTTGGCCGTGGTGCTGGGCGTGACCGGGCTAATCTTTTGTTGGCTCGATCCATTCCGGGCCGGACAGTTCAGCGAAAGTATCCAACGTGGCCTCCTTATGCAGGGGAATTTGGCGGCACGAGACGCCGCCGGTGCCTACTGGGGGGCAGCCGCTGCCGATCAGCCCTTCCTGCATATCTGGTCATTAGGCGTTGAAGAGCAGTTCTACGTCTTGTTCCCGTTATTGCTCGTCGGCCTGGCTCTGATGAAGGCTGAAGACC
>CAINMU010000139.1 GCA_903850885.1 uncultured Opitutia bacterium | reverse complement strand
TGTACTGGATCAGTTGTTGGACCAGTGCCCAGCGCGGATCCTGACCTTCGTCGCTGGGCGAGATCTCTTCTTCCGGGCGACTCTCCACCGGCAAAAGCATCCGGCTCTTGATATACATCAGCGTGGCGGCCATGACGAAAAAGTCTCCCGCCAACTCCAAGTTATCCTTTTCCTGGGTCCGTAAGATTTCCAGATACTGCCGGGTGACTTTCTCGATTGGGATATCGTAAATATCGATTTCGTTCTTTCGGATTAAGAATAGCAGCAAATCGAGAGGGCCTTCGAAAACATCGAGGCGGATCGGTAAGTCCGCTGGCGGTAAAATACCGTCCTCCGGGATGACAGGGGCTTCGCCAGTATTTTCCATGGGCTTAGAATTTGAACAAGCGAGCCCGCAGGAGGAAGCCCAATGAGCTATCACCTCGGTCGGAAACCCTCTTTTGGAAGCCATATTCGAGCTCCCATGAATTACCGACTTTCTGAATCAGGCCGATGCTTTGGTAAATCGAGTGCTTGGTGATCGCGTCGTAATTGGACGTGACGAAGGCCGAATAAACCGAGTTAAGAGTGATCTGACCCGTGAACACCAATTGGCGTGTCGGGGTCACTTCGCTGAGTTCGACCCAGCTCACGGACGTTCGCCAGAAATCTCCGGAATTAAAGGCGATACTTTGGTTGGATTCCAGGGGGGTGCTGCGGCCGTTGGGTAGACGCATGAACGAATCAATGGTCACCCACGATGCCGGAGTCAGGGTGACGTGCGTGAGGAAGTCGCTACGGCCGGTCTCGGCCTCCGTTGCCCCTTTGTGCCAATCGGTGTAAAAGTCTGCCCGCAACAGGTCGCGGGTTCCGAGCTGGGTATCGCGGGTTGCCAAGGTGTTGCGGAGCCCAAGGCGGACCACTTCGGTGTCGGTAGTCGAGGCGGCATCCGCTCGATCTGCCAAGTCGACTTCATTCAAAACCGAAATGGCCGTGGCTCGCTCCGCGATGGGGAGTTGCCCGATACCGCGATCCGCGCCTGGTAGGGCGCGGAATTGGATGATGGGTCGGAGGGTGTGCCTCATTCCGTTGATACCCCATTTATCCGCGACCAAATCCCAAGATCCGGTCACCAGTCCTTCGAGGTCGAAGCCGGCCTGTCCGATGACTTTTGAAGCACTGCCCGAATGGTCTAAGCTCGAAGACCATCCAGTGGTGCGGACGCCGACGACGGGCTTGAAGGTCAGCCAGTCCTGCAGGGTGATGGGATAAGATATTCCGTAGTAAGCGTCGATGCGACCCGTCGACCAGTTGGTCTGATTCGCCGGCTGTGGGATGACTGCCGAAGGGCGTTCGGAAAGATAGCCAGCCGACACGAAGCTTCGCTGCGTCAGGCTGGAGTCGCCCAAGGAAGTTTGCGGCAAGTCGAATCTGACTTCCGGGTATTTCTGAACGATGTCTTGGTAGTTATCGACTTTGGCGACGACTTTGGCCGAAAGGTAGCCGTTGGCGAACGGGGCGGAGATTTCGAAATTAGCCTGGGGTAGGCCTGTGCGGTCTAAGAGATTAGGCCGAAAGTCGCGAATGAAGTCTGGGTCGCTTTGCGCGAAAAGTTGACCGGCGATTTCCATGCCGCTCGAAGTGCGGCCGTTGATTTCCCCCATAACAAAATCGCGATTTCGTTCCGGTAACCGCCCAAAGGCATCCAGGAGCAAATCGCTCCGATCATGGATGAATCCAGCCTGAAAACGGCCTTTCCAGACGGTATCTCCGTTGGCCACCTTGGCGTTATCGTAACGTAACGCCGGTCCGTAAAGGAAGCCAGATTTGGTGTAGTAATCAAATAAGCCACCGACCCAAAGCGAAGGGGTTTGGCGCGCGAGGGCGGTCGTGCGGACGAAGAAGCCTTTGTTGTCCGCGTTACCCATGCTCAGGTAGATGTCATACGGGATGTCTTTATAACCTTCTTGACCATAGTAAGGCAGGACGAAGAACGGCAGGCCGGCGAGGTGCGGCTTTACGTTCCGCATCGTTAACCAATTATCTTTTTCGGAATAGTTGGCTTCACTAATGTCCAGGTGCATGCCCCATTCGGAAGGTTCGTTATTCCACATCCGAACGCCCTTCATGGATTTATCGCCTTTGACGATTTTTAATTCCTCCGCGGTGAAGTAGATCGGGCTCTTCCCGAAGCGAACGTTCGTGGCAATGGTGGTGTCGGTCTTCGGGTCGACGACAACTTTTTCTCCGATGACGCGCAGTGTCTTGGTCGCGTAGACGACATCGCCTTCGGCGGTGATCACGCCCGTTCGATAATCAATGCGAATCTTATTTGCCCACAGCACGGTGTCGCGGCTTTCGAGGCGCGCATGGGTTGCCACGAAGACTTTGCCGTTTTCCTCAAATCCCAAGTCGTCCCCTACGATATTAGGCATCTGGTTGATGGCCTTCTGGGCTGCCGACGTTTCCTCGACGGCATACGCAGTCAGTGCGAGCCCAAGGCTTGCGGCAAGAATCCAGAAACGACGGCCAGGCATCCTTCCGAGACTTGTCGCTCTGGGGCTTCCCTCAAGTATTTTCGGGCAATGAGCGCTTGCCGACCTTGGTGGAGCGTAGATTGTCCTCCTATGCGCATCAGTCCCGCCGAGTTGACCGCCCTGGCGGATGCCACCGAGACCTCGCCGCACCGATTTTTAGGCCTCCATGCCTTTGCTGGTGGGGGTTGCGTCGTCCGGGCGCTCTTTCCTGGGGCGGTGCGGTGCAAGCTTTTCAAGGCCCAGAGCAAGCAGGGTGTCGCCATGGTGCGACTACACGAGGCAGGGATTTTTGAGTTAGAACTGATCGGAGCCGCCGATTTTCACTACCATTTCCAGGTCGCCTACGTGGATGGTACCGTGCTCGATGCCGAAGACCCTTATCGTTTTTTACCGACGATCTCCGAGCAAGATCTTTTCCTCATCGGCAAGGGCGATGACCATGGCGCCCACTATAAATTCGGCTCTCATGTGCGGACGATCGACGGAATCGCCGGGGTCTCGTTTTTAGTTTGGGCCCCCTCCGCTCGCCGGGTTTCGGTGGTCGGCGATCATAACCTCTGGAACGGACGTTCCCATCCGATGCGGGCCCTGGGGGCCTCCGGAATCTGGGAACTTTTCCTTCCCGGCCTCGTGGCCGGTGCCCGCTATAAATATGAAATCGTGGGTCCGTATGATGCGACGCCTTTCCTGAAGACGGATCCCTACGGCTTGCATTTCGAGCCTTCGCCTAATCATGCGGCGATCGTGTGCGACCTCGCCGCCTATGTCTGGCATGATGCCGAATGGATGGAGGCCCGTAAACGCACCGATTTGCGCCGTCGGCCAATGTCGGTCTACGAGGTCCATCTGGCTTCTTGGCGCCGCGTACCCGAAGAGGGCGGCCGTGTCCTAAACTATCGCGAGCTCGGGGTTCAATTGGCCGAATATTGTAATCAGCTCGGTTTCACCCACGTGGAACTGATGCCGCCGTCCGAGTATCCTTTCGACGGCTCCTGGGGCTATCAGGTGACGGGCTTCTTCGCTCCCACCCATCGTTTTGGCTCCCCGTTGGATTTCATGCTAATGGTCGATACGCTCCACCAGGCCGGCGTCGGTGTGATCGTCGATTGGGTGCCCGCTCATTTCCCTCGCGACTTTTTCGCCTTGGCCCGCTTCGATGGGACGCATCTTTATGAGCACGCTGATCCGCGTCTCGGTGAGCATCAGGACTGGGGCACGCTCATCTTTAATTACGGCCGACATGAAGTCCGCGGCTTCCTGACTTCCTCCGCTCTTTCCTGGCTGGAACGTTTTCACGTCGACGGCTTGCGCGTCGATGCGGTGGCTTCGATGTTATACCTCGATTATTCCCGCAAAGCCGGCGAGTGGATTCCAAACCGTCACGGCGGCCGCGAAAATATCGAGGCCATCGAATTTTTACGTCACGTAAATTCCCTCATTCATCTTTATCAATCCGGCGTGGTCTTGATCGCGGAGGAGTCAACCTCGTTCCCCGGAGTCACCAAGGCCGTGGCGGACGGCGGACTGGGCTTCGACTTCAAGTGGAATATGGGCTGGATGCACGACACGCTTTCTTATTTCCGCCAAGACCCTTTATTCCGTAAGTTCAACCACGATAAGCTGACGTTCGGGATGCTCTACCAATGGTCCGAATCGTTCATGCAGGCTTTTTCGCACGACGAGGTCGTCCACGGTAAGGGCTCGCTGATCAATAAGATGGGTGCCGGTGACAACGACACCAAGGCCGCTAATCTGCGTTGTTTGCTGGCTTTGCAGTGGGCCTGGCCTGGCAAGAAGACCCTTTTCATGGGCTGCGAATTCGGCCAATTTGCGGAATGGAAATACGACCAATCCCTTGATTGGCATCTGCTCGCATCCCCCTTGCACGCCGGCTTACAAAGCCTCGTCCGTGATCTTAATCAGCTTTATGTCGGCGACGTCGCGCTGGCGGAGAACGAATTGAATCCGGATAGTTTTGCTTGGATCAATGCGGAAGACGGCGCCCAGAGCGTCTTGGTTTTCGAACGCAAGAGCTCGGCCTGCCACTGGGTCGTGGTGGGTAACTTCACTCCAGTCGAGCGGACGTATCGCTTCGGCGTGCCTAAGGCTGGGCGATGGGAAGAGGCCCTGAATACGGACTCCAAACACTATGCCGGCAAAGGCCTAGGCAACCTCGGCGGCGTGGAATCCGCAAAGATTTCGAGTCACGGACGCGAGCACTCTCTGGAAGTCCGTCTGCCTGGTTTATCCTTGGTGATTTTCCGCCAGGCCGATCGTCCGCTTCCGCGCCCATCGGTCAAGAAAGCGAAGCGATAAAAGATGGCATCCCGCTCAGACACTTTCCGTGCCCATGTGGCGGCCGATCCCGCCAATCCGCTCTTTCGTTTTTCACTCGGTCAAGCTTTGCTGGCCGAAGGAAATCATAGGGGAGCACTGGAGCACCTGCGTATTGCCGCGAATTCAAAGTCGGATTGGATGATGCCAAGGATTCTCCTTGGGAAATGCTACCTCGCTTCCGACCTTCGAGCCGAAGCCAAGGCTGTCTTGGACGAAGCCCTTGCGCTCGCCGTGTCCCAAGGACACGAGGAGCCTGAAGCAGAGCTGCGTGCGCTGTTGGCGACGCTCTGAGGGCTTACTCCGTCTCAGGATAAGGCAGGAAGGTCGTGAAGCTGATCGTCTTGACCGCGGTCTGTTTCATGAAGGCGCTGCGCATCGGTCCCGGTTGGTCGATGCGTTCGAGGATGACGCGGCGGAGGTCCATGACCGCTGACTTTGCCTTCTGGAGTGGACGAATCGTCAAGGTGTTATCGCCGGCCGTCAGCTCGATCTGGCCGATTTCACGTGGAACAAAGCGCTGGAAGTGGCCGGTCTCCTCGACCGTGAACTCGCATTTGCTGGCACCAGCTTCGACCGCGACGGTCGAGCCGCCGCTACCCTTGCCGCAGCCTTGCAGGACCGTGACGCGATACTTGCCAGCCAAGGGGGCCGTGAATTTCCACGAAGCGGTGTCTTCCACGTTCACCCAGAAGCCGAGGGTATCTTTCTGCGGCAGGTCTTCATACTTCATTTTCGTGGCCTTCACCTGGGCGTCTTTGGCTTCTAAGTAGATGAGCGCATTACCGCCTTCAGTGCTGGCATCGTTCATGACCTTGCGCCAATCGGCTTGGAGCGGGCGCATCGCCTCGGAAGTGGCGGCCGCTTTGATCAGTGTTGGATCGATTTTGACGAAGCACTCATCCCAGAGGCTTCGATTGAATTGAGGATTAGCGACCATCGGCTTCGCTCCGACACTCCGGCGCCAGGCTTCCAGTTTACCTCGCATCGCGGCCACGCGGGCTGGCTCTTCGGCGGCCAGATCCAAGGTTTCGCTGGGGTCTTTGGCTAGGTTGAATAATTCCATACGGCCAGTCTCGTAGAACTCGATCAGTTTCCAGTCACCTTCCCGAATCACGCCGCCGGGTTGGCTGCCTTGATTCATGTAGTGAGGCTGATGCCAGCAGAGAACGCGTGTTTCCGTCCGTGGCTTGCTGTCGAAAAGGACCGACGAAAGATCCTGGAAATCCTGGATGGCGGGTGGCTTGATTTTAGCGAGAGCGCAGAACGTGGACGTGAGGTCGCCCAGCACTACTGGCTCCGAGATCACTTTGTTTGCGAGGTGTCCCGGATAACTTATGATCAGGGGTGTGCGGAGGCCTCCTTCGTAGAGGAAGCCTTTGCCCGCGCGGGATGGCGCATTGAAGGTGGGGGGGCTTTCTTTCAGTTCGGAGACGTGGACGCCGCCGTTGTCGGAAGCGAAAATCACCACGGTATTTTTAGCCACGCCAGCATCCTCGAGTTTCTGCAGGACGCGACCGCAGGCGACGTCGAGTGACTCCACCAGCGCGGCGTAGGTCGGGTGAAAGGCCTTCGCATTGGCTTCGATACCTTTGGCGGGAGCGGCCAGCGGGATATGCGGATTGTCGAACGCCAAGTAGAGGAAGAAAGGTTTGGCTTTATTGCGCTCGATGAATTTCACCGCGTAGTCCGCATGGCCGAGCTCGCCTTTTCCGCCCATGGGGGACTCAGCTCCAGGGTTCGCTTTGCCGGCGAAATATTCATCGAAGCCGTGATCCGTGGGCTGATGGCCTTTGCCGCCGAGGTGCCACTTGCCGACGGCACCTGTCGCGTACCCTTTGGCTTTAAGCAGTTCGGCGATGGTCTGCACACCGACAGGAAGATTATTATTAAGAATCGGTGCCATCAGGCGGTGGGAAGCCCGATCTGATCGGCCGGGTAGGAAGGTGGTGATGTTAAGACGCGCCGGGCTCTGGCCTGTGAGGAGGGCGGCGCGGGAGGCGGAGCAGACCGAGGCGGCCGCATAGGCCGAAGTGAAACGGGCTCCGCCGGCAGCGAGTTTATCGAGGTTAGGGGTGTTCTGGTCCTTCCGGCCGAAACAGCTCAGGTCATTGATGCCGAGGTCATCGGCGAGGAGAACGACAAAGTTGGGCGGAGTCTCCTGCGCGGCGACAGGGAGGAGCGCGAGCAAGACGCCGAGGAACAGGCCGAAGAAGAGGCGGGGCATGACTTGGGTTTAACGTCTCGCCGAGTTGTGCAAAGGGAAAAACCCACTTCGGTACCCTCATGGACCTTCGTTTAATTCAATTCGGTGTGGCGGGCATCGATTTCGCCATGGCCGCGATCTCGTGGCTGATCCTGCTCTGTACTTATCCCGACTTCGCTCGCTGGCGGGCCGAAGGCTTCGCCGAGGCGCATGAGGCTTATACCCGTCGCGTCGGCTGGGTCGTCGGGCCTTTGCTGCTCGCCCAACTGGCCGGACATGTCTGGCTGACTATCGTCGCCGGAGGTGGCTTTGGCCTCGGCCTCGTGCTTGTCTGCTGGGCGCTAACGGCCGCCTGGTCCGTGCCGTGTCACCGGCGTCTGCAGCTGGAAGGGCCGGCCTCGCCAGCTCTGGTCGATCTAATCCGCTCGCACGCCTGGCGCACGGCTCTCTGGTCGGTCTTGGTCGGCGTTTCTTTCGCGAAGGCGGCGGGTTGACAGGGTGTGGTCGTCAGCGATGCTCAATGGTGATGAGGACAGATGAACCGACCCAAGCCCGCCAAGCCTCGCGCCTGGGAGCTTTCCGTCGCTTTCTTGCATTTGTGGGCCCGGGCTTTTTGGTCGCCGTAGGTTATATGGACCCAGGAAACTGGGCGACAGATCTGGCCGGCGGTTCTCGCTACGGATATTCGCTCCTCTGGGTCATCTTGCTTTCCAATTTGATGGCAGTGCTTTTTCAGCATCTATGCGTCCGTTTGAATGTCGCGACGGGGCTCGATCTCGCGCAGGCCTGCCGCCAGCGCTACTCGCCCATCGTCGGTAAGTTCCTCTGGGCCTCAGCTCAACTTGGCATCATCGCGTGCGACCTGGCCGAACTGCTTGGCTCCGCCATCGCGCTGCAGATCCTTTTCGGTATCCCACTTTTTTTCGGAGCCATCATCACGGCCCTTGATGTCTTAATCTTGCTGGCCTTGACGCGGTTGGGCTATCGATGGTTGGAAGCTTTTGTCGCCGTTCTTGTTTTTACCACTGCCGCCTGCATCGGAGTGGAACTCTTTCTAGCCCAACCCGTGGTGGCCGAGTTACTACAAGGTTTCATTCCAACGACGGAAGTGTTTACGCGCCCCGGCATGCTCTTTATCGCCCTTGGCATTATCGGCGCCACCGTGATGCCGCATAATCTCTATCTGCATTCCTCAATCGTCGGGACCCGGTCTTTCGGGCTGACGGAGGCATCTAAAAAGGAGGCCATTCGGTTCGCGACTTTAGATTCCACCATCGCTCTGACTTTTGCCTTTTTTGTTAACGCCGGTTTGCTCGTGCTCAGTGCCTCCGCTTTTCATGGTCGACCCGAAGCGGTGACGGATATTCGCGAAGCGCATCGCTTGCTTGATGGTGTGCTTGGTTCGACGATCGCGGGCACGCTTTTCGCCTTGGCCCTTTTGTCCTCTGGTCAAAATGCCACCATCACCGGTACTTTGGCTGGGCAAATCGTGCTCGAAGGCTTTCTGAAGATCAAAACCGTGGGCTGGGTCGTCCGCATTGCCACCCGTCTGGCCGCGCTGTTGCCTGCCTTGATTGTGCTGGGGTTATCCGGAGAGGGGAGGGTGGAATCCCTCTTATTGTGGAGTCAGGTGATTCTTAGTTTGCAGCTCGGCTTTGCCTGCTGGCCTTTGGTTAGAATGACCAGTGACTCCGCCTTTATGGGCAATTATGTTTCACCCCGGTGGATTAACCTTTTGGGCTGGGTTGCGACCGTGGTGGTCGTTTCCGCCGGCCTCTGGTTTGTGGCAGATTTTTTCATTAATTAATATAACTATATGCTCATAAATGGGTTAGGCTCACTAACCAGATTTGTATTTCCTTTTTGGCATAATCATTTAATCATAAGTAATAATATCAACTTTTAGATTGATGCGACTTTTCTGCCCCATCCTCTTACTTTTAGCTCCGCTCCTGACGGCCGCGGCCCAGGAGTCCGTGACTTTGAAGGTCGGCTATTTTCCTAATTTGACGCATGCCCCGGCATTGGTCGCGCGTCAGTGGGAGCGTGAAAAATCTGACTGGTTTCAAGCTCACTTGCCGCCGGGTTCAAAAATCGAATGGCGATCCTTTAACGCCGGGCCTTCGGCGATGGAGGCTTTACTGGTCGGATCGGTAGATGTGGCCTTTGTCGGGCCATCCCCAGTCCTTAACGCTCATATCCGAACCAAGGGGGCCGAGATTCGCGTGCTGGCCTCCGTTGCGCGGGGTGGCAGTGCTCTGGTGGTGCGCAAAGATTTGGGATTAAAGACCGCGGAGAGTTTTCGCGGTCTTCGGCTGGTGACACCGCAACTCGGCAACACCCAGGACATTGAAGCCCGCGCTTGGCTTCGTGGCGCAGGGCTTAAAGTGATGCTGAGCGGCGGCGATGTGCAGATTATTCCTGCGGGAAGCGCCGATATGGCCATGCTTTTTTCCCAAGGTAAAATCGCGGGCGCCTGGACGGTCGAGCCTTGGGTCACGCGCCTGACGACGGAGTTCGGGGGCGAAATCCTCCTCGAGCGGCCCGATTCGATCGTGACGGTCTTGGCCACTTCCCGGAAAGTCTTGGAACAGCGCGGTCCGGCGGTCCGCACTTTTGTGCAGTCTTATTATTTATTAAGAGATCAGCTCCTCGCTGACCCGGTCCGCTATGCCCAAGCCGTACGCTTAGGGCTGGGAGCAGAAACCCATTCCGCGTCCCCTTCGGAAAGTCTTATCGCAGCTTCCTTGGGTCGAGTCCGCTTAGAGGCTCGCGAAGAAAGTTCGGCCCGAGTCGTCCGGCTCAAGGATTTTTTTGCCCGTTCCCTTAAGGATTCGCAGGACTCCGGTTTGCTGGTCGGGACGGCTCCGCTCGATCCGCTCTTGGAGTCGTTGGTGCCCGAGCCCTCGCCGACGGCTCGGGGAAAATAACGACTAACCTTGCCACGCTTCTCCTTCCACCCCGCAATCCTTTCGTCAGGTAACCCATGAATCCCGCTTCCTATAAGACCCATCCTTCGGCCGCTCTGACGCTTCGTAATGTCACGAAACGATTCAATGGCGCTGCGGGTTGCGTCACGGCGCTCGATGACATTACGCTCGACGTCAAAGAAGGGGAATTCCTGGTCTTGGTCGGCCCATCCGGTTGCGGAAAATCCACTTTGCTCAGCTTGCTGGCCGGTCTCGATCAAGTGGATGAAGGGGCAATTCGCTTAGGTGAGGAGCCGGTGCGCTCGCCGGGTCGCGACCGGTTGGTCATGTTCCAGCAAGACGCACTCTTCCCTTGGTTGAACGCCTTGGAAAACGTGATGTTTGGTTTACGGTTAAAGCCTGATCTAACGGAAGCCGAACGGCTGGAATCGGCACGCTACTACCTTTCGCTCGTTGGCTTGGCGGATAAGGAGAAGGCTCGCCCGCATGAATTATCCGGCGGCATGCGCCAACGCGTGGCCCTCGCGCGCTCGCTCGCTCCGAACCCCCGGGTTCTGCTCATGGATGAGCCGTTTTCTGCGTTAGACGCTCTGACGCGCGATCAGCTCTACCGTGATATTCAGGATATCTTCACCAAGCGGAAGAAGACGATCGTGTTGGTGACCCATAATATCCGTGAGGCGGTTTGCTTGGGCGACCGGGTGGTCTTGCTTTCGCCTAACCCGGGAAGAGTCCGGCAGATTTTTGATATCAATCTCCCCCGGCCTCGCCGCATCAATGACCCTGAACTAGCCTCGCTCGCCGCCGAAGTGACCGATGCGCTTTCTTCCCACCTTTCGCGCTCGCACGAGGGCCTCGCATGAAACTTCCCCGCTTTGTCATCCCCACTTTGGTCGCCGTTATTTTTCTCGGCGGCTGGGAATGGTTTGTCCGCGTCGGACACGTCAACGACGTGTTGGTGCCCGCTCCTTCGCAGATCCTGAAATGGTTTTGGGATTCGTTGCTCAACGGTGAATTACTTTCCGCCACCTGGGTGACGATGCGCCGCCTGATTATCGGTTTTGCCATCGGGGCGGCCTTAGGCGTGCCGCTCGGCGCGCTCTGTGCGCGCGTCCGCTGGATTCGGGATACGCTCGGGGTCCTCGCTCTCGGCCTGCAGACCCTGCCTTCCGTGTGCTGGGTACCGCTGGCATTGCTCTGGTTTGGGCAGGAGGAATCTGCCCTTTTATTCGTGGTGGTGATGGGGACGATTTGGGCCGTGGTCATTGCGGTTCAGGAATCCGTCTTAAACGTCCAACCTCTGTATCTCCGCGCAGCCATGACGATGGGCTCCAAGGGCTGGCATCTTTGGTTACGCGTTATTCTGCCGGCGGCGCTTCCGGGCGTCCTCAGCGGGATGAAGCAGGGCTGGGCCTTCGCCTGGCGTTCGTTGATGGCTGCCGAAATCTTCGTGGTCATCCTGACCGGCTTCGGTTTAGGCTCGCTGCTCCATGCCGGCCGTGAGCTCCTCAGGATGGATCAAGTCATGGGCGTCATGACCGTCGTCGTGCTGGTCGGTCTATTGGCCGATCTCATCTTCTTTTCCCCGTTGGAACGCTGGTTGCGTCGTTCACGCGGGCTTTGAGAGCTTAAGTTAATAGTTTCCTGCTCGACCCCCGCTCGGGTCGTCTCAACCTTCGGCTTATGTTTATCGACGAAGCCAAGGTCATTTTGAAGTCGGGTGATGGCGGCCATGGCTGCGTGAGCTTCCGTCGCGAGAAGTTCATCCCGAAGGGCGGACCCGACGGCGGTAACGGCGGGAAGGGCGGCGATGTCGTTTTTCTCTGCGACCGTAATCAAGGAGATTTACAGGCCTACCGCTGGCAGCCTCATCGTCGGGCTCCTAATGGTACGCCCGGCATGGGCCGCCAATGTGCCGGTCCGGACGGGGTCGATCTGGTCCTGCCCGTGCCTCCGGGTACGCAGATCCTTGAAGAGGGTACCAATCGCTTGGTCGCCGAACTGACCGAACATGGCGAGCGCGTCATCTTGCTCGCCGGCGGGAAGGGCGGTCAGGGTAATATGAACTTTAAAAGTTCGGTGAACCAAGCGCCTCGTCGCACGACCCCCGGTTATCCCGGCGAAGAAGGTTCGTTCCGCATCGTGTTGAAGACGATCGCCGACATCGGCCTCGTGGGCTATCCGAATGCCGGTAAGTCCTCGCTGACCAATCTGCTTACGGCGGCCCGGCCGAAGATGGCGCCTTATCCTTTCACCACTTTACACGTTAATGTCGGGGTCATCGAATACCCCCATGTCTTCGGTCGCATCGTCATGGCCGATATTCCAGGTCTGATCGAAGGGGCCCATGATAACCGTGGCCTTGGCCACCAATTTCTGCGGCATATCGAACGCTGTGCTTTGTTGGTCTTCATTATCGATATGGCCGGCAGCGAAAATCGTAAGCCCTGGGATGATCACCGTATCCTGGAAAAGGAATTACGCCTTTATTCCAAGATCCTCGCCGCTAAGCCGCGTCTGATCGTGGCCAACAAGATGGATCTTCCGGCATCCGCCGAGATGCTCAAGGAATTCAAATCGCGCATCAAAGATTTGGTGATTCCGATTTCATGCTACTCTCACGAAGGTTTAGAGGATTTGCGTATGCAGCTCTGGAAGGCCGTGAAGGGAAGTCCTGCGGAGCGTCCGCAGCCACCCGTTTTAATCGAGGAGGATACGGCTTCATCTCATCTGGCCAAAAAGCTCTCTAAGGCCAAGAAGGCCCCGGTTAAGGCTAAAAAATCATCCACCAAGAAGGCTAAGTCGGCCCCAAAGACCGCTGTAAAGGCGAAGAAGAAGCCGGCCGCGGCGAAGAAGAAACCCATCGCCGTTTCTAAAAAGGCTAAGCCATCCGTGAAGGCTCGGGTGAGCGGCAAAAAGAAAGCACCGAAGGCCAAGCCCTCCGTCAAAAAGAAGGCCACCCCAGTCAAGAAGGTGGCCGCGCGCGCTAAATCGAAGAAGAAGTAATCAGTCCGCCCTGTCCGGCCGACGCATCATTTCTTTTCAGTTGGGCGCTCTTTGAACTTAAGGGATTCCGAATTCAGGCAGTAGCGCAAGCCAGTGGGCTTTGGCCCGTCTTCGAAGACGTGTCCGAGATGGCAGTCGCAGCGGGCGCAGAGGATCTCTGTCCGCGTCATACCGTAGGCGTTATCCACGATGGTCGCGACGTTCTCCTTGGAAACAGGCTGGAAGAAGCTCGGCCAGCCGGTGCCGGAATTAAATTTTGAGTCAGAGGAGAAAAGCGGCAGGTCGCAACAGAGGCAGTGGTAGGTGCCGATCTTATGGTTGTCCAGGAGGGTGCCGCAAAAAGCCCGTTCCGTGCCTTTCGCGCGCGTGATGCGATACTGCTCCGGGGTGAGTTGCGCAGCCCATTCCTTATCGGTCTTCACGACGCGCGCGACGAGCTGGGGCTTGGTCAGGCCGCCTTTGCCGTCATCAAGGGTGACGAGCACTTTATTCGCAGCGCTCTGATCGGAGGATTTTTCTTTCATGGGTTGAGTGGCGGCTTCGGCGGTCGTGATGCCGAGGGACATGAGCCCGCAGGCGACGAAGGCGAGGAGGGTGGCTTTCATGATTTTAGCTAAAGGATTTGCCGCACCCGCAGGTACTGCTGGCGTTAGGGTTACGGACTTCAAAGCCTTTGCCATGTAAGCCGTCGTCAAAGTGTACCGTGGAGCCGTCGAGATAGGCGTGGCTGGTGGGATCGATTAGGATTTTAAGGCCTTGGCTCTCGAATTCCAAGTCGCCGTCTTTTCGAACATCAAAGGCCATACCATATTCAAAGCCGGAGCAACCCCCGGTCTCGACGAGCACGCGCAAGACAGACTCCGGATTAGCCTGTTGCTGAAGGACGCGGACCTGCCCGGCGGCGGCTTCGGTGAGATTGATCATACCCTATAAGTTTAGGGGCAATTGCAGGGAGTCAAGGTGCGGGTGATTCCAGGTTGCCCCTCTTTATCGTGGATTTAAAGGCTCCATGGCCTAGGATAGGAGTAACCCCACCCCAGCCATGCTCCGCTTCCTTAAGGCCTTCCTTTTTTCGATCCCCTTGGCCTTCTGCTTTAACCTGCTCCTGTGGTTAATCGTTGGGGTGGTGAGCTGGAGTTTTAAAGATATCGACCCGGATAATATTTTTGCGCTGCGGTTGCTCAAGGCCGACGCATTACAAGATTTCTTCTGGCCGCTGGTTCTTTGGGGCCTCGCTTTCATGCAGGCATGTTTACTCTTGGTGCCCATCCATTTGCCGACGCATTCGACGGAAAAGACGGCGCTCGGACCGCGTATCATCGCAGCGGCTTTTTTAGGCGGCCTGTTCATCGCCATCCCGCTTTTTGCTTCGATTGATTTTTATTATTTTTCACCTAAGGCCGATCCGAAGACTTTTAATTCGACGGGTTGCACCCTGGGGGTGCTGGGCATCTGGGTGCTGTCCTGGCTGATCTGGATTCCGGTGTTATTGCATCGGGCGCGCGGCCAGGCCGATGCGGTGGAAAAATTCGTAGGTAAATCTATTGCCGGTTCCGCCGTAGGTTTAGCGCTCTGTCTCCCTTGGTATTATGTATTACGCAAGAAGCAGGCCTGCTATTGCTCATTGGGCGGGTTCTGGGCTTTGGTTCTCGGCCTTTGGTCCCTGCTGGTCGTGGGTGGGCCGCTCCTCTTTATCTTGGCCCGTGATCGTCGTCTTCGGGCCGGCGTCCGATCTGACCAAGCTTCTTAAAGCTCGCAGGTCTGTTGGGTCTCCCGGGTGGGGCGAGCAATGAGTCCGCGATGGGGCTCGTCAGGGTAGGGCAGGGCTGCCTTTTCCCCGAGCAGGTACAGGTCGCAACATTTCATCAGTTCGGTCATCGTCTCGGTGCGGCGCATGTCGTGGAGAAATTGGCCTTCGGTATCGACGGCCAGTCCGACGAAATTGAGGAATTTCTTTAAACGCCCAGCTTGTTTTTCTGCCGGCCGGGTCACGTCGCAGCATTCCTCGGCCAGCTCCTGGACGTAAATCCGTACGTCCTGGAGGGTGGGAGTGAACATCGGGAGGCCTTGTTGGACTTCGCGCCATTGTCGGAAAATCCACGGATTACGAATGGCGTGCCGACCCATCATCATGCCCCATGCCGCCGTTTCATTGATCAAACGTTGGGCTTTGGAGGCATTGATGACGTCGCCGTTGGCAATCACCGGGCAGGGGACGGCTTTTACCGCGCGCGTAATCGCCGTATAATCGACCTCCGACCAATACAGTCCTTTGACGGTCCGTCCGTGCACGGTCAGGAGGTCGACGTTATGTTTGGCGACAATCGCTAAGATTTCATCGAACCGTTCGAGGCCGTCGAAACCGATTCGCATCTTGACGGTAAAGCGCCCCGCGATTTCTTGGCGCATGGCTCCGAGGATCTCATCGATCTTAGCCGGATCGCGCAGCAATCCTCCGCCGACGTTCTTGCGGTAGACTTTGGGCGCCGGACAACCCATGTTGAGGTCGATGCCAGCGATGGGCAATTTGCCGAGCTCACGAATCGTGCGAAGGATGTGCGGCGTGTCTTCGCCGATGAGTTGCGCGAAGACCGGCCGTCCCGTGCCGTGATTCAGGATGGAATCGACGATATGCTTTTCTGGTGTCGAGGTTTCATGGACACGGAAGTATTCGGTGACGAACCAATCGGGCACCCCCCTTCTGCCGATTACGCGCATGAAGCCCGTGGTGGTGACGTCTTGCATCGGTGCGAGCACCGAGGGTCGTGTACCCGCGACGACGGGCGATGGTAAGGGCGTGCTCAAGCTTGCTTACGCAGGCGGGTGAGCATTTCGGTCATATCATCACACGCATCAAGGACGGCTTTGGCGATGAAGACCGGGCGTTTGGCTTTGACGGCCAGGACTAAGGCATCGCTCGGGCGGGCGTCGACTTCGGCGACTTTGCGCGCCACGGGGCCGTCTTGCCCGACGAGTATGCGGGCAAAGAAAACCCCGTCTTTGACATCCACGATGATCACGTGCACGACCACGGCGTCGAGCCCGAGGAGAAGGTGTAGCATCAGGTCGTGAGATTGAGGCCGATCAATGGTTTTGCCGCTGAGGGCCCCCTGCAAGGCCTCGCCCACCGACGGGTCGACCTGGATCACCATCGCTTTGTTCTCGGTTATAAGGAAAACCGCCGTCCCGCCTTTGGTGGGGATGACTTCGATGCCCACTACGGGGATTGCCTCCGGTTTGCTCATGTTTGGACGCTTGTCGGCCTGGGGCCTTTTCGCAAGCCCGAGGCACGACGAGCCCGAATTTAATTACTTTTAAGCCGCACCCGACCTTGAAAGGTACCTGTTTTATAGGCAACTTTCTGGGGTGCACCCTTTTCTTGCTGATGAGTTCCTTTTCGCATGGAGCCGTTTGACCCCGCCGTGCGTGGAGGCCGATATTCGCGAAGGTCTTCGCCGTGCTCGGGTGTCTGTCGAGGCAATCAAGGTCCTCAAACCCGCACAGCTTACTTACGCCCAGGTTTTATTGGGCTTAGAGTCGGCGACGCGGGAACTCTCTCGAGCTTGGGGTTTGGTTTCACACTTGGACTCGGTGCTTAATTCACCAGAATTAAGAAAAGTTTATAATGCTTTGATGCCTGAGGTGACGGCGTTCTTTACTTCTTTGACCCTCGATCCAGCTCTCTGGGCCGTGCTTAAGGGCTATGCGAATACCACCGAGGCCAAGGCGCTCAAGGGAGTCCAGCTTCGCTTCCTCAAGGAGACGCTGGCGGACTTCGAGGAGAACGGTGCAGACTTGCCTCCCGACAAAAAAGATCGGCTCGCCGCCATTAATGCCGCCCTGGCGGAGAAGGCCCAGAAGTATTCGGAAAACGTCCTCGATTCGACGAACGAATGGGAATTATTCGTCGACGATGAGAAACGTCTCGCCGGCTTGCCCGCCAGTGCTCTCGCCGCGGCCAAGCAATCAGCGGTCGCCAAGAGCCGCCCCGAATCGTGGCGTTTCACTTTGCAGGCCCCTTCCGTTTTTCCGATTCTCCAGTATGCGGACGACGACGATTTGCGTCGGCTTTGCTGGGAGGGACTCGGTCAGGTCGGCCTAAAAGATAAATGGGATAATACGGCATTGGTAGGCGAGATTCTAGCGTTCCGACATGAGAAGGCCCTACTCCTGGGTAAATTACACTTCGCAGATTTCACGACCGCCCGTCGGATGGCCCGTACGGGTGCCAATGCCCTGAAATTCATTGAAGATATCGGCCAGCGTATCCGACCTAAGTTCGAAGCCGAAGTCATCGAACTCGAGCAATACCGCGCGACTAAGTCCGGTGAGGCGATGCGGCCGTTGCACCCCTGGGAGTTCAGTTATTTCTCAGAAAAAATGCGGCGTGAGCGCCATGGTTTCGACGACGAAGCTTTGCGGCCTTGGTTCCCCGTCGACGGCGTCATCGCGGGGATGTTCAAACTCTTTGGCGGTTTATTCGGGATTCAGGTGGTGGCACGAGATACCTTTACGGTCGATCCGGTGACCGGAGTGCGTTCCGTTGTCACGGCCGCGGCTCCGCGAATGGAGGGCGCCCCGGTGGAGGTTTGGCATCCGGAAGTACGTTTTTATGAAGTGCGTGATGGCGCCCGTCATCTCGGCTCATTCTACACGGATTGGTTTCCGCGTGAATCGAAGCGGGGTGGCGCGTGGATGAATTTCTTCCGGACGGGTGGGCCACGGGCTGATGGTTCGTTCGCCCCCCATCTCGGTTTGATGTGCGGCAATTTCACGCCGCCGGTCACGGGTCAGCAGGCCCTACTGACCCACGACGAAGTCACGACGGTTTTCCATGAATTTGGCCACCTGCTTCACCATTTGCTGGGGGAGGTCGAAGTCGAATCCCTGGCCGGCGTGCGCGTCGCCTGGGATTTCGTCGAACTCCCTTCGCAGATCTTGGAAAACTGGTGTTGGGAGGAAGAATCCTTGGCGCTGTTCGCCCGCCACCATGTCACCGGCGCTCCTTTGCCTTCTGACCTGCTCGCGCAACTTGATGCGGCCGCGAATTTCCGCGCGGCCTCGACCTGCATGCGCCAACTTGCCTTTTCCAAGCTCGACCTCGATTTGCATATTCGTGCCGAAGAACTCAAGGGGCGCGATTTAGACGCCCATTGGAATGAGGATTTTGCGCCTTGGCAGGCCCGCTCGACCCGTCGTGGGCCCGCCATGACGCGTCGGTTCAATCACCTGTTCTCCGAAGCCACGGGCTATGCTGCGGGCTATTATTCTTATAAATGGGCGGAAGCGCTCGAGGCGGATGCTTTTACCCGCTTCCTGAAGGAGGGGGTGCTCAATCCTCAGGTGGGTCGTGAATTGAGGGCTAAAATACTCTCAAAAGGCAATTCCGAGCCGGCCGAGGAGCTTTTTCGTGATTTTATGGGGCGTGACCTCGATCCCGAAGCCCTGCTGGTGCGGGATGGCCTAGCCTGACAAGGGTTCGGAGACGTCCGTGACCCCATCCCCCAATAATATGGGCGGATTGCCTTATTCCCCTTGCGCCAAGGGGGATTTTCCTATGCGTAAGACCTTTACAGATGCATCTCCGCAACATCGCAGTCATTGCTCACGTCGACCATGGTAAAACTACCCTGACCGACCGCCTCCTTTACCAGTCCGGTATGTTCCGGGCTGAGGACCTTGATAAACTCGCCGGTGGCCAACACGGCCTCATCATGGACTCGGGTGACCTCGAGCGTGAACGCGGTATCACCATCACTGCCAAGAACTGCGCGATCAAGTGGATCGACCCACGCAACAAAGAGGAATACAAGATCAACCTGATCGATACCCCAGGTCACGCCGACTTCGGCGGCGAAGTCGAACGCGTGCTCAACATGGCCGACGGTTGTCTGCTTGTCGTTGACTCTTTCGAAGGTCCGATGCCGCAAACTCGCTTCGTGCTTTCCAAGGCGCTCGCCCTCGGACTCAAGCCGATCGTCGTTATTAATAAGATCGATAAATCATCGGCCCGTCCGGATGCCGTCGTCGACGAAGTTTTCGACTTGCTCGTCGCCCTCGACGCTCCGGAATCAGCTCTCGATTTCCCGATTATCTACGCCTCCGGTCGCGAAGGCTGGGGCACCCTTGATCGCGCCAAGACGGTCGAAGGTAAGCGCCCGAAGGACCTGATGGATCTCTTTTATACGATCGTCGACAAGATCCCTGAGCCCTACGCCGAAGGTTCTTCGCGTGGCGCTGCCGCTGGCTTCAAATCTCGCGCCGAGGCCCTCGCCAACCCGCTCCAGATTATGGTGACGGCCATGCTGTACTCCGACTACGTCGGTCGTATCGCCGTCGGCCGCGTTACCGCTGGTAAGATTGCCCCCGGTATGCCGGTCATGATGGTCACGCGTAATGGTGAACAGTTCAAACAGCGCGTCCTCGAAGTCGAAGTCTTTGAAGCCCTCGGCCGCGTCAAGTCCCAGGAAGTCCTGGCCGGCGATATCTGCGCCGTCATCGGTCTCGATCACGTCGAGATCGGTGCTACGATCACGGACCAAGAAGATCCGCGCCCGATGCTTCCCGTCAGTGTCGACGAGCCCACCGTGACCATGGCCTTTCGCGTCAACGATTCTCCTTTTGCTGGCCGCGATGGTAAATTCGTCACCGGTCGTCAGGTCGGTGAACGTCTCATCAAGGAACTTGAAAAGAACGTGGCCTTGCGCGTCGAACGCGAAGCCGGAGCCGATGCCTTCCAGGTTTCGGGTCGTGGCTTGATGCACCTTGGCGTGCTCATTGAGACGATGCGTCGCGAAGGTTACGAACTCTCCGTCGGCAAGCCCACGGTGATTATGAAGCAGATTGATGGCGTGCAGTGCGAGCCCGTCGAAACTTTAGCTGTCGACTGTCCGGAGGCCTCGCAGAGCGATGTCATGGCGCTTGTCTTGAGCCGTCGCGGTGAACTGCAGACGATGGATGCCAAGGCTGGCACCAGCGGCTGGATTCATATGGAATTCAAGATTCCCTCCCGTTCTCTTTTCGGTCTGCGCACCTTGATGCTCACCACCACGCGTGGCGATGCCGTCATGTACCATAACCTTCTCGGTTATGAACCCGTCAAAGGCGAAGCCCCTCACCGCTCGGCCGGCGTGATGATCGGCGGAGAAGGAGGCGCCGTCACGGCTTACTCCCTCGACCGGCTGTACGACCGTGGTGACTTCTTCGTGAAGCCAACCGACGAGATCTATATGGGCCAGATTGTCGGCGAGCATTGCAAAGACAATGACCTCGAAATCAACTTGGTCATTAACAAGAAGCTCTCCAACGTCCGCGCTTCGGGTTCGGATGACTCGGCTCGCATTAAGCCGATGCGCCAGATGTCCCTTGAAGCCTGCCTCGAATATATTGAGACCGATGAATTGGTCGAAGTGACCCCGAACTTCATCCGCATGCGCAAGCGCTACCTCACCGAAAATGAGCGTAAGCGTTTCGACAAGTAAAGTCGCTTAGGCGACGCTGCTGGTCAGTTGAAAATGATGGCCTCCGTCCGCCAGGATGGAGGCTTTTATTTTCCATAAGCCCTTCGGGAGTCGGCTGGCCACTTTTTCCGGCCATTCGATGACTACGTTCCAGGGCGATTGGGCGACATCCCAGATTAGTAATTCATCGAAGCTGGCCGGGTCTTTCAGGCGATAGGCATCGACATGGAAAATCTGGCGATCTCCTTCGTGCACGTTGAGTAAGGCGAAGGATGGGCTGGTGATGTTACCCCGGACGCCGAAGCCTCGCACCAGCCCGCGCACGAAGGTGGTTTTGCCGACGCCTAAGTTGCCCTCGAGAGCCAAGACGGTATCTCGGGGTAGTAACTGGGCAAAGGCCGCCGCCGCTCTTTCGGTTTCGATTCCTGAGCGGGTGGTGATGCCCGCAATCCAGGCGGCAAGGTCAGACGGTGGTCCCATGGGCGCAGTCTTCCCGTGGCGCGGTTGCAGGGCAAGCGTCCTTGCAGGCTTAGGAAACAATCCCCAAGGGAGGGATGGTCTTCCATCCGCCGCGCGTGAAGTCGGGGCAATGGATCGGCATACTACCTTCTTTCACCGAGCGAGCGGAGATCTCGAGGATGCTCGACCAGTCCGCGGCGTCGTAAACGGTCATGTCCGGCGTGAGGCCCTGGCGCACGCAGTCGAGCATGCGGTAAGCCATGACGAAATCCATGCCGCCGTGGCCGCCGACCTTCTTGCCGAGTTCACCGATCTTTTTGATCAGTGGGTGTTGGTTGGCTTTCATGAACTTAGCGAGTTTCTCCTTCTCGTAAGTCCACTCGTGGCTACTGCGTTTTTCCTTTGGATCAAGTATCGGATGTTTGTTATCTGCGTCGATTGCCAGGCGGGCGGGGTAGCCGAAGAACGTCGCCTCCGTGCCGGAAAGCGCGTTGATGCGTGAATACGGGCGAGGGCTCACCACGTCGTGCTGAATCATAATGGTCCGGCCCAGCTGCGTCTTGATGATCGAGGTATTCATGTCGCCGCAGACGAACTTCTCGTCCTGGTGCTTGCCGCCGTTCGGTTGGTGCTTGTCGCGGAACTGGGTGAGGTTGAATTCGGGTGACGAAACGGAGACGACGAACTTAATGGCGTCGCCGCGGCCGATGTTCAGATACTGCGCCACGGGGCCGAGACCGTGCGTGGGGTAGAGGTTGCCGTCCATGAAACGGTGATAATCGCGGCGCCAATCGCCTTCGCTGCCCAAGCTCCAAAGCACGCCCCCGCCGAGGTTATGGATATAGGCACACTCGGCATGCTTGAGGTCGCCGAAGAAGCCTTGGCGGGCCAGATTAAGGACGAAAAGCTCTTCTTCGCCATAGCAGCAGTTCTCGATAATCGAGCAATGGCGCTGGGTCTTTTCGGCCATATCCACGAGCTGCCAGCACTGGTCGACCGTGACGGCCGGGGAGACTTCGACGAACGCATGCTTGCCCTTTTCCATAACCTTGAGGGCCATCGGTACGTGCCATTCCCAAGGAGTGGCGACGAAGACGACGTCGATGTCGTCGCGCTCGAGCATTTTCTCCCAGGCATTTTCATCCCCAAAATACATCGCTGGTTCTTTGCCGGTGATTTTCTTGACGCTCGCGGCGGCGCCCTTGGCCCGGGCTTCGATGATATCGCAAACAGCGACGACTTCAGCGAATGGGATGTTCGCAGCCGAGTTCACATGGGAACGGCCGCGATTAAGGCCGATGACGGCGACCCGGACTTTCTCGATGGGCTTGGTGGTCAAGTCCCAGACAGGCTTGTTGCCGGCCGGGCGGGGGCGCGTCGCGGAGATATCGCGTGCATTGAGGAGTTTGAGGTCGCGCGGGTCGGGCTTCGCTTCGGCAGACGGGACGGCGCTGAGTCCGAGACCGAGGCCGGCGAGGGCACCGAGTTTAAGAAAGTCGCGGCGATTGGGATTTTCGGGAAGGTTCATGGGATGTGTCTTGTAGGGTCGTTAAGAGACGAGGGGTAGGGGCTTCAAAGTCTGCCAGCCGCCGCGGGTGAAATCCGGATAGGCGATAGGCAGGCTGCCATCGCGGACAGAGCGGTCGGAGAGATCCATGAGACATGACCAAGAGGCTGCATCATAGACCGTCAGGTCGGGGGTGATACCCTGGCGGATGCAGTCCAGGAATCGGTAGTTCATCAGATGGTCCATGCCGCCGTGTCCGCCGACTTTCTTGGCGTCGACTCCCGCCTTTTTAATAAGCGGGTGGGCGTTGGCCTGCATGAATTTCGTGAGCTTATCGCCTTCGTAAGTCCAGCTGTGGCTGTTACGTTTCTCCTTCGGATCAAGTATTGGATGTTTGTTGTCCTCATCGATGGCGAGACGGTTGGGGTAGCCGCAGAAAGTGGCCTGGGAGCCGCTGAGCATGTTGCCACGGGTATAAGGCCTCGGACTGGTG
Organism: uncultured Opitutia bacterium; assembly: GCA_903850885.1. Lineage (GTDB taxonomy): Bacteria > Verrucomicrobiota > Verrucomicrobiia > Opitutales > UBA953 > UBA953. The sequence continues at coordinate 30,636 of CAINMU010000139.1, read as the reverse complement.
TTGTCGTGTTGGACCACGATGGTCCGGCCAAGCACGGTCTTGATAATCGTGGTGTTCATGTCTCCGCAGACGAACTTTTGATCCTGCGACCGGTCGCGATTCGGCTGGGTCTTCTCGCGTAACTGGGAAAGACCGAATTCTGGAGATGAGACCGAGACCGCATAGTTGAAAGCATCACCCCGGCCCATGCCGAGGTATTGCGAGACGGTGCCCAGACCATGGGTTGGGTAGACGTTGCCCTGCATGAAGGTGGCGTAGTGGCGGCGCCATTCGCGTTGCTTATCCAGGAAAGTGTGTGTGGCCGAATGACGTTGGTCGTGGATGTAAGCGCACTCGGCATGCTTGAGGTCGCCGAAGAAGCCTTGGCGGGCGAGGTTCAGGACAAAGAGCTCGTCCTCGCCGTAGCAGGCATTCTCCAGGATGGGGCAGTGCCGTTGATATTTCTCCGAGGCATCGACGAGTTCCCAACATTCGTCGACGGTGACGCCACAATTGACTTCGACAAACGCATGCTTGCCGAGCGACATCGCCCGGACGGCCATCGGCTTGTGCCACTCCCACGGGGTGGCGACATAGACAACATCGATATCCTCCCGGTCGACCATCTTCTCCCAGACATTCTCGTCGCCACTGTAGATTGCCGGACGCTTACCAGTGTTCTTAAAGACAATCTCTGCCTGGGCCTTGGCGCGATCATCCAAGATGTCGCACACGGCGACGACTTCGACGAACGGGAGTAAGCTTCCTGATTTGACGTGGGCGCTGCCACGATTGAGGCCGATGACGCCGATGCGGACTTTTCCGATGGGCCGGGTGTTAAGGTCCCAGACGGGTTTATTGCCAGCGGGCCGCGGGCGCATCTTGCCGATCGTATCGGATGTCAGATGGGGTAATTGGGCGGGGTCAGGCTTAGCTTCGGCGGTCGAAGCGGCACTTATCCCGCCGCCGATACCGGCCAAAGCCGAGAGTTTTAAAAAATCACGACGGCTCTGGCTTTCTGGGGTTAGCATAGGGGTAAATCTATAACAGTAAAACCGTACAACGGTTGCAACGGATTTACCTTTTTACCCTCGAAAGTTTTAACTTATGAAGCCTTCGCTCCATTTAATCCCAAAGACTGCCAGATTACGCACGGTATGAGCTATAAAACACGGCAACAACGAACGGCTTGGATTCAGGGGATTAAACCGTGCGAGGTAAAGCCAGACCGAGGTCAGGAAGGCGAAGATCGTACTGCTACGTCCGCTGGCGCTTTTTAAATCAAAATCATGAATCAGGGCGAAAATAAGGGAGCCCACGAAGATCACGCCGAGCAGTTTCAGTCCCGTAAGGTGCGAAGGGGCGGTGAAGCCGCGGAACACGACTTCTTCGATGATGGAGGCGCCGATCAAGGCCAGGATAGAGATCGCCGGTAGGACGGATTGTTGATCGGTGATTTCGTAGCGCAATTCGACGTTCGCTTCGGCAATGGTAATCAGTAGCGCCCCGGCGGCGGCGACGAAGTATGCCGCCCAGGGGGCCGATTCTGTACCGGGCCAAAAGAGTTCGCCGCTGTTCTTTACACGTCGCTGGCGATATTCGCCTACCCAGGCTGCGAGCACGCAGGCACCGAGAACGAAATAAAGCAGGGCTTCGACAGTCGTGCGGTCCATAAAATTACCGAACTCCCAGAATCCAGGCCCGGTAGGCCGGTGAAACATGGGCGGCTTCGATGACAATCCATTGCGGCAGTGCGTAAGGATGTCGGGCGTGAACCCATGCTTCGAGGTGGGGTCCTTGCGTCACGGCGAATTTAAAAGTTATGCGGAATTCGTCTTCGACCTGAGTGCGGCCTTCCCAGGTGAAATGCGAGCGGATGGGACCGTCCACCTGCGCACAAGCCGCTAAGCCTGCGCCGACGGCCTCGCTGGCGATACGTTCGGCCTCTTCGCGTTGCGGGAGGGTCGTCCAAGCAATGGCGATGCCTTGAGCTTCAGTCATGACCAATATTGTCCGACTTCAAATATTGCTCCGTGATGATGCTAATCAGGAGGTCGCGGGCTTCTTCGACCGAATCGACGTGGCGATAAAGATCGCGGTCTTCGGGAGAAACCATGCCCCATTCGTGGAAAACTTCGACATTCAGGACGCTCTTCCAGAAGGCTGAACCGAAAAGCAGGACGGGGATACGTTTCTTAGTCTTACCCGTCTGGACGAGCGTGAGCATTTCGAAAAGTTCGTCAAAGGTGCCGAAGCCTCCGGGAAAAGCGACGAGTGCTTTGGCGAGGTAAAGGAACCAATACTTGCGGACGAAGAAGTAGTGGAATTCCAGGTCGAGCTCGGGGGTGATATAAGGATTATGTTCCTGCTCGAAGGGTAGGGCGATACCGAGGCCGACCGATTTTCCGCCGGCTTGATGAGCGCCCATGTTGGCGGCTTCCATGATGCCAGGGCCGCCGCCGGAACAGATCAGAAAGCGTTGCCACTCCGGGAGCGACATCGACCACTTGGTCATCTCGTAGGAGAGCTGTCGGCAGGCCTCAAAGTAGGCGGAGCTGCGCAAATTGATTTCGGCGGCGCGAAGACGGCCGGCGCATTCGGCACCCGAGCATTCGCCGCGGGCGATCAGTGCTTTTACTTCTTCGAGTTGCGCCTTGGCTTTTTCAGGTGGCAGCGTGCGAGCGGAGCCGAACATCACCACGGTATTGCGCACCCCATACTTTTTAAAGCGCTGGTAGGGCTCCATCAGCTCCGCCATGACGCGAATCGTCCGGGCCTGGGGGCTATGCATAAACTCCGGATTGAGGTAGGCCCGAGGTGGCGTGGGCCTAAGTTTACCTTTTTCAGGGCTCATACCCCTCATCTTTCCCTTAGTTTGGCTTCTGCCAAGCCGGGAAGCGTGGTGCTTGACAGGCTCGGTGGGGTAGCCTTGGCTGTTCCCTTTAAAGCCATGCATCCCACCTACCGTCCGTCTAAAATTTCCCGCGCCCGTAAATGCGGTTTCCGCGCCCGTTCCAAGACCCCGGGTGGCCGCAAGGTCTTGGCTAATCGCCGCAGCATTGGTCGCAAGCGCCTCGGCGCCTCCTAATCCTCATGCGTCTCCCGCGGGAGCGTAGAATTCGTGCCTCGGCCGATTTCACGCGTCTCCGCCAACAAGGCTCGCGACTCGATTGCGGGCCTTTTCTTTTGAATTTTCGTCACACTAAGAGCGACGTCCCTGCCCGTTTTGCGGTCATCGCAGCTAAGAAATCGATCCCGTTGGCCGTCAATCGTAACCGGGCGAAGCGTCTGGCCCGAGAGTTATTCCGGGCTGATGCCGCGGCTTTCCCTCCGGGGTGGGAGATTGTCTTGGTGATTCGGCCCGGGATGCTCCGTCGTCGGTTTGCCGACTTGAAGGCGGCCTACGCGTTGGCTGCTACCAAACTGGTCGCGCAGGCCGCACGTCAGGCGGAATGAAACCCAAGAGCCTATCATTCGTTGCCCGTTTGGCACTGAAGTTGGTCGGCTTTTACCAGCGATTTATTTCCGGACCGTTGCACCGGATTGTGCCAGGGTCTGGATGCCGATTTCACCCCACCTGTTCCTGTTATGCGGCTACGAGCTTACAACGCTTTGGTTTCTTTAAGGGAGCGTGGCTAGGATTGAAGCGGATTGGGCGATGTCACCCTTGGGGCGGCTCCGGTGTGGATGAAGTGCCAGAAGTATGACCATCCGGGGGTAGGCTAAGCGGCTTAATGTTCTCGCCCTGACAGGCGTTTTGAGGCCAAATCTATGGAGTGAAAGCCCTTTTCTCCCGAGTTCTCGGTTCGCGCCAAGGGGGCACATTGCTCCTGGCTGCAAGTTACCTAATTTTGGGGACGATTTTACGTTTAGGGCTTCTTATCTTTTCTGCTTCCGCGGTGTCTTGGGGTCTTTCAACCGTTGGGGCTTTGGTCATCGGGTTCTTTTTCGATGTCCTGATGGCCTGGCTCTTGACGTTGCCCTTCGGCTTATTGTCCGCTTGCTGGCCCTCTTGGGCCTGGGCGCGCTCATGGCTCCGGGCTCCGCTTTACTTGGCATGGGTCTTCGGGTGCTCCCTGTTCGTTTTCTGGAAAGTCTCAGAAGTTTTATTTTGGGAAGAATTTGGCGTCCGCTTTAATTTTATCGCGGTTGATTATTTGGTCTACACGCAAGAGGTCGTCAAAAATATCAAAGAGTCCTACCCGATGGCTGCCATCGTTACGGGGATCTTATTCGCCGTGGGGGTTATCGTTTTTGCCTGGATTAAGTCAGGATGGTGGAAGCGATGGCAGGAAGACGCCCAGACGGATATGTCGCCGCGATGGCGTTCCGGGGTCGGGCTTTTGCTGCCTTTGTTCCTTTGCCTGGTGCTCGCCTATGCGGTCGGTCGGCGAGATTTGAAGGCATCCTCTCGCGTCGCGACTTCCATGGGCGAACGCATCACGGCCGGCTTGCGTCACATGGGCGAACCGCAGCCAAGTTGGTCCAACAGCTATGATGCGGAATTAGCGAAGAATGGAGAATACGCTTTTTTGGCTGCGTTTTGGGCCAATCAATTGGAGTGGCAGCGCTTTTACCCGTCCCGCCCAGAGGCGGTTGCTGGCTTGCGTGCGCAGCTCGCCCGACAGGGTGTCCCCCTGGCGAAGGATGAGTCGAAAGGCATTAAACGTCACATCGTCGCCGCGACCGGCCCAGGCCGTCGGCTCAATGTCATCCAGATCACGGTCGAGAGTTTGAGTGCGGAATACCTGAGCTGCTACGGTCAGGCCCCCTATGCGGAGCAGCGCCTGACGCCAGTCTTGGATCGGATTGCCAAGGAGTCCCTTTGGTTTCGCCACTGCTATGCCAGCGGCACGCGTACGGTCCGCGGGATGGAAGCGCTCACGCTCGCCATCCCTCCCATCCCTGGGCAATCGGTTTTGCGTCGGGCAAAGTGCGAAGACCTTACGACCTTAGGTTCAGTCCTTGCCGCTCAAGGGTACGACAATGCTTTCATTTACGGGGGCGACGGTTTCTTCGATAATATGAATTACTTCTTCGAGAATAACGGCTATCGCATCGTCGATCAGCCCGTAGCCTTGAAGAGCGGAGAGAAAATGACTTTTGGTAATGCCTGGGGCGCCTGTGATGAGGACGCTTTCAACTGGTCCTTGCATGAGGCGGATAAGGCCTTTGCTGCCCAAAAGCCTTTCCATCACTTCGTGATGACGACGTCGAACCATCGCCCCTACACGTGGCCGGCTGGAAAGATCGACGCCAAGCTCGTGGGGCGGGAGGGCGGCGTCGCCTATACCGATTACGCGATCGGCGCCTTTCTTAAGGCGGCCGAAGCCAAGCCATGGTTCAAGGATACGGTCTTCATTATCGTGGCCGATCACTGTGCTTCCGTCGCAGGCAAGCGTGATCTCGAGATCAGGAAATATGAAATCCCGCTCTTTATCTGGGCTCCAGGTCTGATCGCCGCCCGCCCTGAGGATAAGATGATGAGCCAGGTCGATTTGGCCCCGACCGTGCTGGGGTTATTGCATTCATCCTATGTGGCCCGCTTTGTCGGTTCGGACGTTTTTAGTCCGACATACAAGCCCCGCGCTTTTATCAGTAACTATCAAAAGGTAGCTGTGCTGCGCGAAGACGGTTTATTGACCGTGCTCAAACCCGTGAAACAGGTAGTCCAATATCAGGCGGATCTCGCGACGGGGGCTTTAGTCCCGCTGCAGGAACTCCGTCCGGATGCCGTGGACGAAGCCATTTTCTATTATCAAGGCACCGATGAACTCTTTAACCAAGGTGGACTCGCCAACCCAAGCCGCTAACCGTCCGAGCGTCTTCTGGCCGTGCGCGACCTTGGTCGTCTTGGTCGCCTTCTTTGGTTTTCACGGCACGGGAGGCGAATCGGTCGACCTTGGTTTCCAGGCAATTTTTTGGAATGGTGCGGCTTGGCTCATCCCGAAGGACTCAGGTTTTTTTCATACCCTTGCCTATAGTGGTCCCAAGGCGTTGATCATTATCTGGGCAGTATTTTTGGTGTTGGCGGCGGCTTTACCGGCGTATTTCCCCGCATGGTTGGGACGTCGACGCGCGTTATACTTGTTAGCCTGTATGGCCCTCGTGCCGGTGGTCTGTACGCAACTGCGGTCAATTACGCAGATGGCGACCCCGAGTGATTTGGCCATGTATGGCGTGCCGTCCAGCTTCCCTCATCTGTTGCTCTTTGATGCCAAGCCTCCCGAATACCCCAGCCACGCTTTTCCGGCCGGACATGCCAGTGGCGGCTTTGCTTTGCTTTCGATTTATTTTGCTTGGGCAGAATTTCGCCCTCGTCGTACCGGCCTCATCTTGGCCGGTGTCTTTGGCGGAGGGATGGGGCTTTATCAAATCGCCCGAGGTGAACATTTCATTTCCCATACCCTTGTCACCGCCGCGATTGCGTGGGTGCTCTGTGCGGGCTTAGCTCGAATGATTAGGCCCGCTTCGACGCTTAATTGTTCTGCCAGTTAACGATATTGTCGGCCCGGTAAGGTCCCGTGGTCGAAGGTTGATCAAAGTAAGAAGCAGGAATCATCCCGCATTTCTCCATGGTGCTGCTGGCGACGCCGGTCGGATCCCAATATTCTTCCAAGGCGGGTGCGGAGCCCGTAGGCTCGGCAAAATTGCCACCGCAACTCACCAACAAGAAATTGGAAGATTTCCAGTTGGCGTAGGGGGTATTTAATTTCCCGGTGCTCGGGTCGGTGATTGAACTGCCGCCGTTCAGAATCCGGTAGCGATAATCAAAGGGATTATCCCATGGATCGCGGAATTCGAGTCGCGCGGATAAGTCGCTAAACTTGGTGTCATCGTTCGAGGGCACGTCGCCCATGGTCAGGAAGGGCTTCTGCTTTCGGTTGACGCTTCCCGGCAATGAACTGTCGTTATATTTCAACAGATTGAGGGAGGAACCGCCGGTAGTGATGGGCGAACTTTTCAGGACTTTTCTCCCCATGATCTGATCGTAGAAATCGATCCGATAGTCGTCCGTCGTGCCACTTTGCGCACAAGGATAATCGCCGTAGTTCTTTTTAAAATTCTCGGCGGCCATAATCATACCTTGCATTTCGCCTTTCGCCTTCGCTTTGGTGCGGGCAGTGCTGGCAGCCTTAAAAAGCCCGAAGGTCGCCCCGACGAGGATGCCGATGATCGCCGTGACCATCAGGAGTTCGATGAGCGTAAAGCCCGGCCGACGTTTGAAACTCAGGTTTTTCATGGGGCTCAGATGTGGCGTGAGTCGTTTTCGTCTTTCTTCACGTAGCCGGAATCTTGACGCTGGTGGTTCACGGCGTTCTTTTTGAGGTAAGCTTGGTAGACGTCTTCGGCCGACATTCCTAAAACTTGGGCGATAGATATCAGGAAGTGGAAGAGGTCGATGACTTCGACGCGCGCATTCTGTTCGTCGAACTTCTGGTATTTGGCCCACCACTTCCAGGGCACAGAGTCGGTCAACTCCGCCATTTCTTGCTGCATCGCGCGCAGGTAGTTGAGAATCCATTTGATTTTTTCTTCCTCCGTCATGCCGGCGGTTTCGACGCCAATACGCTGGTTGAGCGCTTTTTGCATTTGGAAGATTTCTTCGAGTTTGTCGGCCATGCCCTCATCAAACTATCTGGGGAGGGGGGAGCAACAAAGGAAGCTAAGCCGGGCCAACCCCAGGCGGATTGTTGGATTTGTCCTAATTGTTCTTTGCAGGGCGGGTAGGTCTGTGCCTTGCTAAGGGCGTGTCTCCTTCCGGCCTAACCCATCCCAAACTCAAACCCGAGGTTCTGGCACCCGCCGGTGAGTGGAATTGTGCCCGGGCAGCCGTCGAGAACGGTGCGGACGCCATTTTCTTCGGGGTTGGTCGCTTTAACGCGCGCGTTCGAGCCAAGAATTTCGAAGAAGCGGATTTGCCCGAGCTCATGGCTTACCTCCATTCGCGGGGGGTGAAGGGGTATGTGACTTTTAATACCCTTATTTTTCCCGACGAATTGGCCGAGGCCGCCCGGACCCTCCGTTCGATCGTCGCCGCCGGGGTCGACGCCGCCATCGTGCAGGATCCGGGTATCTGCCGTCTGATTCGCCGGATTTCCCCTGACTTCCCCATCCACGCTTCGACGCAGATGACGGTGACGAGTGCGGCGGGGCTCGATTACGCCCGTGACTTAGGCGCCTCGCTTGCCGTGCTCGGTCGCGAAGTTTCCATTCCCGAAATGCAGAAGTTACAAGCAGAGCAAGCCACCAAGGGTACTCCGCTCGACCTCGAAGTTTTTGTCCATGGCGCCCTCTGCGTGGCCTACTCCGGACAATGCCTGACCAGCGAATCTCTCGGCGGTCGCTCTGCGAATCGCGGCGAATGTGCCCAAGCCTGTCGGCTTCCTTATGAATTGATCGTGGACGGGGTCCTGCAGCCGCTGGGCGATAAGGCCTACCTGCTTTCACCTCAGGATCTGGCCGGCATCGAAGTCGTCCCTGATCTGATTCGCGCTGGTATCCGTTCGCTGAAAATCGAAGGGCGTCTTAAATCGCCGGAGTATGTGGCCGCGATTACCAAGGCCTATCGACGGGCCGTTGATGCCGCCTGGGATGCCTTTGAGCGGGGCGCCGATGCCGACCTGGCTGCGCAACAGGTTCGTCAAGAAGAGGACTATGCCATGCAGATGACTTTTTCGCGCGGTCTCCATACGGGATGGCTTCGCGGCATCGATAACCAACAGTTGGTGCACGCTCGTTTCGGCAAGAAACGCGGTGCTTTCTTGGGTACGGTGATCGACGTGGCGCCTCCGGGCGTAACGCTTAAATTGGAAGGCGCTTTGAAACCCGGGGATGGCGTGGTGTTTGACCAAGGTAAGCCGGCCGAGCGCGAAGAGGGTGGTTTCGTTCATGGCATCGAACCCGCTCGCGGCGGTCTCACCTTCGTTCGCTTTGATCGAGCGGGAGCGATGGATTGGGCCCGCGTGCTTCCGGGTGCTCTACTTTGGAAGACTAAGGATCAAGACTTAGACAAGCAGCTGCATGCGTCATGGGATCGGGAGAAGGCAAATTATCGCCGCACGATAGACATCCGCGTCATCGGGCGCGTCGCGCAGCCTTTGCGCGTCGAGTTTAGCGATACCGAAGGCCATGTGGTGACAGCTGAATCGTCAATGCCCTGTGCGATCGCCGAAAAGCGTCCGATGGACGTCCCCTCTTTGCGCGAGCAATTGGGGCGCTTGGGCGATACTTCCTTTGAGCTGGGTACACTCGAGGCCGACCTTGAGGGCGCCTTGATCGTTCCGATGAGTGAGCTTAATCGCCTTCGTCGCGATCTTTCCGATCGGATCACAGCTTTGCGTCGGCAGCCCCGCCGCTGGGCTTTGCTGCCTTACGAAGAATCCGCAACCAAGGTGGTGACGACAGCTGCAGCCACGATGAATAAGCTGTCGGAAATCGTGGTGGTGATCCGTGAGCCAGAACAATTGGAACCCGCTTTGGCTTGGGGTGCCCGGGTGATTTATGCCGAATTTGAAGATCCGAAGAAGTTTCGTGACGCTGTCACCCGCGTGCGGGCCTACGAGCAAGAAACCGGCAAGAAGGTAGAATTTTGGGTGATGGGTCCGCGCGTGCATAAGCAAGGCGAAGATCGTCTGAACGAAATCATGCTCTCCTCGCAGGCGGATGGCTACCTCGTGCGTAACCACGATAACTTTCGTGCCTTCGCCGGGCAGCGTCGGCGCGGAGACTTCTCGCTGAATGTCGCCAATGGTCTTACGGCGGAATGGCTGATGCAGAATTATGGTTTAGAGGGATTGACGGCCTCTTATGATCTTGATGCCAATCAGGTTGCGGCCTTGATGCAGTCGGCCCCGCCCGCCTGGTTTGAAGTCACGATTCACCAACATATGCCGATGTTCCATATGGAGCATTGTGTTTTCTGCGCCTTTCTTTCCAAGGGGAAGGATTACCGGGATTGTGGCCGGCCGTGCGAAAAACACCGCGTGAAATTACGCGATCGCGTCGGTGCTGAACATATCCTCAAGGCTGATGCCGGCTGCCGGAATACGCTCTTCAATTCCCGCGCCCAGACCGGGGCGGAATACGTCAACCAGCTCCTGGCGCTCGGCGTCCGCCGCTTCCGCGTCGAATTCGTTGACGAAGATGCGGTCACGGTCACGCGTACTTTGGAAAAGTATCAGGCCCTGCTCAAAGGCGAGCTCGATGGCACCGCGCTTTGGAACGATCTCAAGGTCCTGAATCAACTCGGCGTTACCCGCGGCACGATGCGCGTCCGGGTCTAAAGGTTATCTTTTAAACGCGGCAATAAGCCCGTGATGCGACGGGAGTCAGAGGCGTTACGCACCGCCATCGCGTACGCCGTGGGGTCGCCCACGAGGATGACTTGTTTGCGCCCCCGGGTCACCGCGGTATAAATCAAATTACGGGCCAGCATGATGCTGTGTTGGCGGAGCAGCGGCACAACGACGGCCGGAAACTCTGATCCTTGGGATTTATGAATGCTCACCGCGTAGGCCAGCTGGAGGTCGGATTGCTCGCCGCGTTCCAGTTCAACGCGGCTGCCGTCGAAATCGACCAGCAAGGTGCCTGCTTCGTTTTGGCCGAGGACGACGCCGAAATCACCGTTATAGACTAACTTATCATAATTATTGCGGGTCTGGATCACCTTGTCGCCCGGCGAAATCCGGCCGGGTTTGGCGTCCGGTCCGCGGAGGCGGACTTGCAGGGCTTGGTTGTAAGCCTGGATGCCGCCCGTCCCTTTGTGCATCGGGGCTAGGACTTGGATGTCGCGTAAAGGGTCGAGGCGAAGCGCTTGGGGCAGGATGTCGCAGCAAATTCGGGTGACCATCGCCACGCAGGCTTCGGGGTCTTCCACTTTGACGAAATGAATATCTTCCGAGAAATCCAATTTTGTCGGATCTTCCACCGGCGTGGGCGGAGTCGTATCGGCGTGCAAGATGCCATGGGCCACGGTCACGATGCCGCTCCGTGCCCCTTGCCGGAAGACCGTATCAAGTCGGGTGACGGCGGCGCTGCCCGATTCGATGAGGTCGCCTAAGACATTACCCGCACCGACCGAAGGGAGCTGATTGACGTCGCCGACGAGCAAGAGATGGGCGGTCGATGGCACGGCCCGCAAAAGAGCGGCGGCAAGCTTGGTATCAAGCATGCTGGATTCGTCGACGATGACAAAATCCGCGGCCAAGGGATTGTCGGCATTGGAGGTGAAGCCGCCCGCCGCATGATCGAATTTAAGAAGCCGATGAATGGTGGCGGCCGGCACGCCCGTCGCTTCGGACATTCGTTTGGCGGCGCGTCCCGTCGGGGCACCGAGCATCATGCGGGTGCGCTTAGCGGAAAGAATATCGCACAGTGCTTTCAGGATCGTGGTTTTACCCGTACCGGGGCCACCGGTGAGCACGGATACTTTATTTTTAAGCGCCATCAGGACGCCTGTGGCTTGGGCTTCCGAGAAGGTAAAGCCGGCCCGACCTTGTGCCCATTCAACCGCTTTTTCGGCTTGGATCGCAGGTAAACCGCTGTCGCCGCCGATGATCCGACGAATCGACGCCGCGATGGATTTTTCGGCGTTTTCCTGCGGGCGCAACTGCACGAGCCGAACGTCACGATAATCGAGGATGCCCACGGCGTTTTCTTCGATGAGCCGACGCATGCGGTCTTGGACGACGGCCCGATCCACTTCGAGCAAAGCCGTCGATTTTTCGAGTAAACCTTCGTCCGGGAAAGCGCTGTGGCCTTCGCCTTCAAGTTCTTCGAGCGTGTGCAAGATACCCGCGTCGACGCGTTGCGGCCCAGCGGTGGGCAGACCCAGGTTGCGGGCGATTTTATCCGCGGTCTTGAAGCCGACGCCTTCGACTTCGCGGCAGACGCGATAGGGCTCGGCAGTCACGACTTTTTTCGCCTCTTCGCCGTAAGCTTTGACGATCCGCAGGCAGATGGAATTGGTGACGCCGTAAGTTTGCAAGAAGACCATCACCTCGCGCAGGGCTTTCTGCTCTTCCCAGGCAGCCTTGATGGATTTGGCGCGCCCAGGTCCGATACCTTCAACTTCCCGCAGGCGTCCCGACATGTTGGAAATGATGTCAAAAGTACGCACACCGAATTTTGCGACGATCTTATCGGCGTAAGTCTTGCCGATGCCTTTGATCAGGCCGCTCCCGAGGTATTTGCGGATACCATGCACGGAGGAGGGCAGGCGCGAGCTGAATGATTTGACGCGCAACTGCGGACCATGCGAAGGGTGCCGCTCCCAGAAGCCCAGGAGATCGACCGTCTCGCCGCACTGCAGCCCCGTCATGTTGCCCAAGATAATCGTCTTCTCGTTATTTTCCGCCACCAGTTCGGCGATGGTGAAGTGCGTCTCCTCGTCCAGCCATAGGATGCGCTCGACCACGCCGGAGAGCGCGATTTCTGGACCTCGATCAGATTCCCGCGGGGACGCCATGGTTCAGCCAATCACTCCGGCACCTTTGGGGCGAAACAAAATCATGCGAGGCGGAAGGTCTCACGGGCCAGCTCGTTGAGTCCGGCATGAATCGTATCGGGGTTGTACGGCTGCAGCTCTTCGGCGGTATGGCTACCCGTGGTGACGCAATGGATGGCGGCGAGTCCGCCATTCCGCGCGGTCGCGATATCGAAAGGCGAATCTCCCACCATGACCGTGGTGCCGATTTTGGCTTTCAGCGAAGAAAGGACGAATTGCGTAAACTCTGGCTGGGGCTTGCGCCAGGGATGGACGTTCGTCCCGTAGATACCGTCAAAGAGATGACTTAACTCCAGGTGCTCCATGATTTTCTTAGAATTAGCGTCATCCTTGTTGGTGTAAACCGCGGTCTGCACTCCGCGGGCCCGGAGGCCTTCGAGGATTTCGCGGCAACCAGGGTAGACGCGTAAGCCGTGGTACATGACGCTGGGGAAATGTTCGCGAAAGAGACGGGTGGCGGTCGGCGCATTGGCTTCGCCGGCGAGTTTGACGACGGTGACGTTGACCGAACCCCCAACGGCGCGGCGGATCTGCTCGAGGGTGACGCTGGGTAACCCCATCATGCTCATCACATCATCATAGCAGCGGTGAATCGCCTCAAAGTTATCAACCAAGGTGCCGTCGAGGTCGAAAAGTACGGTTTCAGGAAGAGGGTGGGCCATATCTGCCATCCATGAGGCGTGAATATGTCAGGTTTCCAAGTTTGGAATTGAAGGCGAGGGTGGGTCATCTAATTTCCCGAACTCAACCTATGACCTTCTCGCTGGATCTGACCAAGCCACTCAGCCGCTTCGGCTTGGCCCTTAACCTCGCCCTTCTTTCCGTCGTTTTCTATGCGCTCTCGACGGTCGCCTTTCACTACATGACAGAAACGCTTCCTCATGGTGAAGTCGCCCAAAAGATCGCGGAGGTCTCCCGTAAGTCGGAAGAGGCTGCTTTTTCCAAGGCTAAGGCCGCCGCTAAGGGTAAGGCTTTTGATGAAAAAGTCGCACGGGAACAGGCGAAGGTCGCCGCGGAAGCCGAAGTAAAAAAGCAAGAAGAAGAGATCCACCATCATGCCGTCTCCGGTTGGGCTCCTTTTGCAGTCTTCCTGATGATCTTATCCGCTGTTTTCTTCGCTGGTTTCCTTTCCGTCTACGTCCAGCGTCGGGCAAACGACGCTGGCTTTACGGGCTTATGGCTCTTCGTCCATCACCTTGGCGCATGGGCTTTGGCGGGTTACATCGCCTTCTACCCTTTCTTGGCTCACAACGATTTGCGTAAGGCATGGCTGCCTGCGTTCATCGCCGGTCTCGTGCTTCTCTTACCCGTTTTCGTTGCAGGCGAAGGGCACGGCGAGCATGACGACGAACACGGTCACGCGCACTGAGCTGACTCAGAGCGGGCCGACGTTGCCGAAGTCGAAGACGGTATGGCTGATTAGACCCCGTTCGATCACGGCTAAATCCGTTTGGCCGCCTTCACTGACTTGTTCTCCGTCGTTCCAAGCGAAAGTAAAGCCTTGGGCGGAAGGTTTAAAAAGCGACCCATGCCGAACCAAGGCCGGAACGCTGCGTTCCATCGCCGTGGTATCTGTGACCGTTGCCGGGTAGTTTAAACTGTGGACATGCAGACCGCGGACGGGACGGCCAATGAGGCCGAGGGCGAAACGTGCGGCGTGGCGGCAGGCAGCTTCAAGGTGCGGCCGGAGGGCGCCAGGGCACTCCGCAGATTGGCGATGGACGCTTTCAAAGATAGCTTGTTCGAGGTCCATGGAGCACGCTACGGCGGGCAGATTCCAGGCCGCCCCTTCGGTCGCTCCCGCTAAGGTGCCCGAGCTGAGGCATAATGGCATCGTCGCATTAAAGCCGATATTCATCCCCGAGATGACGACGTCAGGTTGCGTTTTTAACAAATGCCCGAGGGCGATATTAACACAGTCCGAAGGAGTGCCATCGATGGACCACGCTTGGCTGCCGAGATTGGGGTAGTCGGAGAGCGTGACTTCCCGGTGGCGACTAAAAGCTCGGCCGATCCAGCTGCGCTCGCCGGCGGGGGCGGCGACAATCACCTTGAAGCCTTCAGCTTCGCAGGCCGCGACAAGGGCATGAATGAAGGCCGCGTTGATGCCATCATCATTGGTGAGTAGGGCGGTGGGCTTCATACTTTTGGCTCAGCGTGCCCCGACTTGAAGGTCGAGCAACGCCGAAGGTTATTTCTTACTCTCAAGGGAATTGCCCTCTAAATCAGAAATCTGATCCCGTAAAACGGCGGCGGTCTCGAAGTCTTCCTCCTTGAGCGCCTCTTTGAGCAGTTGACGGGCTTTGGTCAGACGCAGCAGGGAGTCGGCGTTAGATCCCATGGGGCGCCGTCCTTGGTGTTCGATACCAGGCTGGATGCGCGCAATGGTCTCGAGGGCCTCTTGGGCATGGGTCTGATAGCAGGTTGGGCATCCCATGCGGTGGATACGCACGAAGTCCGCCCAGCGGAAGCCACAAGTGGGGCATTTGCCCCGACCATGTGGGGTCGGGATGGTGAGTTTAAGGCCGAGGGCAACCGACGGGAGTTGCCCGTCGCCGGCCGCGGCTTGCAGGGCAGGGCAGTCTTGGCAGCAGGCATGGGATATCGCCTTGCCGCCCGCGACGACGGTAAAGTAAACGGCGCAGGCTTTGGTGCAGTCGGTGCAGGATGATGGACGTGGTATCATCAAGTTTCATTATGAAGAAGAAAGTCTTCCGTTTCAAGCATCGGTAGGTCTTTTCAGGTTGAAGCCCGGCTCGAGTCGGATTGCCTATGAAAGCGATGCTTTCTCCCGTCTTAATGGTCGTGCTGGCCGATACCGAAAAAGGCGCACTTTGGTATTTCAAGCAGATGGACGCTCCCGGCCTCGCCGTGGCGGCCGTGCTGGTGGTCTGCTCCTTGATCGGTTGGGGTGCGATGATCCAAAAATGGTCCGACGTCCAAGAGCTTCGTCGCCGTAATCATGGCTTTGAACGTCGTTTGCGCGACGAGCCTTCCGTCGTCGCTTTAAACTTTCCTCGCGGTGCCAATCTCGGGCCCTATGAATTCCTGGTCGCGGAAGGCGTCTCCGCCGTCCAACGCCACAAGGGTCGGTTGCTGAAGCCTTCCGACGTCACGCTTTGCATGGGTCACGTCGAGAATGCGATTCAACGGGGCGTTTCCCGGACGATGGTAAATTATGAAAGCAAAATGGTGCTGTTAAGTTCGTTGGTTTCAGGCGGTCCGTTCTTAGGTCTCTTGGGGACGGTCTGGGGGGTGATGGTGACCTTTGGCGCTCTGACCGAGAAGGCCAGCATCGCTCAGTTGGCGCCGGGTGTCTGCGGTGCACTCGTGACGACGACGCTGGGTCTCCTGGTGGCCATCCCGGCGACGTTCGGTTATAACTATCTTTTGACGCAGGTTAAGATCATGACGACGGAACTCGAAAATTTCGCTAGCTCGCTGGCCGATCGGGTGGAACTGGAACTAGAAGGCGAAGCCCGCCGTAATTTTGAACAAGCCCAAGAGCGCGAACGTCTGGTGCGCGCGGCCCAGATGGCGTCGATGACGGCGGCAACGGCGGCCAATATCCCCACGGTGAGCCCGCTCGAAGCTCCCCCTTCCGCCCTGCCGGGTTGGGAAGACGCCCAGTAAGGCAATGGCGCGTTCCTTTTCCAGGCCCCATCGGTTGCACGTGATGAACGATCTGAACGTCACGCCGATGCTGGATTTGTGCTTCGTCTTGCTCATCATCTTCATGATTGCGACGCCGGTGTTAGAGCAAACGACGGCCGTCAATCTGCCGAAGGCGGAAAAGGGAGCCGGTAAACAGGCAGATACGAAGGATCGGTATCGTTTCGTCAACGTGGCTCGCGACGGTACGTATACGTTCGGCAATCACCCGGTGACGGTAGCCCAACTGGAAGCCGAGTTTTCCACCATCGCGGCACTGCCGGAGGCGGAGCAGCCGATTGTCCGTATTCGCGCCGACTCCACGTTGCCCTATCAAAAAGTGATTGATGTGATGTCCAAGGCCAAGGCAAAGGGTCTCACCAAGGTCGGTCTTGATACCGAAATCCGTTAAAGCCATGTCCTCCGAAGGCAAAGGAATGATTGGTTCAATCGCAGTCCATGCCGGCATCATCTGCGCACTGGTGGCGGTATCCTGGCTTGCTTCTCGTCACGACGGCCAAGCCGTCGAGGCCGCGGATCCGCTTCTGGTAGATTTAAACGGTATCCCGGGTAAGCGTCCGGGAGAAATCGGCAAAGCCGCCGGTGTGGCTCAGGGTGAAGAAAATGGTACCAAGACGGGCGTGAAGATCGTCAGAATCAAGAAACTCGACGTGGAGAAGATTCAAGAAGCCAGAGCTCTGGCCGAAGCCGAGGCCGCGGCGCCTGCCCATGCGGCGAGCAAGGCGACGGCAAAGAGCACCTCCAAGGCTTCGGCGGGTTCCGGAAAAACATCCTTGAGCGATTTCATGAATACCAAGGGCGGTAAATCTTCGGCTTCGGGCAAGGTAGGCGGCATCGGCGGAGTTTCCGTCAAGAAAGGCCGTAACTTTGGCACGGGTGATAATGGCGGCGAAGGAGGTTCGGCGACGGAACAGCAGCTTTATGCGGGTGAAGTCTTGGCTCGTTTTCGTTCGGCTTGGACGGAGATCATCTCGGCCGAAGGCGGGGCGATTTCCTCGGCCGGGAGCTGCGGCGTGACGTTATCCGTCGATGCCGGCGGCACCGTTTCATTCTCCGGCTGGCTAAGTCGCCCGCAAGATAACCATCTCGCGGAGCTTGTCCGCCGCGCGTGCACTCAAATTGGTAACTGCGGCAAACCCCCTAATGGCAGGGCTTTCAAGATCGATTTCCCTAAGGTCGGCGTATCCGAAGGCTAATCTGCCGCTCAGTCGCGCACCTCGAGGACGATCTGGACTTCGACGGATGCCCCCAGTGGCAGGCCGTTGACGGAAACGGCGGCCCGCGCGTGCTTGCCGCTTTCGCCGAAGATTTGCAGAAGGAATTCGGAAGCGCCATTCAGGACCTTGGGGCTATCGCTAAAGCCATCGATACCATTGACGAAGCCGCTCACCATCACCACGCGGGTAATCTTATCAAGCGAGCCCAGCGCGGCTTTGGCGTTGGCTAAGGCGTTAAGCGTACAGAGCTTGGCGGCTTCGGCGGCTTGGACGAGGTCGATCTCTCTCCCGACTTTACCGAGGGAGATAATTTTGCCATCGCGCATGGGTAAGGTGCCGGCGAGGTAAAGTAGGTTTCCGGTGCGGACGGCTGGCACATAGGCGCCCGCCGCGGCAGGCGGGGTGGGGAGAGTCAGACCGAGCTCTTGCAGGCGTGATTCAGGATTTGGCATGGTGCTTACCAATGCTTGGGCCAGCGCTCCTGGCGAACGGTATTATTGTAAATGAGGGCGAAGAAAAGAATCGTGAGCGTCCCGACTAAGGTGGGAAGGAAGATGAACATCCACGAGGATTTGAGCGCGAAGACCACGACAGGGGTCGAACTGGCCGGGGGATGAACGGTGTGGGTAAGCATCATCGCGGCGACCGTCGTGCCAAGCGCCAGGGCCAGGATTAACCAGTTTTCTCCAAATAGATGAAGAAAAGTGATACCAATGAAGGCGCCAATGACGTGACCAAAAACCAGGTTGCGCGGCTGGCTGAAGGGGGCATCCGGGTAGCCGAAGACGAGCAGGCTGCTTGCACCAAAAGAGCCGATCAAAAGCACGGTGCCGATTTGGTCAGAGATTTTTGAGAGCAACGCGACGACTAAGACGCAGCCCGTAAAAGCCAGACCGACCGCTTGCAGGGAAGGGCGCGGGGGCGGAGCGGCGCCATCGCCCTTCATCTTGCGGAGCAGGCGACGCATGGGACGGTTTAGTTCCCTTTAAGTTTCTTAATTCCTTCAATCAGTTCCAAGACGGCTTCGCGGCTCCGGTTTTTAACTTCGCGCGAAAGGGTATTATCCGATGACCCCATGGATTTCTTGGTCTGCACGTAAGTCGTCGCCAGCACGGACTCTTTGTTTCGCGTGACGGTGGCGTTATCGCTGATGGAAAGGATGACGTCGGCCGCATAACGACCCAAGCCGCGGTCAAAGCGAACTTCAATCGTGAGCAAAGGGGTCGAGGTTTCGGGCGCGAGCCCATTGAAATCTTTCGGGGTGATGTTACTGCGGCGCAGTTCCAGCTCGATGGCATCGCGAATCTCACCCCGCAGGTCGGCATCTTCTGGGCGAGTTTCGGAGGTTTTGACGTCGATATAAAAGAAACTGACGCCACGTAATTTCGCGAAACTTTGATCGACGCCGCTGCCGGTCTTGGGCAGGGGCTCCCCAGCGGCCTGAGCGTTGGCGAGGGTGGACGTTGCGAGCAGGAAGGTGAAGGCGAGGAGACGCATAAGAAAAGGATGCTGGGGTTTGGGGTCCGCATCAATCCCCTTTCGCGGGGACGAGTTTAACCGCCGTGAAGGGGTGTTGATCAAGCACGGTGGGGTGCCAGCCTTGGACTTCGGGCCGGATGAGGAACTTATTCTTATTAAATACGACGGGCAGGACCGGGGCTTGGCTGACGAGCCGAGCTTCGGCTTGCTGGAAATATTCGAAACGGCGGGCGGGATCCACTTCCTGGGCCGCCTGGCCGATCAGCCGGTCATACTCCGCGTCGCTCCAGTTGCATTGGTTGAGTTCGTTGCCCGTGATGAACATTTCCAGGAAAGTATTCGGGTCGTTATAATCTCCGCTCCAGGCGCCTCGGCCGATCTGGTATTCTCCTTTGTGCATGGCATTGAGGTAGACTTTCCATTCGAGATTTTTGAGTTCGACTTGGACGCCTAACCGTTCGCGCCACATCTCTTGGTAAGCCTGGGCGGCCATCTGCGCGCCTTCGGAAGTGTTGTAAAGGTATTCCAGTTTCGGGAAACCTTTGCCGCCAGGGTAGCCCGCGTCCGCCAAGAGCTTTTGGGCGCGGGCCACCTCTTGGCTCCACCGGGCTTTGGCGTGGAAACCGCCGGCGCCGGGCGGCGTGAAGTGGTAAGCTGGCGCGTCGCTCGTGCGCAGGACTTTGCGGACGATTTGTTCGCGGTCGATCACCATGCCCAAGGCCTGGCGCACGCGGGCGTCGCCCAAGGCCTTGCGGACAGGCTCGTTATTTTTGATATCATTATTTATCCAGATGAACGCCACGGACATGAACGGATCAAGGCGCAGGGCGGGAGATTTTTGTTCGAGCAGTTTGGCTACTTTGTAAGGTGGCACGGAGCCGGTGATGTGCAACTCGCCGCCCCGGAAGGCCCGTTCTTCGGCGTAGAGGTCCGCGATGGCCCGGAATTCGATGGCGTTGAGCGAGACCTCACGGGCATTCCAATAAGTCGGATTCTTCCGCACCACTAGGTTGCGGGCCACTTCCCAACTTTCCAGGGTGAAGGCTCCGTTGCCCACGAGCGCGCCCGGTCGCGTCCACGGCGTGTTGAGCTGGTCGATGGTCCCGAACTTAAGGATCGTCGGCGGGTGGACCGGTAGCCAACTGTGATGGCAAATGAGCTGGAGGAAATAGGGAACGGGATTTTCCAGTCGGATCTCGAGGGTGTGCGCGTCGGGCGCCCGGAAGCCGACGTCGCCGAAGGAGCTGATTTTTTTGGTATTAAAATCTTTGGCCCCTTTGACCACGTGCAGCATCGAGGCATATTCGGCTCCGAAGCTCGGCCTGAGCATCCGCTCCCAGCTGAAGAGGAAGTCTTGGGCGGTGACGGGGTCGCCATTGGACCAACGCGCAGCGGGGCGGAGTTTGAATGTCCAGGTCTTGGCGTCGGCGGAACTCGTCCAACTTTCGGCGACGCCCGGGATTGGGTGAAGGTCGACGGGGTCATAATTGACCAGCCCTTCGAAGAGGGCGTACATGATATGGCTTTCGGAAAGGCCCGTGACGGTCTGTGGGTCGAGGCTGGACGGTTCCGCGATATTATTAATAACGAGTACCCCTGCTTCGGCCTTGAGGACGGCCGTACTTTTCTTGGCGCCACAGCCGGTGAGGCTCAGGCAGGCCATGAGCATCAGGACAAGGTTTCCCGTGAGGGGGCGCAACATAGGCTCAGATTAACCGCGGGCCCGTCCCCAGTGCAAGGCGGTCCGTGGCGCCAGGCCGACAAGCCGTCTTTACTCCCCGCCGGGGAGGGTTAGAAGTGTGGGATGACACCCCTTACCCGTCGTGATTTGCTGGTCGCCGCTTTGACGGCGAGCGTCTGCCTTGGCTTAGTTGGCTTTATGTCCTCGCCCCCAGTGGCCGCGGTCACCCCGGCAGCTCCTAAGCCCATCATGGGTTCGATGGCTTTCGATTGGGAGAAGCTTGTGGTGAAGAAGACCAAGGTCGGCGAATCCCGCTCCGTCTGTCGCGCCCCGACTGCGACCCTGGACGAGCTCGAGATGCATGTGACGACGCTGAACAAGGGCCAAGCGCCACACCCGCCTCACCAGCACGCCGACGAAGAGCTGCTCATTATCAAGGAAGGTAATGTCGAGGCGTTCGTTGCCGGCGAGTGGATCAAACTCGGCCCGGGCTCGGTCATCTTCCAGGCCGCCAATATCGAACACGGCATCCGCAACGTCGGTGAAGGGCAGGCGACCTACCACGTCATCAAGTGGAACTCTCCCGGCATGTTGGCCAAGCGCGAGGCCGCCAAGGCCGCCAGTGTTAAATAGGGGAAGGTTCGTACCTGTGCCAAAAAAAAGGCGACCCTTGGGTCGCCCTTTTGCTTTCTAAGCCGGCGCTTAGATGGCGGCCGGACCACGTTCGCCCGTCCGAATACGGATGACGTCGGTGAGACCGATTACAAAAATCTTACCGTCCCCGATTTTGCCGGTGTGGGCGGCCTTGGAGATTGTGGCGATGGCCTTCTCAACTTGTTCGTCGGCGACGGCGGCTTCGATCTTCACCTTGGGTAGAAAATCGACGGTGTATTCAGAGCCACGGTAAATCTCCGTGTGACCCTTTTGGCGGCCGAAGCCTTTGACTTCGGTTACGGTCATACCCTCGATGCCGATTTCGGCGAGAGCGTCCTTAACTTCTTCAAGTTTGAAGGGTTTGATGATGGCGACGACGAGCTTCATGGTGTGGTGTAGGTTGGGTTAGGCGTTCGGTTGGGCAAGTCCACTTATGCATCCCCCGTGCCAAGTGGGTTGTAAGCGAGCAGGGGCTTAGGATTGGTCGTTTTTAAGCAAGGCTTGCTTCACTTCAAACAATAGTTCGGCAGATTTTAAGCCGGGGGCTAGTTCGACCCCGCTATTAAGGTCTAAACCCTTGGGTTGGGCTTTTAGGGCGGCCTCGACGTTGGTTGGCCCTAATCCACCCGCCAAAATCCAAAGTGCGTCTGGGTAGGTTTGCGTGAGCTTTTGGAAGCGTGCCCAGTCCGCTTGCTTGCCCGTGCCCCCGAAAGAATTGGGGGCATGGGCGTCATGGATGAAGCCGGCCGCCAACGGGATCAAGGTCTTGGGCCATTCGGCACCATCGGTCAATTTAGGCGCAAGCCAGAGATGGGTTTTCCCGATGCGGGCCGAAAGGCCGGCCGGGTCGCACTCATTTTTCGCAGGATCAAAATGAACCTGAATAATATCGAAACCTTCGGCGATGAATGCTGATGCTTCGGCGTCGGTCGGGTTGACAGTGACGGCGACCCGTTTCCCTGGCGGTATTTCGCGTAATAAAGCAGCCCGGCGGTTGGCCGGGACATAGCGCGGTGATCCGTCCCAGCAATTGATACCTAAGTAGTCGGCGCCGATTTCAAGGGCGACGACGGCGTCGGCCTGCCGCGTGATTCCGCAAACTTTGACGATAATTTTTCCGATCATGTCAGGGCCGCGATCACGGCATCGCGGATGGCTTTGGCGGTGGGGGCTGCAGCCATGCCGGCCAAGGGCACGCCAGCTTTCCGAAGGGCGTCGGCGGTTGTCGGCCCGACAGCGATGGCCTTGGGCTGCCGCGCTCCCACGTCAGGGCGCAGGGAAGCCGCCTGGTGTAGGAATGATTCCACGGCCGAAGGGCTGGCGAAGACAATCGCATCGGCGCCATGGCGTCGGAATTCGGCCGCTTCGGGCGTTTCCGCGACAGATTTTTCTTCGGTCGCATAGACTTTAATGACGTCGACGATGGCCAGGGCGCCCTCCATCAGAAGCCGCGAAAGTTCGGGTGAATTAAGATTTCCAGTGACGAGCAGGATTTTCTGATTCTCGACGTCGAACTTGGTCATGAGTTCTTGTCCGAGCGAAAGGGCGTCCGGTTTGGCGGCCGTCAGGTCCGAATCTAAATGATAGCCGCGTAAGGCCTTTTCAGTCGAAGGGCCGACGCAAGCGAAGCGCACGCCCCCGACGGAACGGATGTCGGAAAAGCGTTCAAAGAAACGGTCAAAAAAACCGCGGACTCCGTTGGGGCTGGTGAAGATGATCCAATCGTATTCGCCCATGGCATCGAGGACCTCGCTCAGTACGGTGTCGTCCGGCTCGAAGCTGATTTCGATCAAGGGTAGTTCGGAGACCGCGGCCCCGGCGTCGACGAGCAATTCTTTCCAATCGCCCCCGCGACCTTCCGGGCGGGTGAGGACGACAAGTCGATCGCGTAAAGGAAGTTTGCTCATGATTGACGGGGCAGGAGGTGTTGCAGGATGCGGTCGGCGAGTTGAGAGGCGGCCATCAGGTCGGTCGCGGGAAAATCCATCTCGTGACGACCAAAGTCGCTCCGGAACAGGTGAATCCTTCCGGCGGAGTGGTGACAAGCGAACGCGGTGTGGCAGCCTTCGCCGAGTTTCGCCAAGAAAAGTCTTTCGACAAAGACGGAAAAGGTCGTCGTTGCGCAACCTGCGGCCAGGTAGAGCGCGGTATCAGCGGAGCGGGTCTGAATCGCGACCGCTCCTTGGCCTGCGGCGGGTACCATTTGAACAATGTTGACGGGTTCAAAAACGAGACCCTCCCAGTTTTTAATTCCGAGACGATTCAGGCCGGAAGCCGCAAGGTACGAAGCTTCTGCATCGCCGTTGACCAGTTTTTTAAGGCGCGTGTCCACGTTGCCGCGCAATTCCGTCCATTGGGCTTGGGGAAATTTCAAGGCTCCCTGCGCCCGGCGGCGCGGACTTCCGGTGGCGATCAACTTAGGCTCTGCAATGTCGGTGCGGCGGACGAGTACATCGCGGGCGTCCTGACGGGTCAGGCAGGTTGCGATTGCCAGTCCAGCCGGCATCTCGGTCGGGAGATCTTTGGAGCTGTGGACGGCCACGTCGGCTTCGCCTCGTAATAAAGCCTGCTCAAGTTCGGCGGTGAAGAGACCCTTGCCCCCTTGTTTCTCCAGCGACCAATTGGCTTGCCGATCTCCGGTCGTCGTCAGGATCCGAATTTCCGTCGGGCGTTGCAGCGCCTGTTCAATCCGTGCCGCCGCATCATGGGCTTGCTGTTGCGCCAGCGGGCTGCCGCGAGTGACGATGACGATGGGCTGGGACATCTTAGCTCGAGAAGAGGCCTGATTTCATAAGCCATAGGACACCCCAGGTCAAAGGGATGAGGAGGTTACCGGCGAAAATCAAGGTCGCGAGGCCTCGCACGAATCCCCAGCGGCGTTCATAAGCGGCTAAATACGCGATCGTGGCGCCACAAATAGCTGTAGGTATTCCGACGAAGGCGCCCACCATGGCATCACGCTCAAAAGGGTCGATTTCCATCCCAAGATAAACCGCCCCGCCTTTGCGAGTCATGAGGAAGGCCGCGTAGAGCGCTCCCCCCGCGATGAAAAGCGAAAGCGCCTGCACGACTCGGTAGCCCTTGAGGTCGTCTTCGTTAGGATCCGTTTGCACGACCCCAACAAAGACGCCTCACGGCGGACTTCCAAGTTTCAAGTGAATGGTGCGGCGAAATTAACCCACCAGTCAGCTTAGTGGCTGAGGCCTTCGTGTTCCTTGATGTACTCTTGCTTGAGTCCCAAAGCTTCCGGGGCATGTAACACGAGCATCTTCATGCGGATGTCGCCAGGAACCTTGGCCGCGGTGGCTTTGGAAACGACGATCATGAGCGTAATGGAGAGGGGGACGGCCCAGATGGCGGGTTGCTCGCAAAGGATGCGGGCGAGCGGATGGGCGACCCACATGTCCGCGAGGCTTTTCGCCACAGGATGGTCCTGCCAGAAGGCGGCCAGTTGAGCGACATCGGTAATTTTCTTCGCCCCAGCGGCGGCAACATCGGAAATGGAAGTCATCGTGATCGCCAGCAGGGCGCTGACACCGCCGCCAAGCATGCCCGCAGCTGCCCCCGGCATCGTCATACCGCGCCACCAGACGCTCATGAAGAGCAAGGGGAAGTAGCTGGCAGCGGCGATGGCGAAAGCCTGACCAACCATGAAGTTGATTTCGAGCGCTTCGACTTGCATGCCGAGCAAGATGGAAACCGCGCCAATGATGACGGCGGCCCATTTGAAGGCACGTAGACGCTGTTCGGGCGTCGAATCCGGTTTGAGCATGCGTCCGTAGACATCGTGCGCAAGCGCACCAGTCATCGAGACGAGCAGACCCGAGAACGTCGACATGAACGCAGCGAAAGCGCCGGCGCAGGTGATGCCAGAGAGCACTGAGCCGAGTAGTGCGTGATTCTTGCCCGCGAGCAGGGTGGGCAGTTCGAGTACGACTTTATCCGTCCCCTTGGCGCCAACCGCATCATAAAGTTCGGGCGTGAGTGAGCGACCGATGACGCCATACACGGGTGGGAAAACGTAGAAGACACCGATGAGAATCATCACCCACATCGTCGTGCGTTTGGCCGCAACGCCGTCCGGGTTGGTGTAGAAGCGGACAAGGATATGTGGCAAGCCGGCGGTGCCGCAGACGAGTGCGATGATCAGTGAGTAGGTATAAAGAAGTGAAAAGGGCTTCTTGTTCGCTTCGAGTGCGGCTTTGGCTTCGGGCGTGGGGGCCGCGGCGATCGACGCATCGACCGCTTTGGTGGTTAACTTACCGAAAGGAGAAATCCACTGCTCGTCTTTCGGGGCTTTGGCGGGCAGGGCCTTTCTTTCGATGTTCGCCGGGGTGGAAGCGACGGTCTCAAAAGCGGTCTTATTAGCGCTGACGTGATCTTCGTAATGTCCGACAATCGAAGCTAAGACGAAGATGGGAACGGTGATAGCGAAGACTTTAAGCCAGTATTGGAAGGCTTGCACGAGGGTGATGCCTTTCATGCCCCCTAAGGAAACATTGAGCGTGATGACGGCACCGACGACCACGACTCCCGCCCAATAAGGCAGGCCAGGGAAGATATAGGCCAAGGTCGTGCCCGCACCTTTCATCTGGGGCATCGTGTAAAAGAAGCCGATGAAGAGCACGAAGCAGACGGCGATCTTGCGGAAGAGCGGGGAGTCGTAACGGCCTTCGGCGAAGTCTGGAATGGTGTAAGCTCCAAAGCGACGCAGCGGCCCCGCGATAAAGAGTAATAAGAATAAATAGCCGCACGCATAGCACACGGGATACCAGAGCGCATCGTAGCCCGTCGCCATCACCATGCCAGCGACGCCCATGAAAGAAGCGGCGGAAAGGTATTCGCCCGAAATCGCCGAAGCATTCCAGCCGACCGAGACCGAACGACCCGCGACGAAGAAGTCGCCGGCATTTTTAGATTTTCCAGCGGACCAGAAACCCATCCCGACCGTCACGAAGACCGTCGCGAGCGAGCAGATGGCGATCCACGGATCGACCTTGCCGAGTTCGGCAAGAAAGAGGGAAGCAAGCGGTAGGCTCATGTTCAGCGTTTGGCGCCATCCTTGGTGGCGGCTTGGGCTTCGGCGACTTCAAGAGCGATGGAGCGCTTAATGAAGATGAAGGAAATAATCCATACGAACGGGAAGAAGAGCACGCCGAGGATCAACCACGAGAGCGTGAAGCCAAACACCCGCTGCGCCATGAACGCCGGCTGAAAGTAATTCAGCAACGGTAGCGCGACGAGCGCCACGATGAAGCACAGCGCGCACGCGATAGAGAGTTTGAGTTGGTCGCGCATCAGGCGCGCCAAAAAGGCATCCGAATGGATGGCATCAGGGTTGGAGGTGGTCTCTCTCATGGGGGTGGCAGTAGTCCGTGCAATTATCGCCAGACTGCAATCCCTAGCCGCCGGGGAGGTAAGTTTTTTACAAAATAATCAGAAATCGGTCAGCCCGTCCGGATTTCTAAGAATGTTGATGATTTGAGATTAAAGACTAAGCCTTAGGTATGAAAGCTTACCCCTGGCCCTTATTCCTTGTCATGATTTTAGGCGCCCTCGCCCGTGCGAGCGAGCGGCCGAATGTCCTCTTCATCCTGTCCGATGACCATAGCTACCCTTACTTGAGCTGCTACGGCGACGGTAACGTGCGCACGCCCTGTATCGATAAGTTGGCGGCGGAAGGGATTAAATTTCGCCGCTTCTTTACCGCCGCCCCGCAATGCGTACCCTCACGGGCATCTTATCTGAGCGGTCGCTCGCCTGTGGCCGCCCGCATCACGCGCTTCTCTTCGCCGTTGCCGCGCGACGTGATCACGTTCCCTGAAGTTCTGAAGAAGGAGGCGGGCTATTACGTCGGCGTCGTCGGCCGGATCTATCACCTTGATGGCTCGGCGAAGGGTGACGATGAACTCGGGAAATTCCTCGAAGCGGGCGGCTTCAAGACCTTCAAGGATCGTTTCGACGTGGTACAGACGGGCCCTGATCCAGTCGCGGTGGAGCAGGCCACAGCTTTTCTCGAAGGGCGTCCGAAGGATAAGCCTTTCTGTCTCTGGGTGAATTTCAGCGACCCTCACCACCCTTGGACCGCGCCCGCGTCCTATCGTCCGGATCCAGCCACTCTCAAATTGCCAGCCCATGTGCCTGATCTGCCGGGCGTACGGGAGCAATATGCCGACTATTGCGGTGAGGTGAATCGCGTCGACGAGACGACAGGCAAGGTGTTAGCGGTGCTGGATAAACTTGGCTTGGCCAAGGACACCCTCGTGATTTTCGCCGGCGATAATGGTCAGGCATTACCGCATGGTAAGGGCTCGCTTTATGACCCTGGCTGCAATGTGCCCTGCGTGGTGCGCTGGCCTGGCGTCGTCGCACCCGGTGGCGATTCCTCGTCTTTACTCAGTGGGGAAGACGTTGGGCCGACGGTGCTGGATGCCGCTGGTCTCAAGTCGGCCAAAGGCATGACCGGCGTCAGTTTTTTGCCGATTCTCAAAGGCACGGCTCCCAAGACGCGGGACTACGTTTTTACGGAGCGTGGCCCCCACGGCAGTGCTCCCGTACAAGTCGCTATGAATAGCGGTGGCTACGACCTCTCCCGTGCGGTCCGGAGTGACCGGTATAAGGCGATCTACAACTGTACCCCATGGATACCCTATTCGCCTGTCGACAGCGCCGGCGGCTCAGCTTGGAAATCTATGCAAAGCCTAAATGCCGAAGGTGCCATGGCCAAGGGGATGAGTGCGACGTATTTCTCGACGCCTCGTCCAGTCTACGAATTTTATGACTTGGAGAATGATCCCGCTGAGCTGAATAACCTCAGTGGTAAAGCCGAGGTCGCCGAAGCGGAACGCGCGCTACGCCTCGAGATGGCCAAGAAGATGATCATCGACTTCGACTACTTGCCCCTCCCAGCCATTCCTGGCGACGACAAGCCTGCGAAGAAGGGGAAGGGTAAGGCGAAGGCTGATGTCTCCGCCGAGCGCTCACCGCTCTTCAAGAAACTCGATACCGACGAAGACGGTAAGCTCTCGCGTGCCGAATTTTCGGTCAGTCGTTCCGCCGCTGACGCCTCTGAGTGGTTCGCGCGTCGCGATGCCGACGGCGATGGCTTCATTAGTCGCGCGGAATTCCTGACCGCCAGCCCCCAGGGTAAGGCGCCGGTGGCGAAGTAATCTCACTCAACCGCGTCACTTTGTCGGCGCCTTTGTCTTGCCTTGGCCCTCTCGGTTTTGGCAGCTAAATATGAACTAAGCCTCAGGAAAGCATAGTAAGGCCATAAGGTCAGCGAATTACGCCTCACGGCTATCTTGGCGAGCTTCAGGTGAATTTCTTCGACTAATAAGGCTAGGGCTTCTGTGCTATTTTGCTGACGGATAAGTTTGGTCAAGGCTACCGTATTAGATGATTCAAGCTCGCCGATTCGCACTTCGATTTCTGCTTGGCTGAGGGGCGTGTCGAGGAGGCTCCGCCCGAAATTTCGATGCCGCAATACCTGGAAGTTATCCAGCGTGATGCGTGGTCCGATGCCCTCCGGAGCGCAGAGGATGACATGGGCTCCGCTGGCCATGGCTTCGATCGCGCACCGGGCTTTGCCGAATACCAGATCGTAATCAGGCAACTTCGCACCAGGATTGGTCACGAAGCCCGGCGTACCTGGGCCGATGATATCAAGACTTATGCCGAAGCGGGCGCAGGCGTTGACGATGGGTTCGGCCAGCTGCGGAGTATGAATTGAACTGAAAAATAAGGCGGCCCGACGTGGACGTGAGGGGGGTGGCACTGGTCGTGCGGGGATGAAGTCTAGATCAACCGGATTGAAGATCACGGGTATCTCGGCCGGATCTAGGCTGGTTTCACGCACGAACCGTTCTTGGCAGAAACCATCGACCGCCCCCCACTGTTGAACGCAAGACCGTTTCGCGGCGCGGTCACGTTCGTGGGTGGCATCATGGCATACCTGGATGGCAGGCGTCCGTGGAAATGCCTGACAGGCTTGGACAGTTTCACGCACATGATGTCCGTGGATCACTTCCGGGACCCAATGCATTTCCTTAAGATCATCCGTGACGATGACCCCAGCGGAGCGGAGGGATCTTACGTCATCGTCCTCCCGGAGGTAGCCGACGTAGACCGCACATTGATGCCCGCGGTGTTGAAGCGCCAATGCCAGGTCCTTGGTATGGACTTCGCTTCCGCTTCGCCCGCCGAGCCAACCGTTGGCGATAAGCACCCTCACGCGACGGAGAGGCCTGCAGCCGCACGGATTGTCTTCACGAGCGGAACCAGGTGCTGGGCATGACGGATGACGTCCTTGAATTTTCCGCGACTGACCTGAAGTTCTCCGAAAGTTTCGTAGAAAGGTTTGGGCTCCGGTAACGATGTCAGGATGCTTGCGCCTTTGACGGTCGTATAAAGGCACTCCTTTTTGAAACTTACCGCCGAATTTTCCTTCAAGGCGTTTTCTACTTCTTCGGCGAGTTCCGGGTAACCGCGCGCTGCGGACAGTTTTTGATCAAACTCTTCAAGGGTTAATTCCAAGGTAATGACGGGCGCAAGCTTGCCTCCCCACGCCATGTCGGACGCTCCGGTCAGGGGTTGGCAGAAGACCTGAGGGATATGCCATCCGAGTGTCGCCGCGCGTTCGACTGCGATCGACGTGAGGTAAGCCACCAGGTCGTGGCTGGAGTTATAGCCTTCGACCATGTCGGTCAGTAAGATTGTGGGGCGTTCCTTGAGGATGATCTGAGTGACGCCTTCGGTCCATTCAATCAGGGGTTGGACTGTCTGATTCAACATGAAACCATACACTTCGTGATCGGAAAAAGTCAGCAGCTCCTCGCCGTATTTTGCCCCGGCTTGTTCGACGATTTTCTTCGTGCTCGCGAGCCGGCCGGTCTTTGAAGCTCCCCCGCCCGTAGTCAGGACTTGGACTTGGGGTTTGGCTCGGCTCATCCACCCATGACAGCGGATTTCATGTCCGGGATGACCGATTAATAATAAAGTTTTTGCCATTCGAAGCTGAGATGGGAGGCGAATGGTGTAATGCACAAATACAAAAAAGGCCGACTTGCGTCGGCCTTTTTACGTAAGTCGATGGAATCGGCTTATTTGGTCGTGTACTCGGCCTGTGCACCCTTGATGTTCCGCTTCTGGACCCAAGGCATGAGGGAGCGGAGACGCTGGCCGGTCTTTTCGATCGGGTGGTTCTCGCCCTGCTTGAGCAACTTATTGTAATTCTTCAGGCCGCTCTTGTATTCCTTGACCCACTGGGCGGTGAACTTTCCAGATTGGATTTCCTTGAGGATCTCGCGCATCGCCTTGCGGGATGAGCTGTTGATCACGCGAGGACCGCGGGTGATGTCTCCGTATTTAGCGGTCTCTGAAATCGAGAAACGCATGCCGGAGATACCAGCTTCGACCATGAGGTCGACGATGAGCTTCAATTCGTG
>CAINMU010000138.1 GCA_903850885.1 uncultured Opitutia bacterium | reverse complement strand
GTCTTATCCCTCGAAATAATCCCTGCGGGATTATTTCGTCAGAATCTCCATCGCCGACTTCTTCTGCGGGATGAAGGGCAGCACGTGCTCGGTGTAGGGCACGATGACGTCGAGGAGGTAAGGTCCGTCGTGATCAAGCATTTCGCGCATAGCAGCACGGAGGTCTTCGCGCTTCATGACTTGGCGGGCTTTGATACCGAAGCCGTTAGCGATTTTAACGAAGTCAGGGTAGAGGCCGCCAGGGTTGTCCGGGCTGCCGATATTCTTGGCATCACCGAGGATCGTGTGGCCGCGGGTGCCGGAGTAGAAGCGGTCTTCCCACTGCACCACCATGCCGAGGTGTTGGTTGTTGAGGATGAGAATCTTGGCGTTGATCTTTTCGATCTTCATGCACGCGAGTTCCTGGATATTCATCAGGAACGAGCCGTCGCCGTCGATGTCGATGACCTGGACGTCTGGATTGGCGACCTTGGCGCCGATGGCGGCCGGAAGACCGAAGCCCATCGTGCCGGCGCCGAGCGAGCTGATGAAGCGGCGCGGTTCGTTGAAGCGATAATACTGCGGGGCCCACATCTGGTGTTGGCCGACGCCGGTGGAGATGATGGCTTTACCCTTGGTCTCTTCAAAGAGGACTTCGATGGCTTCCTGCGGGAGGATGTGCTTCGTCTTGCGCTCGTAGCTAAACGGATACGGGTGCTCTTTCTTCCAGCCGTTGATGGTCTCGTACCACTTCTTCAGGTCAGGCTTCTTGAAACCCTTCTTGGCCAGCGTGACCATGCGGCCGAGCGCGTGCTTGATGTCCGAGTGGATTGGGTAGTGCGCAAACTTGTTCTTCTGGTGCTCCGAACGGTCGATGTCGATGTGGACGATCGTAGCGTCGGGGGCGAACTTCTCGATGGCACCGGTGATACGGTCATCGAAGCGCGCACCCATGGTGATGAGCAGGTCACTCTTACACACGGCCCAGTTGCCGGCGACAGTGCCGTGCATGCCGTACCAGTAAAGGGACAGCGGGTGGTCGCAGGGGAAGGCACCGAGGCCCATCAGCGTCGAAGCGACGGGGATACCGGTGGCTTCGGCGAAGGCGCGCAGCTCTTTATGGGCTTCGCCGGAAAGGATGCCGCCGCCGATGTAGAGCGCAGGCTGCTTGGACTTCTCGATGAGGCGCAGGACCTGCTCGAGTTCGCTGTCGGCACACTTCGGAGGCGTCGGCAGGCCGGGGATGGCAACGTCGTCGGGATTCTTAGGGAAGACTGGGACCCACTCGTGTTGCTGGATGTCCTTCGGGATATCAATCACCACGGGACCGGGACGGCCGGTAGTGGCGATCTTGAAGGCCTTGTACATGATGCTCGGCAACTCGTTGTAATCGAGGACGAGGAAGGAGTGCTTCACAATCGGCAGCGTCATGCCGTAGAAGTCGGTTTCCTGGAAAGCGGCGCGCCCGATAAATTGTTGGTAAACTTGGCCGGTGATGCAGATCAGCGGGATGCTGTCCATGTGCGCATCGGCAATCGCGGTAACGAGATTCGTGGCGCCAGGGCCAGAGGTCGCCATGCAGACGCCCGGCTTGCCGGTCGAACGTGCGTAGCCGTGGGCCATAAAAGCTCCGCCCTGTTCGTGGCGCGGTAGAATCGTCCGGATTTTCTTGGAACGGACGAGGCCATGGTGGAGCTCCATCGAGGCACCACCTGGGTAGGCGAAAATCGTGTCGACGCCGAGGTTCTCGAGGCAACGGACCATGACATCACAGCCGCGCATCTTGACGCCGCTCGAGGCGGAGACGGCTGGGCTGGCCTTAGGGGTGGATGGCTTGGCGGCGTTCTTTTTAGGCATGGTCTTAGGGGGCAGGGTGTGCCTGCAGGGAATGGGTTAGAAAAGGACTGCACTCAACGGGGGCAAGTGTGAATAACCTACCGAATTACCGTCCGGGGCGGCCAAAGGGGATAGGCTTGGCAACAAATACCCTAAAACCCTCTTTCTAAGGGGAAATCAGAGATGCCTAATACAATTCAGGCCCGCCACCCGGAGGGGGTTATGGATGGCTTGCTGTAAATAGGCGTGGGCTAAGATGACCGCCTCTTTGAGCGGCTGCCCAAGGGCAAGCTGCGCCGTGATGGCGGCCGAAAGGGTGCACCCGCTTCCATGGGTGTCGACGCCTTGGGCTCGTTGAGCGGTTAAAACGACAGTCTCGCCGTTGGGCCAAGCCAAGACATCGATGAGTTGATCGCCGATGGCATGGCCGCCTTTAAGTAGAAACGGCACTTTAAATTTGGCTGCCAAGGCTAACGCTTCGATTTCGCAACGTTGGCCGCCCAGAGCTTTTTCTCCCAGCAAAATAGAGGCTTCATCCAGATTAGGAGTCACCAAGGTAGCCAGGGGAAGCAGCCTCGATTTCATCGCAGAAATCGCATCGGGAGAGAGCAGCGTGGCGCCACTGGTGGCGACCATGACTGGGTCGACGACGCTCGGGATTTTAGCTTCCCGGATAAAGTCGGCGACCGCGGCGACAATTTCTACGTCCAAAAGCATCCCGGTCTTTAAAGCCTTGGGTTTAAAATATTTGTAAATTTGGAAGCACTGCTCCGTGACGAAGGCCGCCGGGGTGGCTTGCACTCCGGATACGCCGGCAGGGTTTTGAGCGGTGAGGCAGGTGATGGCGGTCGTCCCGAAAACCCGGTGCGCCGAAAAAGTTAGCAGATCAGCCTGGATGCCCGCGCCAGCCCCGCTATCCGATCCGGCAATCGTCAGCGCGACGGGTAGGTCTGGCGTGGGATTTAGGTGAGGCATGTCGGGAAAGTTTCCAGAAATATATTACCTATCCTCACTATTAACTCTTTGCTCGCAAGAGCTTAACAGGTTGCTTTGGATTGTTTTATAACACTTTGAAATCCTTACGGCGCAGTACCCCCCCCGTCTCCCTTACACCTGATGCCGCGCTGGCCTTGGAGCGACTCATCGTGGGTCGGGAGTGCAATGGATTTGATCGTCTGCTGCCGGCTCGCAAGGCCCACGCTTACGCAGAATTGATCAACGCCGGTTTGGTCTACGGTTCGGTAAAGGAAATTCCCGGGCAAGATTATCCTGATGTGATTGTCCAGCGCGTATCCTCGCGAGGTCGCCATAATAAGTTGAAAGTTCGTAAACCTAGCAAGCAATCTGGTCCCAAGGGTTGGAAAATCGCGACGGTCATCTTTGTCTTCATCATCATGATTCTTGGTTTTCTTGGTTGGATGAGATAGTTGTTGGGTCGTTCGTTTCGCTGCCGCCGAAGCCGCATCGGTCCTGATTTTTAAAAACAAAAAGGGCGTACCGGTAAAGGTACGCCCTTGGTCGTTCGCCTTACTCCGGCTTACTTCTTGGCCGCGCGCTTCTCCTCGATCGCAGCCTGCGCCGCGGCGAGGCGAGCGACCGGCACGCGGTAAGGCGAGCAGGAGACGTAGTTCAAGCCCACGCGGTGGCAGAATTTGACCGACTCAGGTTCGCCGCCGTGTTCGCCGCAGATGCCGAGCTTGATGTCGGGGCGGGTCTTGCGACCTTTCTCGATGGCCATCTGGATGAGCTGGCCGACGCCGGTCTGATCAAGGGTGGCGAACGGGTTCTTCTTGAAGAT
>CAINMU010000137.1 GCA_903850885.1 uncultured Opitutia bacterium | reverse complement strand
GTGAATCGCATCGACTACGCCGTAGTCAATGTGTGCGACATTCAAGAGCTCGAAGGCAAAGTCTTCGGTCTCGAAGAATTGAAAGCAGCGGGCGTCTTACGCTCCAACGCTCCGATCCTTAAGGTTCTTGGCACGGGCGATCTTTCACGTGCCGTCACCGTCAAGGCGCATCGTTTCTCTGATTCGGCTAAGGCCAAGATTTTGGCCGCAGGCGGAAAAGTGATTCTGATTGAAGAGAAAAAAGCGACCGGAGTCGCTGAGTGAACCTCGGTTCGCAAAGCTCCACCATGTTTTCGGCCTTCGCCAACTGTTGGAGGATTCCTGAGCTGAGGGCACGGCTGGTCGCCACGGTCGCCCTGATTTTTGTGGCGCGTATCGGCGCTAACATCCCTCTGCCGGGGATCGACCCGAAGGACATCATGGATTACTACCATTCGATGGCCGACAAGTCGTCGGGCGGAGTGGTCGCGATGTATAATATGTTCACCGGTGGTGCGCTCCTTAAGGGTGCGGTATTTTCCTTGGGCATCATGCCCTATATCAGCGCATCGATCATCATGCAGCTGATGTCGGCCGTCGTGCCTTCCATCGCCCGCTTGCAGCAAGAAGGCGAAGTTGGACGCCAGAAGGTAGCCCAATACTCCCGCTACCTTACAATTATCATTGCGGTTGTTCAGTCTGCTTTGTTGTTGGGGGCCTTCTGTAATCCTCAGCAGGTCGGCCAGGCTCTTGGTTTAGGAAATTTCCAAGGCACCATCGTGGTGATGCAGAGCAAGACGCTCTTCGTGTGTCTCGGCATTTGTCTCCTGACCTCCGGCGCCATCGTTATGCTGTGGCTGGGCGAACAGATCACGCAGCGCGGTATCGGTAATGGCACGTCTGTCCTAATCACTATTGGGATCTTGGCCGATATTCCTGGAGCGATTACTTCTTTCGTTGGTTTGACTTTCGGAGGCAAAATTGGTGATGCTGCCGCCAATTCCCATGGCTGGGAAAAGGCCGCTGGGATGGCATTGCTCTTCGTGCTGGTGACGGCTGCGATGGTGGCGATCAACCAAGCAGTCCGTAAGATTCCCATCCAATACGCCCAGCGCATGGTCGGTCGTAAAATGTACGGCGCCCAGACTAACTATTTGCCGCTGAAAGTGAATTACGCGGGCGTCATGCCGGTTATTTTTGCGGGCGCCATCATGAGCTTCCCTCCGATGTTGCTCAATCCTTTGAGCACCTTGTCGCCCCAGCTCGCTTTTCTTCGCTCTTGGGCAGATTTCTTTTCGCGTAATAACGGTTTTTATTACACCGTTTACGCTATTCTGATTTTCGGTTTCAGCTACTTCTGGATCTCCATCATGTTCCGACCGGTGCAGATCGCGGATGACTTGAAGAAAAATAACGGCTACATCCTCGGCGTTCGTCCCGGAGAGCATACCGCCCAGTTCCTCGACTTCGTGATGACCCGTCTCACGCTGGCCGGCTCCTTGTTCCTGCTCATCATCGCCTTGATGCCTGACCTGTTCATCTTGCAGCTTAATTTCCCGATGCGCCTGGCTACTTTCTTGGGTGGTACCGGGGGCTTGATTACCGTGGGCGTGATGTTGGATTCGATGCGCCAGGTGGAGACCTATTTATTGCAACGTAACTACGAAGGCTTCCTGAAGAAGGGACGGATTGGCGGCGTCGCCGTCCCCGCCGCGGGCCTCCGGGCTGAGTCTGAAGCAAGCGCTTTGGGTTCGCTGGAAAAGACCTGCCTCATCCTTTTTATTCTCGGCACCATAGCCTGGGCCTTGAATCATTGGGGTCCTCTTGCTCGCTGAGCCTCGTCGGATGATTGATCTGAAGTCGGGCGAAGATGTCAGCCGTATGCGTGCCGCTTGTACGTCGGCCGCCCGCGTCCTGCACGACCTTGCCGATTTGGTTGTCCCAGGTATTTCTACGGCCGGCCTCGATGCCGCGGCCCGCGGTTTGATGCTGCGACACGGCTGTGAGAGTGCCTGTTTGGGTTATGTGGTGGGGCGGCTAAGTTACCCCGGCCACGTCTGTATTTCTTTAAACGACGAAATCGTGCACGGCATCGGTGCCCCAGATCGGATTATCCGCGAAGGCGATTTGGTCTCTCTCGATGTGGTTGTCCGACGTGAGGGCTTTATCGGAGATAATGCCCGGACTATCCTCGTGGGCAAAGTGGCACCGGATGCCCGCCAGCTCTGTCAAGACACTGAAAAAGCACTGATGGCGGGAATCGCAGCGGTTCGGCCCGGAAGCAGGGTCGGGGACATCTCTGCGGCCATCCAGGCCGCCTTGGCCCCCGGCGGGTATGGCATTGTTCGCGACTTCGTCGGGCATGGGGTAGGGCGCAAGATGCACGAAGAACCCCAAATCCCTAATTACGGCAAAGCTGGCACTGGACCTAAGTTATTGCCTGGAATGGCTTTAGCAATTGAACCCATGGTAAATTTAGGTACCCATAAGATTGTTATGGCCGCTGATGGTTGGACGGCCCGGACCGCCGACGGCAAGCCTTCGGCTCACTTTGAACACACCGTTTTAGTGACTGAAACCGGGGTTGAAATTTTAACTCTGCCTTAACCGCATTTTTTGCTTCCAAATCCACCACGAACCTTCAAGTTCCGACCTCTTTCCCACCTTCCAACCAGCACGGACACCATGCCTCGAATCCTCGGCGTAGACATTCCAAACAACAAGAAAGTAGAGATTTCTCTCCGCTATATCTATGGTATCGGCCCCTGCCGTGCCACAGAGATTTGCGAAGCTTTAGGCTTTGATCCTGCGATGCGGGCCCAAAATCTTTCGGAGGAACAGCTCAACAAGATCGTCGAGTACATCGTGCGCATGGGCTACAAGTGCGAAGGTGACTTGCGCCGCGATATCGCGCAAAACCTGAAGCGCCTCCAGGCCATCAAGTGCTACCGCGGATTGCGCCACTTCCGTGGTCTCCCCGTCCGTGGTCAACGTACCCGTACTAACGCTCGTACCCGTAAGGGTAAGCGTAAGACGGTTGGCGTCGCCGCGGCTCCAGCGAAGTAAAATTTATCTCCTAATATTATTTAACGATGAGCGAAGAAGCCCCCAAGACTCCCAAGGTACGTAAGCCAAAAGCCCCTGCGGCTGATGCTGCTGCCCCCGCCGCCGACGCTGCCGCCCCCGCGGTTGCTCCCGTCGAAACTGCCGCCCCGGAGCGCAAAGAAATCACCGCCAAGGAATTGCTCGGCGAAGACATCGGCGAGATCAAGGTCCGCCGTGCCAAAGGATCGAAGAATATCACCGTCGGCATCTGTCACATCCTCGCGACTTTCAATAACACCAAGGTGACCATCACGGATGCCAGCGGCAATGTGATCTCCTGGGGCAGCGCCGGGCGACACCAGTTCCGCGGCTCGCGCAAATCGACGGCTTACGCCGCACAAGTCGTCTGTCAGGAAGCTGCGAAGCTCGCCATGGCACACGGACTCAAGGATGTTTCCGTCCGCGTGAAGGGTCCAGGCATGGGGCGCGATAGCGCGATTCGTGCTTTGCAGGTCCTTGGCCTGAACGTGACCTCGATTCTCGATACCACGCCGATTCCCCACAACGGTTGCCGCCCGCCCAAGCGTCGCCGCGTTTAAACCCCCCTTTTCGCATCACCGTCCGGCTATGGCAAACCGGGCGGGTCCTCTCACTCCGCCATCTATACCAAAAATAAAAAAACATGTCCCGCTACACTGGACCTACCACCAAACTGAACCGTCGTTTCGGTCAGAATATCTTCAACACCTCCAAGGGTGAAGAACGTCGCCCCTATCCTCCGGGCATCCACGGCAAGACCACTCGCCGCAAGGTTTCCGAGTACGGCGTCGGCCTCAACGAGAAGCAAAAGCTTCGCATGATGTACGGCCTCACCGAAAAGCAGTTCCGTCTCTCTTTCGCCCGCGCTAAGCGCATGGGTGGCGTCGCCGGCGACAATTTCCTCCGCATCCTCGAGACCCGTCTCGACAATGTGGTCTATCGCCTTGGTTTCGCAAATTCCCGTGCCGCTGCCCGTCAGTTGGTAGCCCACGGACATATCCGCGTTAACGGCCACAAGGTCGACGTCGCCAGTTTCTCCGCCTCCCCTGGCGATAAGCTCGAAGTCCGCGACCGTACCTCATCCAAGCAGCTCGCCACCCGCGCCGTCGAAGAAGGCCAAGGGCGTTCGTGCCCTGCATGGCTCGTCGTTCTCCCAGAGCAACTCAACGGACAGGTCGTTCGCGAGCCAGCCAAGGAAGAACTCCCCTCTGACATCAACGTCCAGATCATCGTCGAATTCTACAGCCGCTGATTCAACCCAACCCAACCCAATAGGACTACCTGCCATGCCCAAGCGACTCGGACAATTTCAACGCCCCAAGAGCCTCAAAAAAGAGGAATCTTCGGCCACCCCCACCTACGCCAAGTATTTCGCGGAGCCATTCGAAACCGGCTTCGGACATACCATCGGCAACTCTCTGCGCCGTATCCTGCTCAGCTCCATCGAAGGTGCCGCCGTCTCCGCGGTGACCATCGAAGGCGTCCAGCACGAATTCCAGCCGATCGAAGGCGTCGTTGAAGACGTCACGGAAATTGTCCTTAACCTCAAGAAGGTGCGCATTCGTACCGAGGCCAATAAGCGCGAAGCCTTCAAAGGCACCATCGACGTGAATAAGGCTGGTCCGGTCAAGGCCTCCGACATCAAGTTCGAGACCAAGGGGACTACGGTCACGCTCGTCAATCCAGACCAAGTGATCTGCACGATTGATCGCAAGCGCCGTTTCTACGCTGATCTCGAAATCACCGTCGGACGTAGCTGGGCTTCTGCCGAAGAAAATAAAAAGGTGGAACAGGCTATCGGCTCGATTCCAGTCGATTCGCTTTTCTCGCCTGTGACCTCGGCTAAGTACTCAGTCGAGAGCACCCGTTCGGGTGACAAGACCGACTTCGATAAGCTCGTACTCGAAATTTCCACTGACGGCCGCATTACCCCGGACGAAGCGCTCAAAGAGGCTTCGGCCATTATGCGCCACCACCTGGAAGTGTTTGATACCGTTTCTGCTGACTCGGTTGAATTTGAAACCGGCCATAAAGAAATCAGCGAAGAGACCAACCGTCTCCGCAAGCTGCTCAATATGTCCGTTAACGAAATTGAGCTTTCCGTTCGTGCGGCGAATTGCCTCAACAATGCAAACATTAATACCGTGGGTGAACTCGCGATGAAGACCGAACAAGAGATGCTCAAGTACCGCAACTTCGGTAAGAAGTCGCTGAACGAGATCAAAGCCAAGCTCGAACAGCTCGGCCTTTCCCTCGGGCAGAAAATCAACGAGAGCATGCTCGATAAGGGCGTTAACGCATAATCCGGATTTAACCTATGCGTCACCGCAAACATAAACACGTCCTCGGCGTCAAGACGGCTCACCGCCGTTCGCTCGTGGCCAATCTCGCTGCAGCATTATTTACTAATGCTCGTATCACCACGACGCTTTCTCGTGCCCGGGCTTTGCGTCCCTTCGCTGAACGTCTGATGACCTACGCGAAGAAGGCTGCTGAGTCTTCCGATAAATCCGTCAAATTGCATTATTACCGCTTGGCCTTGGCTAAGCTCCGGAATGAAGCGGCTTGTGCGCTTCTCTTCAAAGAGCGCGTCACCCAATGCCTTTCGCGCAATGGCGGCTATACCCGCATCTATAAGCTCGGCGCTCGGAAGGGCGATGCTTCCGAAACCGCTTTGATTGAACTTGTGGCTAAGGACGATAAGTCCCCAGCAATGACACCCAAGGCCAAGGTTGCCCGGAAGCCGAAGCAAAAGAAGGAAGCCGTCGAGGCTCCCGCTCAAGCCTAAGCCTCAACTTCAGGCCTGAACTCGAGACGCGTCCGCCCCCAGGCGGCGCGTCTCGTCATTTTAGAACCCACCCCATCTCTCATGCTTCAATCCGTTGATCTCGGCGTTTTCCTCGCCTTTTTAGTCGGATTGGCGGCCTTGATTCTTTTCGGGCTGCAAGCTTGGTACGACCGCCGAGATGCGATTCTTTCTGACCATCGGCGGCTAAGTTCTGCCTTTTCTTGTGCGCGTTGCGGTCTGACTTATGTTCGTCCGCGCCGCCGCGAAGAGGGGGTCTGCCCAAGCTGTGGCTGGAACAATGTTCGCCTCAAGTTCTGATTCCCACTAACTTTCCCCCATGGCTCCACAGTCCATTGCAATCCTCGATTTTGGCTCCCAGCTGACCAAGGTTATCGCCCGTCGCATCCGTGAATGTAACGTGCATTCGCGGATCTATCCGTTCGGCGTCACGCCCGAGACCCTGAAGGCTGACGGCGTCGTGGGCGTGGTTCTTTCCGGCGGCCCTTCGAGCGTGAAAGCGCCTGGCTCACCTCATCCTCACCCGGGCGTCTTTGAAATGGGCGTACCCGTGCTCGGAATTTGCTATGGTGTACAATTGATGGGCCAGATGCTTGGCGGTAATGTCGCGAGCAGTACCCATCGGGAATATGGGCATGGTATGCTTTCCTTCCGTAAAGGCTCGCAACTCCTCCAAGGCCTTAAATCTCCTTTGCGAGTTTGGAATTCTCACGGCGACAAGGTCTCGCGCCTTCCCCGGGGCTTCAAGGCCGTCGCCTCGACCGAGAACTCCGAGTGCGCCGTCGTCGAAGATCAGAAGCGCCGCTTTTACGGGATTCAATTTCACCCGGAAGTCGCCCACTCGGAGCGCGGCATCGATATCTTGCGCAACTTTCTCTTCCGCATCTGCCGCTGCAAGCCGGATTGGAAGATGGATGACTACGTCGAGACCGCCGTCCGCGAGATTCGCGAGAAGGTCGGCAAGTCTCAGGTGATCCTTGGCCTCTCTGGCGGAGTTGACTCTTCCGTCGCGGTCGCCCTCATCCAGCGCGCCATCGGTAAGCAGTTGACCTGCGTTTTTGTCGATAACGGCCTACTCCGCCTCAATGAACGCGCCCAGGTCGAGAAGATGTTCCGCGGCCGCTTTAAGGTCGATCTTCGGGTCGTTGACGCCTCCGCCGCTTTTCTCGGGAAACTTAAAGGCGTTACGGATCCGGAAAAGAAACGGAAAATCATCGGACATGAATTCATTAAGGTCTTCGAGCGCTCCATCGCCGAAGTCCAGCGCACGAAGAAGGGCAAGGTCGACTTCCTCGCTCAGGGTACGCTCTACCCCGACGTTATCGAGTCGCTCTCGCCGAACGGTGGGCCGGCCGCCACAATTAAAAGCCACCACAACGTCGGCGGTCTGCCTAAGCACATGAAGCTCAAGCTACTCGAGCCGCTTCGCGAATTATTCAAAGATGAAGTCCGAGCTTTAGGCGAAGCTTTGGGCCTGCCGCACGAAATGGTTTGGCGCCACCCCTTCCCGGGCCCTGGACTTGCCGTTCGCGTCTGCGGGGAAATCACTAAGGAGCGCCTAGAGATTCTTCGGAAGGCCGATGATATCTTTATTAACGAACTCCGCACCTCCGGCCAGTACGCCAAAGTCTGGCAGGCCTTCGCGGTCTTCCTGCCGGTACGCAGTGTCGGGGTCATGGGCGATGGGCGAACTTACGATAACGTCTGCGCCCTGCGGGCAGTCACGTCTTCCGATGCCATGACGGCTGATTGGGCGCGCCTCCCTTACGATGTCCTTCAGCGTGCCTCGACCCGCATCATCAATGAAGTCAAAGGCATCAATCGGGTCGTCTACGACGTTTCATCGAAGCCGCCTGCGACGATCGAGTGGGAATAAGCCTGCGAGTGCCCCGTTGACACTTCGCGCGTCCTAAACAAATATCGGGCCAGTGTCCGACCTTGGATTTCAAGTCATTGCCCGCCGCTGGCGCCCTCGTCGTTTCGACGAACTCGTCGGCCAGGAACATATTGTCAAGACGCTGCGAAACGCCCTTGAAACGAAGCGGATGGCGCACGCCTATCTTTTCGTCGGTCCTCGTGGCACGGGAAAGACCACGACCGCGCGGATCTTGGCCAAGGCGTTAAATTGTACGGGCGGACCTAAGCCAGATTACGCCCTCGATGATCCGGTATGCTTGGCCATCGAACAGGGGAGCTGCCTGGATGTGATTGAGATCGACGCTGCGTCCAATCGCTCAATTGAGGATGCCAAGAAAATCCGCGATGAATGCCAATTCGCACCGAGCAGTTGTCTGTTCAAAGTCTTCATCATCGATGAAGTCCACCAGCTTACCAAGGATGCCTTCAATACGCTCCTCAAAACGTTGGAAGAGCCGCCCCCTTGGGTGAAGTTTATCCTGGCGACCACGGAGGCCGATAAAGTCCTACCGACAATCACCTCGCGCTGCCAACGTCTCGAATTTCACCCGATCTCCGAAGAGGTAATCGCTGCTCAGCTCACCCGTATCGTGAAAGCCGACGGCGTGACAGCGGAAAAAGAAGCCCTAACGGCGATTGCCCGCTTGGCGAACGGAGGGATGCGCGATTCGCAGTCGATCCTCGACCAGGTCATTTCTTTCTCAGGTAAGAACGTCACCGAGGCCGATGTACTTTCAATCTACGGTTTGGCTTCCGCGCAGCAAGTAGGCGATCTCTGCCAGGCGATTGCCGTCAGTGATGGCAAAAAGGTCCTGACGATCTGCGATGTCTTTCATGCCGAAGGTCGCGACCTTCTCCGTATCTTGGCCGATTTGCAGTTGCGGGTTAGATCCGCCACGCTGGATGCCGTTCGGTCGGGCGGGAATAGTTCCCAGTTGGGAGCCCCGATTGCGACCGAACAACTTGTTCGTTTATTAGAATGTCTCCAAGAGGGTGAACAGGGTATTCGTCAGGGGCTTTCGCCGAGAGCGAACTTTGAAGTGACGTTGCTTAAGGCGATAGAACAAAGCAGGGCGAGGTCTATCGATAGTCTTATTAAAGACCTATCTGCGGCCGCTGCCGGACTTCCTCGGGAGTCTGGCGAAAAAAAAATAAAGAGAACTGAGGTGGCACCAGCCGCTCCGGCTGAGCCCGCTGACACCCGCCCGCCGCAGTCGGCCCAGATGATGACTCCAATCAGGGACGTGCCGATTGAAGATTCCGGCCGGTTCGAGGAATCATTGCCGCCGATGGACGCCCCTTCCACGGAGGATGAGGCGATGCAAGTTAGTCAGTCCGCGCACGCTTTTAATTTTCCGGATACATCGGTCGCGACGCAACCAGTGGCCGAGATCGGCCAATCGGCTTTCCCGGGGGAAAAGGAATTCCAAGAGGCTGTGGGAAATCTGCCGCCGGGATTGACGGAAAAGTTGCGCGACACGCTGGGAGCGGAATTCACCTCGCTGCGACCCGTGCCTGCTGGGAAACTGCGCCGACCGCTCTGAAGGTGGCCGCCGCTTTTGAAATAGGCGTTATCTCGGATACGCATGGCCAACTTCGGCCTGAAGCATTGATAGCGCTCGAAGGCAGTGCGGTGATTTTTCATGCCGGCGACATCTGCAGCCAATGGATTATTTCCCAGTTGGCAGAATTAGCCCCGACCTATGCGGTCGCAGGAAATTGCGACGAAGATGCGGCACTGGACTTGATCGTTTGCAAAGAACTGGGGGGTCTAAAAATTCTGATGTATCACGGGCACCTTCTGGTCGAGGAAGCTGCTTACAAGGCAGATATCATCATCACGGGGCATACGCATCGACCGACGATCGAATGGGAAGGAAGGGTGTTGCGACTTAACCCGGGGAGCGCGGGTCCGCGCCGTTTTAACCTTCCCGTCACGGTGATGAGGGTTACCGTCACGGATAGACAGGCCGAAGCCCGTCTCATCCTTCTCAACCCATGAAGTCGCCATTGCCGATTGACGACTTGAAGGACGGATTGACCGCGGCGTGTGGTCGGGTGCGGCGCATCGTACTGCGGGCACCGACCGGGTCCGGCAAGTCGACGCGTATTCCGCAGATGCTTCTCGATTTAGGATTGGTCGAAGGTCAGATCATCGTGCTCCAGCCTCGGCGGATAGCGGCAAGGTTGCTGGCGAGTCGCATCGCGCAAGAACGCGGATGCCGTCTGGGGGGAGAAGTGGGTTATCAAATCCGTTTTGAGCGCATGGAATCAGCGCAGACGCGCATCAAGTTCGTGACGGAGGCTTTGCTGCTAAGGCAGATGGCATCGGACCCAGAACTGAAGGGGATCGGGGCGGTAGTCTTCGACGAATTTCATGAACGTAATTTACATTCGGACGTCGCACTCGCGCTGGCTCGCCGTTTGCAAGAAACGCACCGACCGGATTTATTAATCATCGCCATGTCGGCGACGCTCGACACGGAGGGGGTCGCGCGTTGGTTGGGCGCCGCCGAAACCCTGGCGGCAGATGGCCGGGCTTTTCCGGTGAACATTGAATATACCCATCTGCCCCGCAATTCAGCTCGACCCATTTGGGATGCGGCGACCGAGCAAGTGAGGCGATTGCTGCAAGAGGAGTCCGAAGGAGACATCCTCGTCTTCATGCCCGGCTCATATGAGATCATGCGGACAATGGGAGCGGTGCGTAATTTACCGGAATCAGGTGGAGTTGAGGTGTTGCCGCTTTACGGTGAATTGCCGCCGGAGGAGCAAGATCGCGCCGTTAAGTCTGGACCGAACCGTAAGGTCATCGTCGCCACCAATGTCGCGGAGACTTCTTTGACGATTCCAGGCGTCAGAGCGGTC
The DNA here is from genome assembly GCA_903850885.1 of uncultured Opitutia bacterium. Classification (GTDB taxonomy): domain Bacteria; phylum Verrucomicrobiota; class Verrucomicrobiia; order Opitutales; family UBA953; genus UBA953. The sequence goes on along the minus strand of CAINMU010000137.1, from coordinate 9,622 downwards.
GTCGACGCCGGTCTGGCCCGGATGGCGCGTTTTGATCCGCATCGCGGCATCGACACTTTATTAATTGAACCCATCTCGCAGGCATCGGCGGAGCAGCGGGCTGGCCGGGCGGGGCGAACGGGTCCCGGGCGTTGCATCAGGCTTTGGTCACTGACGGATCATGAGGCCAGGCCTTTACGGGAAGTACCGGAAATCAAGCGCGTCGATCTTTCGGAGACGATCCTGTTGCTGCTCTCTTCGGGTTGGGGTGATGCGGCCCAATTCCCCTGGTATGAAAAGCCTGACGATAAGGCCCTACAGCGGGCATTGGCCGTGCTGACTGATCTCGGTGCAGTTGATGTGCACGGAAAGTTGACGAAGATTGGCCGGCGCATGGCGGCCTTTCCTGCGCACCCGCGTTATGCGCGGATGTTGCTTGCGGCGGGCGAGCAAGATTGCGTGGCAGAAATCTGCCGGATCGCGGGCTTGGCCCAAGGTCGGGACATTCTCTTCCGGAAAGTAGATGACCGGACGGAGTCAGCCAGGGACGGGGTAGCGCAAGACGAAGGATCGGATTTTTTTCCGCGACTGGCTCTAATGCGACGGGCAACCGAACTTAAATTCGATGCCGATGCGTGCGACCAACTCGGTGTGCACGGCCAGGCCGCCCGTCAGGCAGATCAGGCCGCCCGTCAATTCATCCGTATCGCCGAGGGGCAGGGTTTGCGGGTAAACAAAGAACCAGCCGATCCGGAAGCGATTCGTCGGTGCCTCCTCTTAGGTTTTTCCGACCGCCTGGCTATCAGGCTTGATGGTGGCACGTTGCGTTGCGCTTTGGTTCATGGCCGTCGAGGCGAACTTCGCCGCGAATCATCGATTCGATCCGCCAAGTTGCTCGTCGCCGCCGAAGTCGATGAGATCCAAGCGCGGGGCGAGGTGACCACTTACCTTTCCTTGGCGACCGCCGTCGAAGAACCGTGGTTGAAGGAACTATTCCCCGACGATTTCTCCGAAGTGCAGCAGGTCCGATATGAACCAACCCAACGCCGCGTCGTGACGCGAACGGAACGCCGTTTCCGGGACCTAATCTTAGAATCGACGGAACGGGATGACGCGCCTTCGGATGCCGCCAGCAAGATTTTGACTGAGGAAGTGATGGCTGGTCGCCTGGCATTGGAGCGGTGGGATGCGGCGGTCGACGCTTGGATCAGTCGGGTGAATTTTCTGGCCAAACATTGTTCCGAGTTCGGTATCTCGGTTTTCGATGAAGCGGGCCGGCGAATGGTAATCGAGGAAATCTGTGCCGGGGCCTCGGCTTATCGTGATATCAAAGATAAGGCGGTCCTGCCGATCGTCCGGGGTTGGCTCACGCACGAACAGGCCATGGTCCTGGATTCATATTGCCCTGAAAAGATGATTTTGCCGCGAAAAAAACATCCAGCTAAAATTGAATACACGGCGGACGGCGAAGCCCAGATTGAGGCCACTGTGCAGGAGCTGTATGATTTTCCGGGCGTGAAATTAAGAATCTGCCAAGGCAAGGTGCCGTTGGTAATCTGCATCCAGTCCCCCGCTCGACGGACCCAGCAGCGCACCACGGACTTAGACGCTTTCTGGAAGGGCTCTTATGAGCACGTGAAGAAGGATTTAAGAGGTCGCTATCCGAGACACGAGTGGCGTTAATCTTTTTTCAGACACCCCATGTCCGTCGCGAATCCCAGTTGGACTGAAATCCCCATCCATGTGGTGGATTTCGAGGGCAGTGGCCGGACGGGCGTCGTGGAGTCTGGCGTGGCGACCTTGCTGGGCGGTGAAATCATCTCTACCCGTACGTCGCTCCATGCAGCACGTGGCGCCGTGCCATCGATTGATACGCAATGTCATGGCTTGTCCCAGCGCGATTTAGTGGGGGCGACTCCCTTTGAGGCAGAATGGGATCGTTGGGTAATTTTACGCCGTACGGGTGTACTGGCCGCCCATAATGCGTCGGTCGAGGCTGGGCTGCTTCGTGCGACATGGCCCCGTCCTTCGGTGGTCCCGTCTTTCGTTGGAGACTCAGCTACTGTCGCCGAGTGGGGGCCGTGGATTGATACCTGTCGCCTCGCCCGAGCGTGGGTCCCGACCTTGGGTGAGTATGGTCTCTCCTCCCTCGTAGCAGCCCTGCGTCTGGGCCCCCGTCTGGATGCTTTAGCCTCGCAGCATTGCCCGCCGGGCCGCCGTCGCTATCACTGCGCCTTATTCGATGCCCTTGCCGCCGCTTTGATATTAAGGGTTTTGGGGGGCTTGGAGGGCCGTTCACTTGCGCCGACGTCGCATTTGGTCCGCGACAGTATTTCGGCCCAGGCGGCCGAAGATTTGATGCAAGGCGAGCTTGGCCTGTAGTTTCCGCTTCACTTAGGCGGTTTTGCCTTACTTGATAGCCCCACTCTATGGCATCTAAGAATCCTATACGCGTGGCAGTTACTGGCGCCGCTGGCAACATTGGTTACGCTGCAATCTTTCGCTTGGCATCTGGTGCGGTTTTTGGACCCGACCAACCGGTGGCGCTTAATCTCATCGAGGTTGGCCCAGGGCTTAATGCCCTCGCCGGTGTGGTGATGGAATTGCAAGACTGTGCGTTTCCCTTGCTGACCGACGTGGTAGCCACCGGCGATCTCGATGAGGGTTTCAAGGATGCCGACTGGTGTCTCTTGATCGGCGCGGTGCCGCGGAAGGAAGGCATGGAGCGTAAGGATCTCCTTGGAATCAATGGAAAGATATTCATTGGCCAAGGCCAAGCCATCGCCCGCAGCGCGAAGAAGAGCGTCAAGGTCTTGGTCGTAGGTAATCCTTGTAATACGAATTGCCTGATTGCTCTGCGGGCCGCCGCGAGCCTCCCGCCCGAAAACTTTTTTGCGATGACACGTCTCGACGAAAATCGCGCAAAGTCACAATTAGCCGCCAAAGCCGGAGTGCATAATTCGGCAGTCAAGAACGTGGCGATCTGGGGAAATCATTCTTCAACTCAGTATCCTGACTTCACCAACGCCACTATCGGCGGTAAAGCGGCGACGGCGGTCATCACGGATCATGCTTGGTTAAAGGAGGTCTTTATTCCTGAAGTACAGAAGCGGGGAGCCGCGGTGATTAAGGCCCGCGGTGCTTCTTCCGCTGCTTCGGCAGCTAACGCGGCCTTAGATACTCTTCGTAATCTGCACGTCCCCACCGCCGCTGGTGAGTGGCACGCCGTCGCCGTGCTCTCAAAGGGTGATTATGGTATTTCTCCTGGGATAATCTTTGGGTATCCTGTCAGGACGAAGGCTGATGGCACGTGGGAAATCGTCCAAGGGCTACCGGTTGATGCCTTTTCACGAGAAAAAATCGGCATCACCGAAAAAGAGCTCCTCGAAGAGCGGGCCACCGCATCGGAGGCCTTGGGCCTAAAACTCTAAGCAGTTCTTCATCCATAAAAAAGGCGCATCCTGAGATGCGCCTTTTTTATGGATGACCCTTGTAGACTTAGGGCGCTGGCAATCGGATGAGCGTGATATCGGAAGGCCGGCAGCTCCCGAGGCGAATTTCACCTGCATTCGCCGCGGTGAAGATAGGAGGTTCCGGATGGATGGCGGCTACGTTGCTTGCCGTCCGCCCAGAGTTGATTTTCTGCAGGCCGATGAAGTCGACAATCACGGGGTTAGCACTCGTCAGGAGCGATTTTTCCGAGCGACACCAGCTGGCGTCAAAGTTGGGCCCTCCTAAGACTTGGAAGCGCTCGAGCGATAATATGGTAAGCAGGTTTTTGTTCGCCAATTTAGGAATCGCACAGACTTCAACCGCGACTTTGGAGGCGTTAAAGGGGTTATCGAGGAAGCGTTCGCCGTTGGCGATGTTGCCAATCGATGCCGAGGCCAGCGCGCCGTGTACGCCCAGCGCCTTGCCGTCGCTCAACACGGGGAGGTTGATCCAGAAATCGACCTCATCGATAAGCGTTTTCGGTAAAATGCTTACGCGGGGGTCCCCCCAAGGGAGGTTTTGGGAGCCTTCACGGGGTAAGACTTGATTCTCGTAGCGCAGGCTTTTCTCGTTGGCCCAGCCTGGGGCGAGTTGTTCCCAGGCGGCGACAGGGAAGCCTTCGAAGTCTTGTTCACCCGATGAAAGGGCCGGGAGAAATCCGGCCTGGCGTAAGCTCTCTTGGCGCGCATCGCATAGGATGATGGCCTTCTGATGAAAGCCGCGTTTCATCAGAGAGGCTGTTAGGGCTCTGACCAGCGGCTTGGGGGTTGCCAGGCCGATGCCTGAATCGGAGGAAATCTTTAAGCCGCATTTTTTGAGTAGGCTTGGGTGGAGGTTTAAACCAGTCCGGATTTCGTATTCCCCGAGGGTGCGCTCAACCGCGGCCGCATACTCGCGATCGCTGAACCCCGATAACGTCTGCTCGATGAGTAACAGTTTGGGATCGGTGGCCGCAATGGACTCCACCAGCCCTAGGCTGAGCAGCAGGAGGGTGGTGAAAGTTCGACGCATCTGGCCATTATCTCCGATTTTTCATGCACGGCAAGCCGCTGTTTTGTTTGCGATGGGGCGAAACGGCTCCATCTTCGCCAGCATGTCAGCCCCTGCCATGCAACCCCAGCGTCGAGTCCTTGGGCTAATCTTCCTCACGGTATTCATGGATATCGTCGGCTTCAGTATCATCATCCCGCTGTTCCCCCATTTGCTCGACCACTATATTCGGACTGAAGGCTCCGCTGGCACGCTGATTGGCTCCCTGAATTCCGCTGCCGAATGGATGGGTGGCGACACGGTCTTCAAAAAGACGGTCCTCTTTGGTGGTTTGCTGAGCACCCTGTATTCCTTGCTACAATTTATCTTCTCGCCGATCTGGGGCGCATTGTCCGATCAGCTGGGACGCCGTCGCATCCTGACCATCACCTTGGCCGGTAACGCCCTCTCCTATCTTCTCTGGATTTTCGCCGGCCAATTCTGGGTCGTGGTCGTGACGCGGCTCGTCTCGGGTATGATGGCAGGCAACATCGCCGTCGCCAGCGCTGCTGCTGCGGATATCACCGATGAGAAAGAGCGGACGAAGGGTATGGCCGTGGTCGGTATCGCCATCGGCCTGGGCTTCGTCTTCGGTCCCGTCATCGGCGGCCTGGCGTCGTCCGTCCAGTTCGACCACGGGCCGTCCGTCGGTTCCTTCGGGCTTAATCCTTTCTCGGTTCCCGCTATCATCGCCGCGTCGATGGCGCTCCTGAATTTCTTATTAGTCTTAAAATTCTTCCCGGAGACCTTGGCGCCGGAGCGTCGAGCTAGGGCTGACGCCAAGCGGCCCTCGGTCTTCGACCTCGCCACGGTCCGCTCTGCCGCCGTCCGTCGCACTTCATTCGCCAACCTCGTTTACCAAGTCGCCTTCACCGGCATGGAGAACACAATCGTGTTTCTGACCTTCGCGCTGTTCGTCTACAGTCCGCGCGACAATGCGTGGCTCTTCCTTTTCAACGGCGCCTGCATGATCTTCGCCCAAGGCCTCGCCCGTCAGCTCGTCAAGCGACTGGGGCAGCGCAAGGTCATCATGCTGGGGATGCTGATTGCCTCCGTCGCCTTTTTCGTGGTCGCCTGGATTCCGCCGACGCCCGCCGCCGCCGGCGATGGCGCCGAGACGATCTTCTATCTTGGGCTCGGCCTGATCTCCTTTGCGACGGGCCTGATCCTCCCGAGCGTGTCGGCACTCGTCTCGCTCTACTCGGATGCTTCCGAGCAGGGCCGTAATCTCGGTATCCTGCGCTCGGCCGGCTCACTGGCGCGCGTCATCGGCCCCGTCACCGCTGCGCTGCTCTATTTCCACTTCGGCTCCCACTTCTGGGTCTACATCGGCGGTGCGTTGCTGATGGTGCCCGCGATTTGGGTCGTCCGGGGCCTACCTGACCCGGATTCCGAGCGGTTGAAGGCTTAACCTTTAGCCAAGGCTCGACCGAGCTCATCGCCGCTCCGGATGACTTGCATCAAGGCAACGCCGCCGCGGAATGATCCGTGGAAATGGAGTCCCGGGTGGGCGGATTCAGCTTGGGTTAAAGCGTTTTCTCTCCGGGTTTGATCGGCGCCATATTGTGGAATAGCCCGATCCCAGCGCTGAATCCATTCTTTTTCCGGTGCTCCTGTTGCGCCGAGTGTTTCCGCAAGTTCGCCATCCACGATGGCTCGCAATTCCTCGTCGTTCTTGCGGGCCAGAGCAGGATGACGCGCTCCGCCGATGAAGCAGCACAACAAGACTTTCCCTGCGGGTGCGCGTTGCGGCAAGACGGAGGTCGGGAAAAGGCATCCCAAGACATTACGATTTTCGCTGCCCGGAGTTAAATAGCCAAACCCATCCAGCGGGTGTCGAATGGCAGCCCGGTCGTAACCTCGAACAACCACAGTGACGGGTGGGGCTTCGGTTCGCTCCCACTCCCGGAACGTGGGTCGTAAACTTTCGTCAAAGGGCAGGGAGGGCCATTGCCAGTGCGGAGCGGTGACTACGAGATGGCGGGCGCGGGCGCCGATTTCAACCCCCTCGGCGTTGCGCCATGCGATATTCCATCCTTGGGTATCGCGACGAATCAAGGTCGCCATTGAATTCAGCTCGAGTCCGTCGCTTCTTAGAGGCTCAGCCATCGCATCGGCGAGTTGCTGCATGCCGGCGGGGAAGCCGACGATACGACGATCCGCCCCCTTGTTCTTGATTAAACCGAGAATAATTGAGCGGTGCTTTTCCTCGAGCGTATGGATACCAGGAAAACAATTCTTCATGACCAACCGGTGAGGGTCGCCCGCCTGAACGCCCGAGACCACGGGATCCATGAGCAGTTGGGCGGCTTCCGCGCCGAAGCGACGAGCCGCGAAGGCATAAACCGTTTCACCTTCATGGCCGCCCCGAAAGCGGAATATTTCTGTGAGTAATCTCAGTTTACCGCTCCAGCTCAGTAGGTCGGATTTAAATAAACTTAACGGGTTAGCTTTGAGTCCGTGCAACTGTCCGTGGGCGTAAATGAAGCGTTGGGCTGAATGGGGGTCCGCTTCCTGCAGGCACTCCTCAAGTCCGTAATTTCGGAGCAAGGACCGGTCGGCTTCCCCTTCGATTTGCAGGGTGTTAGGGCCCGTCTCAACCAGCCAGCCGGCCTCTTTTATCGTACGAATGGCCCCGCCGCATCGGTGCGAGGGTTCAATCACCTTAACTTTGGCCCCGGCGCGGACCATCCGATTTGCCACCGCGAGACCCGCCGGGCCGGCACCAAGTATGACCGCATCGAGCTCCATGGAAATTACCTTCAACTCAAATCTCGGGATTGGCAACCCTCGGTCTTTCGTCATGTCATAGGGGATGTTATGCGGTTAGCGCTTTTACTGCTTCTCCCGTTAGGCCTTTGGGCCGATACCGTCACGCTGACGGATGGCACCTTCTTGCATGGTAAAATCGAACGCATCGCTGGTGGATTCATGGAAGTCGTCGTCCCTAAGCTGAGCACGGCGATTCAGCGCATCCCAATTACGTCGGTAGAATCTTTTAATACGGACTCTGCGGTTATCCTGAGCGGCGGGGGGACGGTCCAGCGTGGCATGGCCTCGGCGGCCGCCCAGCGAGCAGCAAGTACAGGCGGTCCGGAGACAATCCCGTTCGATGCCCGCTTGGAACTTTGGCGCGATGCCGATGCCCGCCCCGCTGATATCCTCAACGCCCGCAAATGGACGATGCTGGCCGACCTTGATTTATCCGGCCGGTCAGGAGTGACGGAAGGGTCTGGAATCAGTATCGGCTTTCTCGCCAAGGGCATCACTCCGCAGGATACGATCATCGGTAGCGTCCGGGCCACCGAGGCCAAGTCGGGAAATCAGACGTCCGCCAATGATCTGCATGTTAATTTATCTTATGAGACTAATCCCACGGGGGTCGTCTTCTGGTATGTCCGGACCGACACCGGTTATGACAAGGCGCGGATGGTGGATTTATTATCGGTTAACGCGGGCGGCATCGGCTTGCGGCTATTCACGGATGCCTCCGGCAAATGGGATGCCCGTTTGGGACTCGCCCATCGATACGAGAATTATTCGATCGTCGGGCAGCCGAGCCTCTCGACCCCGTCGGCTGACTTGGGCCTGATTCTTCATCGGGAGCTCGGCTGGGCGGCCTTGGATTCTTCGATTTCCATCGTCCCTTCGTTCAGTGATTCCGCGAATTACTACATCCGCCACGAATCCTCGCTTAACATCATGCGCCGGGAGGGGCCGCTTTCCCTTAAAATAGGGTTATCTAATGATTTCAGAGGGCATCCCTTGCCCGCCCAGGTCTCACTTGATACGGCCTATTTCGCCAGAATTGTGTATGCCTTGAAGTAGACACCCCTAAAATGCTTAAATTTATACTTAATGCCTAAAATTAGGCATACTTGACCTGTTAATTGTTACCTATTGAAGCGTGGCACACAGGGTGCTTTTCAAGAGGTGTTAAAGTTTAATTTTCATCAATCCCCCAATCCAAAATGAGCACAAACCCAGCACGACGCGACGCCATCTCGGCGATCGCCTCCCAGCCTCGCCTGAAGGGCACGTTCGACTTCCGTAACGAGAAGATCGATGTCATCTTCGGTCAGAATGTTTTCTCGTTAGAGAAGATGGAGAAGCGCCTGCCGAAGGATGTCTTCAAGTCCCTTAAGGCCAATATCGAGTCCGGTACCAAGCTCGATGGTGCTTCCGCTGACATCGTCGCGGCCGCAATCAAGGATTGGGCGCTTGAGCGCGGAGCGACACACTACGCCCACGTGTTCTACCCACTCACGGGTTCGACGGCGGAGAAGCACGACACTTTCTTTGAGCCAAACGGCGCGGGTACGCTCGCCCAGTTCTCCGGCAAGGCCCTCGTGCAAGCCGAGCCTGACGCATCCTCCTTCCCGAACGGTGGTCTGCGTTCCACGTTCGAAGCGCGCGGCTACACGGCCTGGGACGTCACCTCGCCCGCTTACATCTTCGACAGCGAAAATGGTTCGACGCTCTGCATTCCAACCGTGTTCGTATCGTGGAAGGGCGAAGCCCTCGATAAGAAGACCCCGTTGCTCCGCTCCATGGCTGCCGTCAATAAGGCTGCGACTCGCGTCCTGGCTCTTTTTGGCAAGAAACACGGCTTCATCAGCGCCTCATGCGGTCCGGAGCAGGAGTACTTCCTAATCGATTCCCGTCTCTACCACCTCCGTCCTGATATTTACACCTGTGGCCGCGCCCTCTTCGGTGCGAAGCCTGCCAAGGGTCAAGAGTTCGAAGACCAATACTTCGGTACGATCCCCGATCGCGTCCTTGCTTGCATGATGGAGACCGAGCGCGAGTGCTTCAAGCTGGGTATCCCTATCAAGACTCGCCACAACGAAGTCGCTCCCGCGCAATTCGAAGTGGCCCCGATTTACGAATCTGCGAACGTCGCGCACGACCACCAGATGCTCACGATGACGCTCTTGAAGCGGGTCGCTGCGCAGCATGGTTTTGTCTGCCTCATGGCCGAAAAGCCTTTCGCCGGCGTCAATGGTTCTGGTAAGCACGTCAACTGGTCCATCGGTGGTGCAGGCGTAGGTAATCTGCTCGAGCCAGGCAACGATCCGCACGACAATGCACAGTTCCTTACTTTCTGTACCGCTGTCGTCCG
>CAINMU010000136.1 GCA_903850885.1 uncultured Opitutia bacterium | reverse complement strand
TTCGGGGCCGCTGAGGGTGTCGGACTTAGTAACACCTGGCTGCTCGAGAAGAAGTTTGGCTGGCGGGGTATCCTTTCCGAACCAGCCCGGTCCTATGCTCCGAGACTTCGCGCAAACCGAGACTGTGCGATCGATGTTCGCTGCGTCTGGAGTCATTCTGGCGAGTCGATCGCCTTTCGCGAGGCCAGTAACCGGGTGCTCTCCACCATTGCTCGGTTCTCGGACGGCGACATGCACGCCGAAGATAGAAAACAGGGTATCACTTACGACGTCCCTACCGTCAGCCTCGGCGATCTCCTCGCTGAACACCGCGCCCCTTGCGATCCAGACTTCCTCTCCATCGACACGGAAGGCAGCGAATTGGAAATCCTTAGCAAGCTCGATTTCAAACGATGGCCATTCAAGGTCATCTGCTGCGAGCACGCTTACACCACCGCGCGCCAACCTATCTTCGAGCTTTTGACCTCAAAAGGCTATACGCGTGTGCATGAGGACATCTCGCAGTTTGACGACTGGTATGTCCTGGCGAACCGGTCTTGAATCCCGGCCTCAGCCTTTTCCGATCGAATACACCTTGAAGCCAGCGGAAATCGCGGCTCGCCGATCGATAATCGCGCGACCGTCGAAGATGGCTGGATTCTTTCCGCACGATGAGAAAAGGGCCGGCCAGTCAATCGAGGCGTAACAATCCCACTCGGTCAGGATGAGGAGGGCGTCAGCCCCGTCGGCTGCCGGCGCAACGTCGGCGAAGAATTCTACCCCGACTTTCCTCTGGTCCACGATGTGCGCGGCGAAGTCCTTGGCGTCAACGCGCTCATCCTGCAGGCGAAGGCGGACCCCCGACGCGAGGAGCTGATTACAGATGTCGATGGCGGGCGATTCTCGGAAGTCGTTCGTATTCTTTTTGAAGGCCAACCCGAGGATGGCGACGACCCCGCCGCCAAGCTTGGCATGTTCCGCCGCCATGGCGGCGATGCGGCGTTTCTGCCATTCATTGATGTCCAGCACGCCTTGCCAGTAAGCCGCCGGACCGGACAGCTGGTAGAACTCGCAAAGGTAGATCAGAGAGAGCAGGTCCTTCTTGAAGCAGGAGCCGCCGAACCCGATCGAAGCCTTGAGGAATTTTGGGCCGATGCGCGTATCAGCCCCGCATACGCCGGCGACTTCGTCGACATCGGCTTCCGTTGCCTCGCAGAGCGCCGAGATCGCGTTGATCGAAGATACCCGTTGGGCCAAGAAGGCGTTCGCCGCCAGCTTGGAGAGTTCCGCGGACCAAAGTCCGGTGCGAAGAATGGCCGCATCGGGCACCCAGTGGCGATAGACTGCGGCGAGTGCCTCAATGGCAGTAACGTTTTCTCCACCGATGAGGACTCGGTCGGGCTTTTCGAGGTCGCGGATGGCCGTGCCTTCCGCGAGGAACTCGGGATTGGACAGCACGTGGAAGCTACCCCCGTTCTTACCGGACGACAGAATACGTTTGATCGTGTCAGCCGCCCGCACCGGCATGGTCGATTTCTCGATGACGATCGTGGGTCCTGTCGCGTGTTCGGCGATGTAGCGTGCGCACGATTCCACGTAGCTGAGGTCGGAAGCCTTGCCGGCTCCTTCGCCCTGCGTCTTCGTTGGAGTATTGACGGAGATGAAGACCGCATCGGCCTGCGCGATGGCGGCCGCGCCTTCGGTCTGCGAGATGAAGCGAAGGTTGCGCCCCCTCGTCCGTCGGACGATTTCCGCGAGGCCAGGCTCATACACCGGCAAGGCATCCGAGTTCCACGCCGCGATCCGGGCTGCGTTCAGGTCGATGACGGTGACGGAGATGTCTGGACAGCGGTCGGCGATCACGGCCATCGTGGGCCCGCCGACGTAGCCGGCCCCGATACAGACGATTTTGAGGATGCGTTGCTTCATCGAATTCAGACCAAGGGCTGCTTGCGGAAATACGCTAACGTCTTCCCAAGCCCTTCGGCCAATTGGACCTTGGGCTCCCATCCGCCTAGCAGCCTGCGGGCCTTGGCGATATCTGGGCGACGCTGCTTCGGGTCGTCGGTGGGCAGGGGTTCGAAGCGGAGTGGCAAGGACGAGCCGACGAGGCGCTGCACGGCCTCGGCGAGCTGGAGCATCGTGAACTCGTAGGGGTTGCCTAGGTTGATTGGCCCTTGGTTTTCCGGCAGGGCGAGGACGCGAACGAAGCCCTCGATCAGGTCGTCGACATAGCAGAACGAGCGGGTCTGCTGCCCGGCTCCATAGACCGTGAGCGGCCGCCCTGACATGGCTTGCAGAAGGAAGTTGGTGACGACTCTCCCGTCGTCGCCGCGCATGTGGGGTCCGTAGGTATTGAAGATACGAACGAGGCGCGCGTCCACGCGGCCGAGCCGGGTGAAGTCCGCGCAAAGAGTTTCCGCCGCCCGCTTGCCTTCGTCATAGCAGGCGCGGGGACCGGTCGAGTTGACGTTGCCCAAGTAGGTTTCCGGCTGCGGGTGGACCAACGGGTCCCCATAGATCTCGGAGGTCGAGGCCTGCAACAGGTGGGCCTTATGCCTTTCAGCGTTCTCGAGCGCGTGAAGGGCCCCGAGCACCGAGATGCGAAGCGTGTATATCGGGTCTTTCTGGTAATGAGGCGGCGAGGCCGGGCAGGCGAGATTGCAGATGAAGTCGCAGGGGATGTCGTAGGCGTTCACGACGTCGTGCTCGATGAAGCTGAAGCCGGGGCGGTCGAGGAGTATGGCGGTGTTAGAACGGGAGCCTGAATGGTAGTTATCAAGCCCGATCACCTCGTGGCCATCGCCGAGGAGACGTAGGGCCAGGTTCGCTCCAAGGAAACCAGCCGAGCCTGTGACGAGGTATCGCATCGAGTTCGCTAGCAAATGCCGTCGGACCTTTTGAGGCAAACCGTTTATTCCCGCCGACCATCACTAAGATTGCTTAGAATGCCTTCCGCGGACATAGATGCGGCATGGAACTGCCGACCCCGCCCGTCTTGCTCGTGGCCTTTAATCGGCCTGACACGACGGCGAGAGTCTTTGCGGCGATCCGCACGGCACGGCCGGCCCGCTTTTTCTTCGCCTGTGACGGCCCTCGGATCGGCAAGCCTGGCGAAGCCGAGCGCGTGGAAGAAGTCCGCCGAATTGCCGCGCAAGTCGATTGGCCGTGCGATTTTCACACCCGATTCCTGTCTGAAAACCTCGGCTGTGGCCGCGGTGTCAGTTCGGCCATCGAATGGTTCCTTGGCGAAGCGGGTGAAGGAATCATCTTGGAGGATGACTGCCTGCCGACGCCGGCGTTCTTCCAGTATGCTGCCGTCATGCTGGATCGATATCGGCACGATGAACGCGTGGGCATCATCTCGGGCACCAACATGGCCCCCGAAGTCAGTCTGCCTGACGATCATGGCTTCAGCCGTATTATCACCTGTTGGGGCTGGGCGACGTGGCGACGCACTTGGGATGGGTATCGCCTCGCCCCGGAAATGGTGAGAGCTGACGAGGCATGGGTTGAAGGCTTCGGCGGCCGGTCCTTTCGCATCATAGAGAACTCCTTTCGCCGTATCCATGCGGGCGATGCGCATACGTGGGATTATCAACTACTCGTGCAGATGCTGCGCTCCGGGCAGTTGACGGTGATTCCTCGACGTAATCTCATTCTCAATATCGGTTTTGGCGGCGGCGGTACCCATTTTGCTGGCACCGGTCGACCCTGGTGGGCGCCGGATCGGGCGGAAGACTTCCATGGCGATTGGTCTCGTGAAATCGAGATGAGGGTCTGCGAACGTTTCGATCTGCATTACAAAGTCTCTTCGCACGCTGGTGGCGGCAAGTGGCTTCGAAATTGGCTGAAGTTAAGGCGGAAGCTTCACTCCCTGATCGTGCGCTTCGGTCGCCCCGCAGCCCTAGTTGATTGAATTGGATTTCAGGTGAGCTGACGGATCTCATCGCACAGCTTTCGCTCCATGGATGATTCGGCGAGGCCCAGTCGCATCCGCAGATAGAGGTAACGGAGGGTGGCGGGCAGCCATGCCCAACGGTTACGCGCGTAAAGCGTCGTTCCGTGCCATAGGTCGCGACGGCGCATCGCTGCCGCCCGCGTGCTCTCGGCCAGATGGAGCAGTGTGCAATGCTCGGCCGCGTGCCGCAACTCCAGCTTTTCCTGGAGGCGCTCCGACTCCTCCATGAACAGGCGGTCCAACACGCGGCCAAGTATCTGCTGCGGGCCGCCGGGCTCTTTTTTATGGATACAGAAGCTCGCTCCCGCCACCGGGACGAGGCAGAGGTTCATCTCAGCGGAATGGCGCAGGGTCCAGGCGGTGTCGCCGTGTGTTCCGTAATCGGTCGGCAATGGTCTCGCCCTCAGGAAGTTGCCGCGGAAAAGGTTGCTCGCCCAGCTACCAAGCAAGGCGTTGGGCTTGGCTTTTCTGAAAGCATAGTAGCAAACGGCGGCAGGACTTAGCGACACGACGCCTCGCCCGGCCAAGAGGCCATGTATGTCCGCGTTGGTATAATCGGCCCCCAGGTAAGGTTCTCCGGCTTCGGTCACGAACCTCTGCGGGCTGACCACCGCGTCCGCACCGGCCCGCCCGCCTTCTTGCATGAGGCGGAGAAGGTGAGCTTTGCTAATAAGATCTCCGGCCGTACTGATGTAGACCCAGTCCCCTGTAGTCGCAGCGATGCCTTCGTTCCAGGATTCGTAGAGGCCGCGGTCGCGCTCGATGATGCGCACGTTTGGGTGGTGCAGTCGCTCGCGGATGAGGTCGAGCGTCCCGTCGGTCGAATGGCTGTCCACGATGACAAACTCGTCCGCCAGGTCGGCCCATTTCGCCATGGACGCAAGGTGCCGCTCCATCAGTGGAGCGCAGTTATAGGTGGGAACGACTACGCTGAGTGTCGGCGTTGCGAGCATGAGAACCTCCTAATTGCCAGCGGTCGTCGAAGCGGAAGCAAACACTTTTTAATAGAAGCTTTCTGGTTGAAAGAGGGGCTTCGCACGCCTCTTATGAATGCATGCGGATCGGCCTTACTGGAGGACGGGGAATCTTGGGCCGGATTGCCATCAAGCAACTGCTCGAGCGAGGGCATGAAGTCAGCTCATTCGCCGGCGATATCTGCGATCTGTCCGCCCTGCAGGCTTGGGCCACCGATGCCCAGGCGGAAGCCGTTCTACACTTTGCTGCGGTGGTCCCGACCCAGACGGTCCAGGCTGACCCCGCTCGCGCCTTCCGCGTCAATGTCGGTGGCACGGCCAATCTCGTCACGGCTCTCGTCGCCAGCGGCCGTAAGCCTTGGCTCTTCTACGCGAGCAGCAGCCATGTCTATCGTCCGCAAGCCGAGGCATTGCGCGAAGACGCCCCGGTGAGCCCCATCAATCCTTACGGCCTGACAAAGCGCATGGGCGAGCAGGTCGTTGAGAACTCCGCCGGTCCGGCCGGCCTGCCGTGGTGCGTGGGCCGTATCTTCAGCTTTTATCACCCTGAGCAGACCGGCACGTTCCTCTACCCGACCCTCCAGCGCCGCTTCGCGACCGAAGACCTCACCCAGCCTTTTCCGCTGCATGGCGTCGATGATGTCCGTGATCTCTCCTTGGCCGATGATTTGGTCGCCGCAATCGTTGAACTCACCGAGTACCAGGCTGCCGGTATCATTAATATTGGGTCTGGTCGCGGCACCCGCATCGCTGATTTCGTCCAGTCGCTAGCTCCGATGTCGCTGAACATTACTTCGGCCTCTACCGGCACGCCGACCTCCTTGGTTGCCGACACGACGAAGCTCCGCCAGATTCTCGGCCAATGACCACCCCGCTCGTCACTATCCTCATCCCGACCTTCAATCGGGCGAAGTTGCTGCGTCGTTGCGTCGAATCAGCCCTCGTGCAGACCCAGGCGTGCGAGGTCATCGTCGTCGACCATGGCAGCTCGGATGACACCCCGGCCGTGGCAGCCTCCTTCGGTGACCGTATCCGCTACATTCGCCGCGACGTCGACCACGGCGTGCACTTCTGCTGGCTTGATGGTCTCATGAACGTACGGGGAGAGTTCGTGCATATCAACTTTGACGACGACTACATGGAGTCGGCCTATATCGAGCGATGCATGGCGCTCATGGCTCCGGAGGTTGGTCTCGTCTTTTCCAAGGTATCTTTGCGTGACGATGACAGCGGTCAGGTCTTGGCGGAACTGTTCGACAAGTTCGGCTCAACCGGGACTTATTCCTCGGCTTTCTTCATGGATAAGCAATTGCGGGGCCTCGTTTCGCCTGGGGCCACGATTATTCGACGGAAGGACATGTTGGACGCTCTTTTCGTAGGTAAGGTTCCCTTCGCTCGTTTTGAATACCACGGCGTTGGCCCAGATTGGCTCATGACGGCGATGACGACGCTCAATTATAAGAAAATCGGCTTCGTGGACGAACCCCTAGCGGTTTTTTCTTCGCACCCCGGATCGATCACGGTTTCCGCTTTGCAGGATGAGGCGAAGAAGCTCGCGTTTCGAAAGGCCTATCAAGAGAGCAGGCGCTTCTACGCCATGCTTTGGTTGGCCAAGAGGTTCCGGCTCGACCTTGTCGGCGACGTCGCCTTGGCTTTCATGCGCTTGAAGGCGAACCTCGCCTCTTTCCTCCGGCGCATATCTAAACCAAGAAAAAGCTCAAAGCAATGACCCGACGCACCGTCAAGCTGGCTGATAATACGATCTCCGCCGAGGAGATGTCATCCCTTGCTGATTGGCTTAAGGAAGGCCACCAGGTCACTAAGGGACCACTGACGCGGCAGTTCGAGGCTGAGTTTGCCGCCTATTCCGGAACCAAGTACAGCATCATGGTGAATAGCGGTTCGTCGGCGAACCTCCTGATGGCCTACAGCCTTCTGGAAGCCGGTTACCTGAAGAACAAGAAGGTGATCGTGCCGTCCGTCTCTTGGATCACGACGCTTTCGCCCTTCATCCAGCTGGGCTTCGATTGCTTCCTTTGCGATTCGGATGCCGACGACCTAGGCGTGGATCTCAATCACCTCGAGGCGCTGCTGAAGAAGGAACAGCCAGCTCTGCTCATCCTTGTCCATATTCTGGGCCACCCCAACAAGATGGAAGCCATTCATCGCCTCTGTGAGCAACATGGCTGTCAGGTGATCGAAGATGCGTGCGAAGCCTTGGGTTCCGAATACGGAGGCCAGAAGACCGGCGCACTTTCTCTCGCTGGATCGTTCTCATTTTATTATGGGCATCATATCTCGACCATCGAGGGCGGCGCCATCACCACAAGCGATGATAAGCTGTATAGCGTCATGCTTTCCATCCGATCACACGGCTGGTCGCGCGACGTGCCGGAAGCCGACCGGATCGCCTGGCGCAAAGAACATGACATCGATGAGTTTCGCGAGTTCTACAGTTTTTACTATCCGGGATACAACCTACGCTCTTCCGACCTCAATGCTTTCTTGGGTCGCGGACAGTTGCAGCGCCTACCGGACATCGCCAAGGCCCGGGAGCATAATTTTGAACTTTATCGTAAGGCTCTACCGGAGTTTTGGTCACAACGTAGCGAGCGCAGCTTCGTCTCCAGTTTCGCCTACGGTACTTTCGTGAAAAACCGCTTGGCGGTCTTCCATCACTTAAAGTCGAACGGTATCGAATGCCGGCCGCTGGTTTGCGGCTCGATGGGTCGTCAGCCATTTTGGATCAAGCGTTACGGCGTGACGCACCTGACGGTCGCCGATCGCGTGCATGATTTCGGGCTTTATCTGCCTAATCACGCCAATATTACGCCCGATGACATCAGCTATGTGGCGCGGTGCTTTAAGGAAGTAGCCGAACCGTTGTGAGTCAGGATTTATCGCCAGCCTAACTTCCAAAGTTGGCCATCGAGGCGGCAGGCCAGGCCGGAGAGCGCCCGATGAAGGTCACTCGAGTAAGCATGGGATCGCAATTTCCGATCTCGATAGACGCGAGGCGAGCTTGAGCGGGGTGCCGACAGGAATCCCTGTAATGCTTGGAATTGAATCATCGGATCAAACCATTGGGGTGGGGTATTGCCATTAAACCATGGCTCACGGAGGTATGAAAGGTAAAGCCCATCGTCGGCGTCTACTTTAAGGATGTGCTCAATCGCGGCATCAAATGATGGAAAATCCGACACGTTGATGAAGCTACGGGGGTTGAAGTCTCGGGCTACCTCCGGGTTGCCCCAGTAAATCGGCAAGCTGCCAGCCAGCATCGGCTCGACGAGTTTCTCGGTGGTGTAGCCAGACGAAGAGGAATTCTCAAAGGCCAAGGTGAATTTATAGTCTCGGATGAAGGCGAGCTTATTGGCGATAGGTTTGCCGAGGTTATTGAAGTGTCGGCCACCGGAGTCGACAGGCTTTCGGCGGTGGAGCATCCGGAAGAATTTATTTCGTTCCAGACAACGCGGGTTGGAGACGACGAAATTGCAGAACTTCGTCTTGGTTTTCAAGATCGCGGCCGCATCGAAGCCGGGCTCTTTGATGAGGCCGGAAGGCTCATCGACGTAAAAGACATATTGCGGAAGACGAAAGTGCCGCGGCTCATCGGGTGGGTGGCAGAAGCTGATCGCGAAGTCGCACTCGTTGAAATCGGGTAAGACGTTCTCGGACGTGAAGAAGATTTTACGGCCGTGGAAGGTCCGGTGCGCCTGTCCGAAAGTCGAATAAATCAGCACTTCGGCTTCTGCCAGAGGAACCACTCGGACTTCGTATGCGCGAGCTAATAGCCGCGTGAAGACATTATCCTTGGGGTCGAAGCGGCCGAATTTATCCGTATCGTGGCGATTGAAGATGAAGTCGCTGAAGGCGAGCTTGAGCGTGGTCATGGTTTGGACGGGTTGATGGCACCAAGTCCGATAGAGCGGAGAAATTCCATTGCGCGATGCGCCCGGACATGGGTGTTCTCGCCGGTGCCGTGGCCCATGGCCAAAGAGGTTACGTTGCCGCCTTGCTCCAGCAGGCAACCGAGTTGTTCCATGCGATCCAGGCTGACGTCAGGGGTCGCCAATCGGAAACGGCTTATGCCATGGAGGGCCAGATAATTGCTGAAGTAGACATCGTCATGGAAGCGACAGCTCGCATGGCTGAGGGCTTGCGCCAGATAGGATTCGAAGTCGTCCTTGAAAAAGGAGCGGTGGACGATGAAGCCCGCGAAGCCGCATAGGATGTCGACGTCACCCGCGGGAGGCGACCAGCGTCGAAAGAGATAGTTATCTGCGAACCCGTAAGCGGCCGGTGGGCCTTTGCGGGCAAATGAAAGCAAGGTCGCTAGTGCTTCCGGAAGATGGCGTACGTCATCGTCGACGACGAAGAACCAAACATCCGCGTCGGGCGGCGTGCGTCGGATGGTGGGGATCAGCTTGGTGCCGGGACCCTCATCTTCGCCGCGAAAGATTTTAACGGGGAAACGTGCCAGGAAGTCGGGCAGCACGTATTCCTGTCCGGTCCGCCCAAAACGGTACGGTATGTTCAGGTGAATTTCGTCGGGCGGTCGACTTTGACCTTCGGTCAGGGCTTTTAAGACCGGCTCGAGGAGGTGGATGCGATCAGGGGCGGTGGTGAGGGTCGCGATAACGCGGAGCGAATCAGGAACTGACTTGGTCACCGTTAGGTTCTGCCAAAATGCGGCTGATTTTTCGACCCGTAGCCGGTATCTACGTTTACGACGCCATGCCCGGGTCGGACCTCGGAGAAGCACGGCCGAGAGGACGATGAGGGCTGAAAGGGCAACGACCCAATAGATGGCCGGAAGGCTCATGGTGGAAGATTGTCCTAACGAAGGGGGCTTCGCCAAGGCGGATAAATAGAAGAATTATCGTGGGCCGTACTTTCGCTGCGGGGGCTGCGAAGGGGCGGTGGCATCGATCTGGACTCCAGCGCAGGCAGGGTGGCGTCCGAAGATGCCATAGCTTTCGGCGTCAAACCGAGTCGTCATCCCGCGGGCGGCTTCGGCGACAAGCACGCGGCCGTCGGGCTGGATGAAGCCGACCTGGACGATGGTCGGTCCGTCTACCTTGCGTGTATGGGCCACGATCTTTTCCATGAAATCGCCGGCGTCAGGGCCAGGCTTGAGGGCGAAGAGGATTTTCTTGATGAGGCTGGGAGCTCGACGCAGCGGGGTGACGGCATGGGCGCTGAGCGACCACTCGCCGCGTTCTTCCCGCCAATTGAGCCGGGCGTCGACAATGACGTGCGAGCCATCCATGAGCAACGGAAGCTCACCATCCTTGAGCAGTGCCGCAGCATCATAAGCGTCGGAGAACATCATGACCGGAATGGTCACTGAGCGAGAGGCGACGGTAAAGAGGGCCCACGGGCGATTATCTTTCTTAGAAATCTTTTTCTCGAGCCCGCCGATGATGCCGCAGATGCGGACCGCGTGGCGTTCGGTCTTATTAAGTTCAATCCGGTCCGGGGTGACGGTGAGCGTCGCGACCGCTTCATCCAAGCCATGGTAATCGGCCAAGGGATGACCGCTCAGGTAGAAGCCGAGGAGGGCCTTCTCACTGTTAAGCATTTCGAGTTTCGGCATCTTCTCCGACTTGCGGAGGATCAAGTCCGTCGGGCGAGCTGCGCCGGCGTCTTCGGCCCCGAGCATGTCAAAGAGCGAGCCCTGGCCGCTGGCCCGTTCTTTTCTTTCGCCGGCGAAGTGTCGGCGCACAGACTCGATGGAGTCGACCAAGTGACGGCGATCTTCGCCCGTGAAGTCAAAGCCTCCAGCCCGGATGAGGCAGTCGAGCGTCCGAGCATTGAGATCCTGTTCGCCCATCCGGCCCACGAAATCGCCAAAGTCTTTGAAGGGGCCGCTTTTCTCGCGTTCGGCCACGATATTGCGCGCGGCCTGTTCGCCCACACCCTTGATCGCGCCGAGTCCGAAGCGGATGGCGTTCTCTTTGATCATTGGCGTGAAGTCGGTATCCGATTGGTTCACATCGGGTCCGAGGGCTTTCATGCCGAGGGCTTCGACTTCCGTCATGAATTCAGCGAGCTTGTCGGCGTTGCCCTGTTCGGAGGTGAGCACGGCAGCCATGAACTCGACCGGGTAGTTCGCTTTCAGATAAGCCGTCCGGTAGGAAAGGATAGCGTACGCGGCGGAGTGCGACTTGTTGAACCCATACTCGGCGAACTTTTCTAGCGTCGCAAAGATTTCTTCGGCCTTCTTCTTATCGATGTTATTGGTGACCTTGGCGCCCTCGACGAAGATGGAGCGCTGTTGTTCCATCTCCTCCTTGATCTTCTTGCCCATCGCGCGCCGAAGCATGTCGGCGCCGCCGAGGGTGTAGCCGGCGACCACGCGCGCGGCTTCCATCACTTGTTCCTGATAGACTAGGATGCCATAGGTTTCCTTGGCGACCTTCTCAAGGAGCGGGTGCGCGTATTTGACAGTTGCTGGGTCGTTCTTCCCTTTGACGTAGTCGCCGATGAATTGCATCGGACCCGGACGATAGAGGGCAATGAGAGCAACGATTTCGTCGATGGCGGTGATATGGAATTTGCGGCAGAGCGATTGCATGCCGCCGGATTCAAGCTGGAACACGCCGACGGTCTTGGCTTCGTTCAGGAGCGCAAAGGTCGCGGGGTCTTCGAACTCTACTTTTTCGATGTCGAACGCAGGTTTCTTGCGGTGCTTGCGGACGAGTTTCTGGGCGTCATCGATAATGGTGAGCGTCTTGAGGCCCAGAAAATCCATCTTCAGCAAGCCAAGTTTTTCGACCGGGTCCTTGGCGTATTGCGTGGTCAGGTTGCCTTCCTGCATCGTCACCGGGATGATGTCCGTGAGTGGCCGGTCGGCGATGATCATGCCGCAAGCGTGTTTGCCGCTGTTGCGGACCATGCCTTCGATGATCCGTCCGGTCTCGATGATGCTCGCCGCCTGCGGATTGACGTTCACTTCCTCGCGCAGCTCATTGGATTTCTTCAGGGCGTCTTCGAGTGAGATATTGATATCATCCGGGACAAGCTTGGCGAGACGGTTGGTCTCGGCGAAGGGCAAGTCGCGGATTCGGGCCAAGTCGCGGACGACCATCTTCGCCCCGAAGGTGCCGAAGGTGATGATGTTGGCGACGCGGTCTTCGCCGTATTTTTTGCGGACATAGTCTACGACTTCGTCGCGGCGCCGCATGCAGAAATCGATATCGAAGTCGGGCGCGGAGACGCGTTCGGGATTCAAGAAACGTTCGAAGAGCAGACCGAAGCGAATCGGATCGATGTCCGTAATCTTAAGGCAATAGGCCACGATGGAGCCGGCGCCTGACCCACGGCCAGGGCCAACGGGGATGTCGTGACGGCGGGCCCAGTCAATGAAGTCCCAGACGATCAGAAAGTAATCGACGAAACCGGTGCCAGCGATGACGCCCATCTCATAGTCGACCCGGCGGCAGAGTTCGGCGGGGCTGGTCTGGCCGATACCGGGGATTTTTTCATCTGCCCAAGCTTTAGGACTGTCGTAGTCGATGCCGTAGCGCTCCAGCAGGCCTTTCTTGACGACATCAAGCAGGTAGGAGCCATTCGCCCGCATCGGTTTGCGTTGATCCTCGGTGATGGTGAATTCGCCTTTCTTTTTAGCGGCGACGAGCAGGCCGTTCTTAAGCTGTTCGTAGCCGTCAAGGATGGCGTCGACCTTCTTGTCGGTCTTGGGCTTGATGCCTTCGCTGAAGATGTAGACGGGGTAGTTGTTTTGACCGACGGGCAATTTGACGTCGCACATCTCGGCGACCGCCACCGTATTCTTGATGGCATCGGGGACTTCGCCGAAGACCCGTAACATCTCATCTTGGCTTTTTAGGTAGAATTCTTGCGCGGTATAGCGCATGCGACGTTCGTCTGCAAGACGCGCGCCGGTCTGGATGCAAAGCATGGCGTCATGGGCGGCCGCATCGCCGGCGTCGACGTAGTGGACGTCATTCGTGGCCACGACGCGCAGCTTGAATTCTTCGGCGAGCTTCAAGAGGTCGGCGATGATGCGCTTTTGTTCTTCGAGACCGTGGTCCATAATCTCGATGATGAAGTTTTCGCGCCCGAAGATCTCGACGAACCGTCCGCAGGCCTTGCGGGCGGCCTCGTAATCGCCCTTCAGCAGGTTCTGTGGGATGACGCCTTGCAGACAGCCGCTGAAGCCGATGAGGCCCTCGGCGTGCTTCGCCAGCTGTTCGATGTCCGTTCGCGGCTTGTAGTGGAGCCCGCGCACGTGGGCATCGGAGACGAGCTTGGTGAGGTTCTGGTAGCCTTTGAAGTTCTGGGCCAGCACGCCCATGTGGTAATATTTATGTTCTCGCCGATCCGGCTTGTCGGTGAGCGCATGATCCCAGACCAGGTAGAGTTCGCAGCCGAGGAGCGGCTTGAGTTTCGTCTCACCCTTGGAGCGTTTGGTGGCCTCGTTCCAGAAATCGAAAAGGCCGAAAAGATTGCCGTGGTCGGTAATCGCCACCGCGCGCATGTTCATATCGCACGCGCGGTCCATCAGCCGGTCGATGCGACTGCACCCATCCAGCATGCTGTAGTCGGTATGCACGTGCAGGTGCACGAAGTCTCGACTGTTGTTGTTTTCGGCCATGCGGGAAAGGACGATAATAGGGACGGGAAGAAGGTCAGGGGAAGGGCATAATCGGCGGGGTTATTCGCCGACCTGCCCCAGCGGCCCCGCGGGCCGGACCCGGGCCTTACTTAACCTTCACGAAAGTCCGCTTGCCGGCCTGAATGACTAGTTCGTCCGCGGGCTTGATGACTTTGAAGGCCGGGTCCGAGACCTTATCGTCGCCGATCTTGACCGCGCCACCCTCGATGAGGCGGCGGATTTCCTTCTTGGAGGGGAAGAGGTTGGTGGCGGCAAGTAGGTCGACGATGCCGACTTCGGCCGCGCCGCCAGAGACGGCGGCCCAGGCGAACTCGGGCATGTCGGTCCGGACACCGCCCTTGGAGAAGACATTTTCGAATTCGGCGCGTTCCTTAGCGCCCGCGCCCGCGCCGTGGAACTTGTCCGTCAGGCGCGTGGCGAGCTGTTTCTTGGCTTCCATCGGGTGCATCGCCTTGAGCGCGGCGAGTTCTTCCGCCGTCGAGAGCAGGAGGAGGTCGTAATAGATCCACATGGCTGCATCGGGCACCGACATGATGCGTCCGAACATATCCTTCGCGTCGTGATTAAAGGCGATGTAGTTGCCGAGGCTCTTCGACATCTTATGCGTGCCATCGAGGCCGACCAAGAGCGGCATGCCGAGCACGGCCTGCGGGGGCTGGCCGTCTTGTTCCTGCAGGTCGCGGCCGACGAGCATGTTGAAGAGCTGGTCGCTACCGCCGATTTCGATGTCGCACTTCAGCATCACGGAGTCGTAACCCTGCAGGAGCGGGTAAAGGAATTCGACGATGGAGATCGGCGTGTTGGAAGCGTGGCGTTTGGCGAAGTCATCGCGCGCGAGCATCTGCGCGACGGTCATGCGGCGGCTGAGCTGGAGCGCATCGAGGAACGACATCTTGCCGAACCACTCACTATTGCGGCGGACCTCGGTCTTCTTCGGGTCGAGAATCTGGTAGGCCTGCTCGAGGTAGGTCTTGGCGTTCTCCTCGATTTCCTGTTCGGAAAGGACCGGTCGCGTCTCGGACTTGCCGGTCGGGTCACCGATACGCGTGGTGTAGTCGCCGATGATCAGTACGGCCTGGTGGCCGAGTTCCTGGAATTGACGGAGTTTCTGGAAGACGACCATGTGGCCGAAAGTCAGGTCGGGGCGGGTGGGATCGACGCCGAGCTTTACGCGCAAGGTTTTCCCGGCTTCAAGGCGCTTGAGGATTTCACCTTCACCGATGAATTTCTCGGTGCGAGATTTCATGACCTTCAACTGTTCCGCGGGGGACATACCTTTACTCTCCCCAGAGACAGGGAAGGGGGAAGGAAAAAGAGCGTCGGGCAATCGCTAGAGGCCCAGAGGCCCAGAGGCTCAGAGGCTCGGTGGACCAGAACGATACAACGTTAGTTGACCGGTTGACCAGCTGGCCGGTTGACAAGGGAGGCAATGGGTAGGGACGGCTCTCCGAGCCGTCCGAGGTGCAAAAGTGCAAATCGGCCTACGGCCTGTGCAAAGGTGCAAACGTGGGGGCAAGAGGCAGGGCTCAAAGGGGAACCGGAGACCGGAACGATACAGCGTTAGTTGACCGTTTGACCAGTGGGCCAGTTGGCCAGGGATGTAATGGGTAGGGTTGAGCGCCCTCGCTCAACCGCGGCTAACCAAGGGTGGTCAGCCCTACCCTGGCCAGCTAGTTAATCTCTCTGGCCAACAGGCCAACGGGTCAACGGGTCAACTCTGCCTCGGTTCGAGCCTCCGAGCCTCTAGTGATTGCCCTTCGTCCCTTTCCCATCTTACTTCAACCCATGGATCTCGTTCGCGAACTCATCGAGTATGTTAGCCACGCCAGTGTTTCTACCGATCCGGCCTTCAAGGCAGGGATGGATGGCGCGCGCGCCCACATCTGTGGTTTGCTCAAATCAGCTGGCCTGGAGGTTGAAATCGTGCCGACGCCCTTGCACCCGGTCGTCTTGGCGCGTCGCCGTGGTCCAGATGAATGGCCGCATATCGTCTTATATGGACATTATGACGTCCAACCCGCCGATCCACTTAATCTTTGGACGACGCCGGCGTTTACGCCGGTCGTGCGCGACGGCAAGGTCTGGGGTCGGGGCACCGCGGATAACAAGGGCCCGCACTTGGTCGCTGTCGCGGCGTTGACTCGTCTGTTGAAACGTCGCCCCGACCTACCGCTCCGCATCACCTTCCTAATCGAGGGCGAAGAAGAAATCGGCTCACCGAGTTTCCCCGAATTTCTCCATGCCCATAAGGCCGAATTGGCGGCGGCGGATTGCGTCATGCTCTCGGATACCGCCAGCCCGTCGTCGGACCAAATCGTCATCACGACCGGCCTGCGCGGCATCATCGGCTTGGAAGTCGGGCTGACGGGGCCGCGTTCCGATTTGCATTCGGGCCTCCATGGCGGGGCGGTTTATAATCCCATTCAGGCCCTCGCTGAACTCTGCGCCTCTTTGCACGACGCGGATAACGCCGTGACCGTCGAAGGATTTTACGAGAACGTCGATCAGCCTCAACGCTGGGAGCGCGAGGAGCTGCGCAAACTCCCGATGTCGGAAGAAGATTATCGCCGCTTCTTGGGCGTCGATGAATTGCATCCCGGTCCGGGATTGAACGGACTGGAAGCCGTACGTTTCGCTCCGACTCTAGAATTCAACGGCATCGGCGGTGGTTATCAAGGTCAGGGCTCCAAGACCGTGATCCCCTCCAAGGTCTTCGCCAAGATTACCTGTCGCCTCGTGCCGGGTCAGGATCCCGTTTATATTCATAAGCAAGTCGCGGATGCCATCCGGGCGCGCGCGCCCAAAGGCGTGCGGGTCGATATCAAGGAGATGCAGGGTAACGGAGCTTATTATGTTTGTCCGCCCGACCGGGCGAATACCCCGAAGGATCAGAATCCCGTCTTGGCTCGGGCGTTCCGCGAAGCCGATAAGGCGATCATCGAAGCCTTCGGCAAAGCGCCGCTCTATCTCCGCGAAGGTGGCAGCGTTCCGATTATCGGTGACATTCGTCGCGAGACCGGACTCGACTCGGTAATGATCGGTCTCTTCACGCCTGACTCGAATCTACATGCGCCGGACGAGAATTTTGAAATCCAGATGGCCGAGCGTGCTACCAACGCCTACGAGATGATTCTCGAGCGGCTGGCGGGCACGTCTCGCCGCTGAAAATTCTTCGTTAAAAAGGGCAAATTAGGCCTTTTTAGGTCGGTCGGTCCGTGCTTTTCCCTTTCGTAAACCTGAAGAAGTCCTAAACCTTAAGGGCTTAACCATGGCCGTCTTCCGCAAACGTACACACACGCCGACTCCGAAGAAAAAGGATATCCCGGCGGGTCTCTGGACTAAGTGTCCCCTCGATGGCGAGATGGTCTACACCAAGGACTTAGAGGCGAATTGGAATGTTTTTCCGGTCAGTGGCTACCACGAGCGCCTTTCCACCAAGCGCCGCATCGCTTTGTTAATCGATGAGGGCAGTTGGAAGGAAACCGACTCCAAGTTGACCTCGAAAGATCCGCTTAAATTTACGGCCGGCGGTTCTTATCCTGAGCGCTTGGTCCAGCACCAGAAGAAATCCGGCCTGCGCGACTCCGTGGTCTGCGGGCATGGTTTGATGGACGGCCTGCCGGTCTCGCTCGCCATCATGGACTTCTCTTTCATGGGCGCCTCGATGGGCTCAGTGGCCGGCGAAAAAGTCACCCGCGCCATCGAACGTGCGATCAAGATGAAGTGCCCCTGCGTCGTGGTCTGTGCCTCGGGCGGCGCCCGCATGCAGGAAGGCATTCTTTCTTTGATGCAGATGGCCAAGACCAGCGCGGCCCTCGCTAAATTACGCGCCGCTGGCCTGCCTTACATTGCCGTGCTGACCAATCCGACGATGGCCGGCGTCATGGCAAGTTACGCCACACTGGGCGACGTGATCGTGGCCGAGCCTGGCGCTCTCATCGGTTTCGCCGGTGCCCGCGTGATTAAGGAGACCACCAATCAGGATCTGCCCGAAGGTTTCCAGTCCTCTGAATTCCTCCTTAAGCGCGGCTTGATCGACATGATCGTGCACCGCAAGGAAATGAAGGCCAAACTGGCGAGCCTCCTGCGCGCCTTGGCGCACCGCAAGGTGAAGGTCAAATCCGTCAAGCGCCGCGCGGCCTAAGCAAGCGCTGCGGAGATGGAACTCGCCGACACGCTGCGCTGGTTGACGAGTTTACGTAATCTTGGTTCGCGCCTCGGCGTGGATCGCATGCGCATGTTGGCGGCCCGCTTGGCGCAGCCGGAGTCATGCGCCCCGGTTTTTCATGTCGCGGGTACGAACGGCAAAGGCTCGACGTGCGCGATGATTGAAGCGATTCAGCGGGCACAAGGACGTCGGACGGGACTTTATACGAGTCCGCACCTGATGGAAATCGGCGAGCGCGTCCAAATAGATCGTCGCCCAGCGACGAATGAACGCATCGGCGAACTGGCCGAGCAGTTGCGGCCGCATTACGAAGCGATCGCCCAAGAGGATAAGGCCATGGCGCCGACGTTCTTCGAGCTGATCACCGCGATCGCACTTCTGGAATTCAGGGAGCAGCACGTCGACGTGATGATCCTCGAGACCGGCCTCGGCGGCCGATTGGATGCCACGAACATCTGCCAGCCTGAAGTTTGCGTCATCACTTCCATCGGCCTGGACCACCAAGAATATCTAGGAGCGTCCTTGGCCGCAATCGCCGGGGAGAAGGCCGGCATCATTAAAACTGGAGTTCCGTGCGTGGTCGG
This sequence comes from uncultured Opitutia bacterium, assembly GCA_903850885.1. Classification (GTDB taxonomy): domain Bacteria; phylum Verrucomicrobiota; class Verrucomicrobiia; order Opitutales; family UBA953; genus UBA953. The sequence goes on along the minus strand of CAINMU010000136.1, from coordinate 1,758 downwards.
GAAGGTGCCGCCCGAAGCCGAAGCCGTAATCATCGCCCGAGCCCAAGAAGTCGGCGCCCCGCTTTATTTTGTCAGAGATCGCTTCAAGGCCGGATTGCCACTGACTAATCTCGAAGGAGAGCACCAGCGTTGGAACGCGGGCGCCGCTTTACTTGCCAGCGAACTCGCGACTCGATTGACGATTGATCAGGCCGTGGCTCAAGCAGCGTTACTTAATATCACCTGGGCGGGACGCTGGGAAGACCTCACGCTTAGCGATGGTCGCAAGCTCATCATCGACGGCTCGCACAATGAAGAAGGCGTACGGATTGTGGAGCCACTCCTGGCGCAGCTATGTGCGCCAACGATTATCGTCGGGGCTTTGGGCGCGCATCGGGCCCGGCCTTTGATTGAAGCCGCCGCAAGTCATGCAGCACTTCTTATTTTAGTCCGTCCGGATAATGAACGGGCTTGTTCGGTGGCTGAACTCAAGACACTCGTCCCTCCGTCTTTCAAAGGCGAAGTGCGGACGGCCTTGGTCGCCGATTTATTTCCGGCGGCTGGACAGTGCGCCGCGCCTGGCGATCCGTTGGTGGTCTTGGGCTCGCTCTACCTGGTCGGCGAAGTCTTGGCTAGGCTGCACGGGCGAGCCTTGCCGGAAGCGGGGATGCAGGACCTTTTGCTGACCGCCAAAAAGAATGTCCCGAAAGTGGATCCGGCGGAGTTACCTCAATGGCTCATCGCCGAAGACGACGACTACATGGTTTTTGATAAACCCGGCTGGCTGGTATGCCACCCGTCGAAGGACGGACCATGGTCCTCGTTGGTCGGCGCCGTGAAAGAGTGGAAGCAATCCGAAGTGTCTTACCTCATCAGTCGGCTGGATCGCGAGACAAGCGGCATCATCCTTATCGCCAAGCATCGGGAGGCTGCTTCGGCCGCCCAGACGGCGATGGAGCAGCGGTTAGTTTCCAAAACTTATTATGCCTTATTAAAGGGCATCCTGCCGGCGCCCATCTTGGTTGATCAGCCTTTGGGTCCAGATGAGACCAGCGCTGTCGCCGTAAAAACGGCCGTCCGCGAAGGCCCAGGGACTTCGCCCTCGGCGACTTTTTTTGAGCCAATCCTGGCTGGGGGCGGATTTACTTTGGCGCGCGTGCAGCCGCACACCGGACGGAAGCACCAGATCCGGGCGCATGCGCAATGGTTGGGCGTGCCGGTGGTGGGGGATAAACTTTACGGCGGCGATGAATCGCTCTATTTGGAATTCGCCGAGTTCGGCTGGACGGAGCGCCATGCCGCCAAGCTGGAAATGGGTCGCCAGGCTCTCCATGCGGCGCAGCTGGATTTTCGGTCGCCGAAGCTAACGCGGATTTTTAAAGCTCCGCTGGCCCCGGACATGCGGGCCTTCGTCTTGCAGAAGATGGGGTTTAGCGCTGAGCAGTTGGATGAAGTGCTGAAGGCGTAGACGCCGAGAGAAAGTTGGCCAGAACGATACAACGTTAGTTGACCGGTTGACCAGTGGGCCAGTTGGCCAGAACGATACAACGTTAGTTGACCGGTTGACCAGTGGGCCAGTTGGCCAGAACGATACAACGTTAGTTGATCGGTTGACCAGTGGGCCAGTTGGCAAGAACGCGGCGTAGCCGCGAGGGGGCACGGGGACAAGGGGTAGGGACGGCACTCCGAGCCGTCCGAGGTGCAAAAGTGCAAATCGGCCTACGGCCTGTGCATAAGTGGAGAGGGGAGAGTATTGAGTATCGAGTATGGAGTTTAGGG
>CAINMU010000135.1 GCA_903850885.1 uncultured Opitutia bacterium | reverse complement strand
GGCCTTCTTGGTCTTAGCGGCGGCGCTGACAGGCGTGGCATCCTTGAAGGACGCCTTCTTCGGCGGGCTTGTGGCGGCGTTGTTCTCGACGGCTTTGACGCGGGTTTACGCCCGCTCGGGCTTGAGTTTTGCGCCGCTGATCGGCGCGGCTGCCGGTGCCATCTGGGTTTTGCTGATGTTGCTGAAGAGCAAGTGGTGGGGGCATGCCGAGGATTACGAACAAGCCTCGTGGACGCTCGGCGTTGATATTTCGGTCCACGCCGCCGGTTTCGCGGGTGCCGGTCTGATGACCGCCTTGCTTTCGAGATGGTCGTTGGGTCGGTCCGCGCTTGCCGGCTTGGCGCTCGCGGCGGCGATGACGGCGATACCTTACGGCTTCATTGCCTGGGTGGATCATCGCGTCGCTGGCCCGGTGGAAGTCGTCTTATTGGTCTCGACGGAGGTGGGTTCCGAGCAAGGTCCGTATCGCGCGCCGGGTGCCGTGGTAGCCCAATTAAGCCCCGAAGAAATTAAAGAATTGAAGCAGAACTTCTTAGGGGTGTCGGGACCGGGTGGAGACGAGGTCATCGATGAACAAGGCCGCCGTTATTGGCCATTGTGGCGTCGTCGCTTGATTTACCCAGGTAACCCGGGAGGTCCGGTCCGCACTGCGATCGTTATTTTAACTCCGGATGTGATTAGTCGTGAGACTTGGAGTATTCCTTTGAGCCTATCTCCGTTGGGGGTGCAGGTAGCTTATTTAAGTTCAGGCCAAAAGATGATCGCGATGAATAAATCCGTCAGCCAAGCGGTGACGCTCAAGATTGCCGCAGAAACAAAGAGCGAGGCATCGACCGTCACTGTGAGTGCGATCAGTCTCGAAGTTTCCCGTTCATCTCCGGTGGGAAGTTTTTACAGCCCCGTCGCGGCCCGAAGTTTTCCCGCTGCTTTTGCCCGGGCACCGATGATGGCTTCGCCCGTAATCAAGAAAGATGTGATACGTCGTCCGAGCTTCGATACCCCAACTGAAGCGGTCAAGTAGTCGAGCTGAGGAAGTCGCGATGGAGTCCAGAGTAAACCCTTTTGAGGGCGAGAAGAGAGTCATGCGTGCCGCGTTCGACGATCTTACCATGGTCGAGCACGAGGACTTGATCGGCTTTACGGATGGTGCTTAAGCGATGGGCGACGACGAAGCTGGTGCGGCCTTGCATCAGGCGGGCGAGGGCGAGTTGTAGGCGCGATTCCGTCAGCGTATCCACGGCGCTGGTCGCTTCGTCGAGCACGAGGATGCGAGGGTTGGCCAGGAGCGCGCGGGCAAAGGCAACCAGTTGTTGTTGGCCCAGCGAGAGACCTCGGCCTTTTTCGGAAACCTCGGTATGGATGCCCTTGGGCAGGTCTTCGATGAGATCGAGACAGGCAAGATCGCGGAAGGTTTGTCGTACCTCTTCGTCGCTGGCATCGGGTCGGGCGGACTTGACATTTTCGGCGATGGTGCCCGCAAAAAGAAAGTTCTGTTGGAAGACGAAACCGGTTTGCCGCCGTAATGACGCTTGGCGGATATCCGCGAGATCGATGCCGTCGACGAGCACTTGACCGCTCAAGGGCAGCTGGAACTTGGCCAGCAAACCCACGATGGTAGATTTACCGGAGCCAGTGTGTCCGACCAGCGCGATGACCTGGCCGGGTTGGCTAATGAAAGAGATGCCGTGAAGGACGGGTCGGTCAGGTTCGTAGGCGAAAGTCACTTCTCGGAATTCAACCTGTCCTTTGAGCGGGGGGCATTCGACGGCCTCCGGTTTATCCGTCCAAGATGGTGCAGTGTCGAGGAGGCGAAAGTAACGTTCAGCCCCGGCCATGGCCAAGGTGGCTTCAGATAACTGAGTTCCGATGATGGTGATCGGGGCGAAGAAGAGTTCGGCAAGGAAGAAGAATGTCACCAGATCGCCGACGCCGGTGCCCGACCCTGAAAGTGCCGCCCAGCCACCCACCCCTACGAGGGCCGCGAGGAAAGCTTGGGCGTTTAACTCCAATAACGGCAGGTAAAGCGCGCTGAGGCTGGCGGTCTTGACCACATGCCCGGCAAGGGTTTGCACCAGGCGGGTGAAGATGCCGGCATTGGTGTCTTCGCGCGCGAAGCCTTGCGTGACGCGAATGCCTTGCACGGTTTCGGCCAAGGCGGAAGTGACCCGGGAAAAGCTCTCTTGTTGCACCCGGGACGCGTGCAGGATCTTACCGCGAAAAAATCCATGAACGAGCAAGAGGCACGGCACGAGCGCGAGGAGTACCAGGAAAAGTTGCGGGTTCACCCAAAGCATCAGGGCGGCGGCGCAAGTCATTTGGCCCAAAGAGACGACGGTGATGAAGAAGTTATTTTGAATCCCGTTCCGCATCGCTTCGATGTCAGAAATCATGCGGCTGATCAGGCTACCATGGCGACGTGCATGAAAAAAGGCGAGCGGTTGGGTCAGTAGTTGCTGCATCAGTTTATCTCGGAGATCGCGAAGGACGGCTTCGCCGATCTGATGCGCGAGTCGGATGCGCCAATACAGGGCGACTTCACCCAAGAGCACCGCGGCCGCGAAGATGATCAACCAGCGGAAAGTCTCCGCGGTATCGCCTGCCGCCACCGGGCCTTTGATGATATGGGCGACGATCCAGGCGAGCGTCGGCAGGGCGATGGCACGGAAGGCGCAGAGCCAAAGCAACGCATTACGCTGGCGGCGGTGGGGAGCGGTAAACGACAGGAGGCGACCAATCGTCGACCAGCGCAAGGGCAGCCGGTCAGGTTCTTCCTCGTCGGCGCGGGTGCGTTTGACCGCGATTTCCAAGCGATCTTTACTCATGCGGTTTCGCCCTCCGATTGGATCAATATCGCTCGGCGATAGTGCCCGTCTTGTCCCATGAGCTCGGCGTGGGTGCCCGTCTGGATGAGGCGGCCGTGGTCGAGGACAAGGATGAGATCAGCCCTTCGAAGCGTGCTCAGGCGATGGACGACGATGAAGGTGGTGCGGCCTTCCATGGCCGATTCCATGGCCTCCATGATTTCCTTTTCGGTTTCGGGATCGATGGCCGAGGTCGGATCATCCAAGAGGAGGACCGTGGGCTCGAGCAGTAAGGCACGGGCGATCGCGAGCCGTTGACGTTGGCCGCCCGAGAGATTGACGCCACCTTCGCCCAGGTGCGTTTCATAACCCTCCGGTAGGGCGATGATGAAAGCATGCGCTCCGGCAATCCGCGCCGCGCGTTCAATCCGTTCCTGACTGGCGTCGGGGTGTCCGAAGGCGATATTCGCGGCGATGGTATTTGAGAAGAGAAAGTTTTCCTGAAAAACCATGCCCACTTGGCGGCGTAATTCGTTCAGGGGTAGCGTGCGAACATCATGCCCGTCCAAAGTCACGGAGCCGGTGCGTGGATCATAGAAACGAGGAATCAGCGAAAGGAGCGCCGACTTCCCGGCTCCCGTGGCACCGGCGATGGCGATGCGTTGTCCGGGTTGCGCTACGAAACTAACATCCTTCAAGACCGTGTTGTTGTCCTTGAATTCGAAAGTGACGTTTTCGAAGCAGATCTTGCCGAGAAAACGACCCGGAGAACGTGCCCCTGGGGGCGAGGCGACGCCCGGGTCGGTATCAAGGATTTCGAAAATCCGTTTGGCACCTGCCAATGAAACTTGGGCGTTATCGACCACCGCTGCCAACGTCGTGACTTGGGAGGAAAATAACTGCAGGAGGCCAGCGAAGGCCACCAAGCCGGTTCCTAACGAGATCTCGCCGCGCGAAACCATCCAGCCGCCATAGCCGATGAGAATGGCCATCGAGAGGCGATTGAGGCCATCGATGGTGGGCCAAAAGAGGGCGACCTCGCCGAATACTTTCCTCTTTTGGGATCGGATGGCTTGGGTCCAACCCTTGAAGCGTTCCATGATGCGTGGCTCCAAGGAGAAACCTTTGACGACTTGGATGCCTTGGACGTTTTCGGAAAACCCCAAGACCATCCGGTCCATCAGATCACGATTTTCTTCATAAGCTGGCCGGACCTTGTTAGAAAACCTGATCGCAAACCAAGCCTGGAAGGGCAGAACCGTGAGGCAGGCCAGGGTCAGGCGCCAATCGGTCCGGAACATGTAAATCGAGCAGGCGATGAGCGTGACCACGATGATGGCCAGTTGGAGTAAAACGCCTTCGATAAAAATCCGCACCGCATGCGCATCGGAGGTGACTCGGTTGATAATCGAACCGCTGGCGTTGGAGTCAAAGAACCGGAAACTTAGCTGCTGCAGTTTGGCGAAGACTTGAGCCCGAAGATTGAAGACGATGCGGCCGTGCAAGAAGCGTACCGAGATGAGTCCGAAAATAAAAGCCAGGGTGGCACGGAGCAGGGCGGAGACAAGAATTCCGCCGGCCAGCCACCAGACGACCGCAGTTTCGGCAGTGTCTTGCGGAATAAAGAAAGGCAGCTTGGGCGAGGCGACGGCAGGGTCGGCGCAATGGCGCAAGTAATCGATGGCGATACCTGTCAAGGCGAACACCCCCACGGTAAGGAAGACCAAGAGGAGCTGCAGGCTTAGCAGCTGCAGGCAATCGGCACGGTAAGACCAGGCGATGCCTAAGAGCCGTCGCAGAGTTTGATCGCGACCTTCAGCTGGGGGATGATCGGCGTGGGCGGACATACGTCGACATTCGCCTCGCCTTGGGGCGATGGCGAACGGCTCGTCAGCGTATCATCGTGCCTTCGTGGGACGACTTCTTGCGGAACTCGGCGCGGATAGCAGCGGTGAGCGGGCCGGGTTTGCCCGTACCGATTACGCGGGCGTCGACTTCCACGACCGGAATCACTTCGGCCGCGGTGCCGGTAAGGAATACTTCATCCGCATTCCAGACGTCGTAGCGCGTTACATTCGTTTCAACTACCGGGATTTTGAGCGTCGCGGCGATTTCAAGCGCCACTTGGCGGGTGATGCCCACCAAGGCACCGGAGTGTGGGGCAGGCGTGATCAGCCGGCCTTTGTGAATCAAGAAGACGTTATCGCCGGTGCACTCGGCGACATAACCCTGCTCGTTGAGCATGAGGCATTCGTGGAAGCCGTGTTGCTGGGCTTCGATCTTCGCCAGAATGTTATTCAGGTAGTTAAGGGACTTGATGGCGGGCGGGAGCGCCGCTGGGCTGATCCGGCGCGTGGCGGCGGTGATGATCCGCATGCCCGTCGTGTAGAACTCTTCCGGGTACAGCTTGATGGTATCCGCGATGCAGATGATGGAAGGCTTGGGGCAATTCTTTGGGGAAAGTCCCAGGTCGCCGACGCCGCGTGAGACCACGAGGCGGATGTACCCGTCCGTCAGGTTATTACGGCGGCAAGATTCACAGACGATGTCCGAGATTTCTTGACGCGTCCACGGCATCTGGAGACAGATGGCCTTGGCCGACATCTCGAGACGCTCGAGGTGCTCTTCGAGTCGGAAGACGCAGCCTTGATAAAGACGGATGCCCTCGAAGATGCCGTCGCCGTAAAGGAAGCCGTGGTCAAAGACCGAGACCTTGGCGTCAGCCTTAGGGTAGAATTTTCCGTCGATGTGGACGTCCATGAGTGTAAAAAAGAAACCTTGGCGGGTTACCTCAGGTTTTTCCAGCAGAAAGCCCTCTAAAGCCCAATCTGGCTGATATTAGGCCACCCTAAGGGTTAGGCGGAATTTCCCCGAGTCTTCGGGGGTAATCAAAGCTGAGACTTGCGTCGAAATAGGGCCGCCGAGGATTTGCCCGAGCGTGTGCGCCAAGGTGGAGGACTGGGCGAGCAAAGTGTCGCCCGGCTTCTCGGGCAAAAGCGTAAGCTCAGCGGAGCCGTCATCGGCTTGCCGAAGCTGGTAATGCGCAATGCCTGCCATGTCCGAAAAAGCCTGATCGATTTGCCGAGTCGTTACGAGGTTACCGGCAGAATTTTTCAGAGCGTCGCGCACGCGGCCGTGAATCCGGATGCCACCGTCAAGCTGTTCGGCGTAATCGCCGATTTCATAACGGATTAGGGGGAGATAAGGATTGGTCAGGGTGGTTGCCAGGAGTTGGCCGACCCCATCGTGGTTGCGGTCGACGATTTCAAGTTGCGCGGTTTCGGTACTCGCCGTCATGAAGCCGTCGGTCTGTTCGATGAGAAGATGCCCCGTTTCGCTGGATCCATAAAGATTGATGAGGGGGACGCCGAAGACTCGTGCCATGATGCGACGGTGGGCGAAACTCGTATATTCGTAGCTGGTGAGAATGAAGCGTAGGGAAGGGAAACGCAGACCGTGTTGTTCGCAGTAAAGGGCAAACCAGGCACCGTGGACCGGATCCACATCAAGAAAGGAGGGCGCCCACTGCAGGGTTTCTTCGGCCATCTGTCGCATCTTTGCTTCGGCGAGGGTAAAGGGGATGCGAGATTGATTCACGAAAAGCGTGGAGCCTAAGGTGCGTTGCTCGACGTTGAGCCAGCGCGCAAAACAGCTGACGCCGCTGCAGCCGGGCGTGGTGAATACGGCCCGCTTTCCGGAACTGTTATCTATAATCGAAGCGATGAAGGGATTTAACCGAAGCGCCCGGAGTTCTTGTTCAGCCCACCAGGTTTTGCCGAAAACGACCTGCACGCTCGCCCCAGAAGTTCCGGAGGTGCTTTCTTCTTCGATACTTCCGTCCCTCTGCAGGGCTTTGAGGTCGAGATCTGAACTCAAGAAGCCTAAGGGCGAGTTTTCGCGGAGGTCTTTTTTAGAAAGTCGGGGAAAGTCGACCAGCCGACGGTCGGGGTCCGCCAAGGTTTCCTGCCAGACTGAGGCCTGGTAGAAGGGCGCGGTGGCCGCTTGCGTGCGGACGCACTCGGGTAATTTACCATGCGCGGTAAAAGCGAGGGGAGTCAGAACGGGGGGCATTAACATGCGAATGGCTTCATCCTTAGCGAGTTTAGGCTCGGAAGCAAAACGGCAGGGGATTTTGACGAAATTAATTTCTTCCAGTCTGACGGTGCCCTTGGCCATTAAACGGAGGCAAACAACCATAAAATTGTTATAATGAGCGGGGTAGAGTTATGAGGGTTGATGGCTGTGCTTGGCCTGCCTATTTAACCGCATGCGATTACCCCGTCGTTCGTTCCTGCAGAAAGCCGCTGTCGCCGCCGTCGGCTTCACGATCATTCCCCGCCATGTCCTTGGCCGGGGCTTTATTCCGCCGAGCGAGACTTTGAACCACGTCATCGTCGGTTGCGGCGGCATCTCCAAGATGCATTCCGAGCCACGTATGACCGGCGCCAATCGCATTATCGCCGTCTGCGACGTGGATGCGGTACGTATGAAAGATAAATTTGACCGCGTCCAGAAAGCGGGCGGCGGTACGCCGATCATGGCGAAAGATTTCCGCGAAGTGATTCACCTGCCCGATGTCGACGTGGTGCACGTTTGCACGCCGCCGCATTGGCATGGGGTGATCGCCGCCGCCGCTGCCCGACGTGGTAAGGCGGTTTGGTCGGAGAAGCCTTTGACCCGTACGATCGGCGAAGGTCTCGCCTTGAGCCGGGTGGTTAAGCAGACGGGCGTGCCCTTCCGCGTGAACACCTGGTTCCGCTTAAATCGCACGAATTACTATGGCATTGGTCCGGCTCGGGAAATCAAACGCGTGGTGGCCAGCGGAGTATTGGGCGGACCCTTGACGGTGCGTCTGGCCCCGGTGGGTGGGATTGCTTGGAAGGTGAATCTCTGGGTGGGTAAGCCGAACCTCGCACCCGAAGCCGTCCCCGCGCATTTGGACTGGGACATGTACTGCGGCCCTTCGCAGCTGATCCCTTATCACCCTCATCGCTGTCATGGTTCCTTCCGGGGTTATTGGAATTTCGACCAAGGCGGGTTGGGTGACATGGGGCAGCACTTCTTGGACCCCGTCCAATATTTCCTCGGTAAGGACAGTGAATTCCCTGTTACCGTGGAAGCGGATGCACCGACGCAAGATCCGATGGCCTGCGGCGTCTGGAAGACCGTCACCCTGACTTATAAGGATGGGACGCGGATTATTTTGGAATCCGAATTGGCCGAGCGTAATCCCGAAAACGCCTTCATCGAAGGGCCGAAAGGTAAACTTTTTGCCAACTTGCGTTCCGATAAGCCCGAACTGATTCGCCAGGCGGCGGAGTTCCCCCTGCCCGAATATCAGGAAGACGATTTCGACCTTTGCGCCCGCGAGAAACGTCCTTTCGGCTACGGCGTCAACGAAGCTTTCCATAGCTCAACCTTGGTCAATTTGGCCGGTTTGGCGGTTCGCCTCGGACGCAAATTAACGTTCAAGCCCGACGGCTCAGGGTTCGTGAACGATGCTCAAGCTGATCGCTTACACTCCCCGGTATTCCGCGGCAATTGGTCCATTTGACCCCAACGAAATCTTCTTATGAAAAATAACTTTTCCGTTTATCTGGGTGCGGCCTTGCTGCTCGTGGGTTGCGCCCATGCGCCCGAGGGCGCTGTCGCAGACGAGACTTTCAGCCAGTTGGGCAAACCAGCCGAACGTCTGCAGGCCCAGCAGGCCATCATGGATTTTTCGCGGACTTTTGCGAACCCTTCCCCGGAATCTAAAGGGTGGTTCGAGCGCCTTCGGGTCACGCGGACGACGACCGAAGATCCGGAGGTGAAAGCGGCCTTGAGTCAGGCGATCTTACTTGATCCGGAGGGTCCAACCAAATTGCCCATCGGCAAAGCCGAGGTCAGGTATTTCCCGTCTCCCGCTGGAACGACGCCCGCAACTAAGCTCGCGGAAACCGAACGCCAACTTGATTTGAAAGTGCCGACCAAGAAGTTTGCCCTCACGGCCGCGGAATTAATCGAGCTCACAAAGTCAGAAGATTTTGCGACGGCCCAGCGTGCCAACCGTTTATTGCGTCGGATTAGCCCAGTGTCGGCCGCGCCCATTCTTTGGCAACGTCTCGCCCAACTGACGCAACGTTCGCAGGTACAAGAGGTGGAAGATGAGATTTTACGTTTGCCGGTGGGTGTGGTGAACAAAGGGGCGCCCAGTGCGCCGGCGGGTTCAGCGCCTGCTCAAAAGGCGGCTTGGTTACGTATCGTGGCGGTTCGCAAGACCATCAAGGTGAACACCGATGCCGTCCTGCCATTGTTGGCGGGGCCAGCGAATGAATTGACCGAAGCAGCGTGGGATGCGGCTCCGTATTTGTTCAAGGCCGCCGATCGCCCTAAGTTGGAAGAAGCGGCCAAAGGGCGCTCTGAACGCTTAGCGCCACGCATTAAGGCCGCATTAGGGCAATTGAAGTAAGGTTTAACGGGTGCTCTTGTCGCTTGCCGAAAGGCGGCGGCGGGTTTGCTATGGTGTGATGTCGATAGTCGCCAACAAAGAGAACTCACCCAACCTGATCCTTGCGGGGTTCATGGGGACGGGGAAGTCCGCCTTGGGTCGGCAGCTGGCTATGCGGTGGCGTCGGCAATTCTTTGATACCGATGTCTTAGTCGAAAAATTAGCCGGCCAATCGGTGGCGGATATTTTCGCTCAACAGGGCGAAGAACATTTCCGTAGCCTCGAGCGTCAGGTGGTCGAAGGTCTCCTGCCCGAATTCGGCGCCGTGATCGCCTGCGGGGGTGGTTTGGTCGTCCAACCAGGCATGGGCGAACTCGTCCGATCTAAAGGCATTGTCGTCACGCTCTTTGCATCGGTGGATACAATCCTTCGTCGCACCTCAGGTAATTCACGGCGTCCGTTGCTCAAGGGAGACGATCCTGAAGCCAAGATCCGCGAACTGATGAAAAAGCGTGAGCAGGCTTACATGAAGGCCGGCATCGCGGTTTACACCGATGGGCGATCGCTGCAGCAGCTTTGCGTGATTGTGGAGCGCGTCTATGAGCGTGAAGTGCGCGCGTTGATCAAGAGCCCGCCGAAAAAGGGTTAGTCCAGGCATCGCCGGCGGGAACGAGGTCGCGTTCTTGGTGGACGATTCCTAAGAAATCTTCCCGGCTGATATGGAAGGCACCCAAACTGGCCAGATGGGGGGTGCTTAGTTGGCAATCAATCAGCACATAGCCGCTGGTGCTTAACCTTTGGACCAGGTGGGCAAAAGCTACCTTTGAGGCATCGGTCCGGGTGTGGAACATCGATTCACCGTGGAAGAGGCGACCGATGGCGATGCCGTAAAGGCCTCCCACGAGTTCGCCTTCCCAGCGGACTTCGATGCTGTGGGCGATGCCTAAACGGTTGAGCTCGGTATAGGCTGCGATCATCGGTTCCGTAATCCAGGTGCTGGCTTGGCCGTCGCGTTGGACGGCGGCACAACTACGCATCACCGTTTCGAAGGCCTGGTCGCAGGTGACTTCCCAGCCTTTTTTCCGGAGGGTTTTACGGAGACTGTCCGTCAGGCGGAAATCCGCCGGAGTCATCACGAAGCGAGGGTCTGGGCACCACCATTCGAGGCTTTGACCGGAGAGACACCACGGGAAGACGCCGGCACGGTAGGCAGCCAGCAGACGCGCGGGCGCTAACGATCCCCCACGTGCCAAAGCCCCTCGTCGGGGTGCTTTCGCTGGGTCGCCATTCGTCCACTCGGGCATCGTCCTTGAAGTCAAAGACGAGCCGGTTGGAGCGCAAGGTTACTTGGTGATATTGTAAACCGACGGAATCGAAATGCCGAGTTCAGCGGCGATTTCCCGGACGGGCACGTCCTTCTTGCGCATCGTCAGGGCCTTAGAGCGCATCGTATCCGAGATTTGAGCGCGAGCACGGTTAGGGCGAGACATCATCTTGACGAGGCGGCGGGCCAGCTCGTTCTTCGAAAGGGAGGCGACTTCACGCTCGATCAGGCTCTTACGTTCGGTGTGTTCGTCTTCCCAGCTTTGGACGGCGAGGTCGCGTGCTCGGGCGAGAGCGGCCCGGACGAAAGCGTCTTTGCTGGTGAAGGAGGTAGGTGCGAGGTCGATTTTCATTTTTTAGTATATTTATGCAGATTGGGCTGACTGTTCGTTATGATGGTTAAACCCGACTTTTGGCTTAGATGTTCCTTAAATTCTATAATATAACCAAAGATGTCAAATCTCGTGATGAGGAATTTGACTGATTATTTACAAATCACTTCCGGCTTTTTAGGCGCTCCATTCGAGCATCCGGCGGAGCGGAGCTTCGGCCGCCAAGCGGATGCTTTCGGGCATCGTCACCTCGGGTTGGCCGTTAAGTAGGCAGTCATGCACCTTCTGTAGCGTATTCATCTTCATAAACTTGCACTCATTACAGGCGCAGCGATCGGTCGGCGCGGCGACAAAAGTCTTGTTAGGCACTTCACGACGGAGGCGGTGAATCATCCCAGCCTCTGTCGTAACGATGATGGTGTCGCTGGCTTGGCTTCGGCACCAATCGACCATGAGTTCGGTAGAGCAGACCCTATCGGCTAAATCTCGAACGGCCTCGGTGCATTCGGGGTGAGCGACGATGGGCGCTTGGGGGTGCGCTGCTTTGGTGCGCAGGAGGGCAGCGGGGGTGAATTGAACGTGGGCGTAACAGTTTCCGGGCCACAGTTGCATGGCGCGGCCGGTTTTGGCGGCGACCCAGCGGCCGAGATTTTGGTCGGGGATAAAAAGAATGGGGCGATCAGCCGGCACGCGATTAACGATCTTACTGGCGTTACCGCTCGTGCAAATGACATCGCTCAATGCTTTAACGGCGGCGCTGCAATTGATGTAAGCCACCACGTAAAGTTCGGGGTTGGCTGCTTTGGCGGCCGCAAGTTTTTCGGCGGGGCACGAGTCAGCCAAGGAACAGCCGGCGTCCATGTCGGGGAGCAAGACGCGCCGCGTGGGGTTCACAATTTTCGCCGTCTCCGCCATGAAGTGCACCCCACAGAATACGATGGTCGAGTTCTGGGCAGCAGCGGCTTTGTAAGCGAGACCGAGCGAATCACCCACGTAGTCGGCTATTCCCTGGATGTCTTCGCATTGGTAGTTATGGGCCAAAATGATGGCGTCTTTGGCTTTCTTGAGCGCGATTACTTTTTTCTGTAAGTCCGAAAGTGGAAGTCCTCCGGCGGGGAGGGGCGGGAAGACGGTGGCAATAGGGTAGCTCATCAAGGTCGGAGATTTTTGCGTTTCTGACAACGTTCGCAAAGGGCAGTGACTTGGAGTTTTTGGGAAATTGGACGCATGCCATGCTTGGCCGCTACGGCCTTGCCGTACCACTCCATGAACGGAGCGTCGACTTCGATGATGGTATCACAACTCTCGCACACGAGTTGGGCGCGGAAATTTGTCGTCCCGATTTCGGCTAAGTAATATTTATGATCGCGACCCACGTCGACTTCCCGGATGACGCTACTCCCGATGAGCAATGGAATCGCCCGATAGATGGTTGCTCGCGAAACCGTTCGATCCAGTGATCGCGATTTTTTCAGTAAGTCTTCGGCGGTGTAGTGGCCGGCGATGCTTCGGGCGGCTTCAAATACGGCCATGCGCTGGCGGGTGGCCCGGAGGCCTTTCGCTGCGATGAAGGCTTGGAAAGCGCCGGATTGCTCCGGGGCGTCTGGATGAATGGGCTTAGGCATGCCTGATTTGAGACACTTTTGATACTGAGAGCCCATCCGTCAATACGGGACGCGTCATTGACACCGGGGCAGGCCTGCCCTTCATTTACCCCCTTTTCCTCTCAGGAAAGCCCTCTAACGATGTACCACAACACGGACGACCTTCGCATTCGCAGCCAGCTCCCCCTGCTGACGCCTGCCGCCGTGCTCCAGGAGCTGCGCCCCTCGGAGCGTGCCACCGAGGTGGTTTCCCATGCCCGTCGGGATGCTTCCAAGATTATCTCCGGCCAAGACGACCGTCTGTTGGTGATTGTCGGCCCATGTTCCGTTCATGATGTCAAAGCCGCGCATGAGTATGCCGGTCTGCTACTTAAGGAGGCAAAGAAGCACGCCAATGACCTTTTGGTCGTCATGCGCGTCTATTTCGAAAAGCCTCGCACGACCGTGGGTTGGAAGGGGCTGATCAACGACCCGCAAGTCGACGGTTCATTCCGAATCAACGACGGCCTGCGTATCGCTCGTCGTCTCCTTGCCGATATCGCGGATTCGGGCTTACCTTCGGCCACCGAGTTCCTTGATCCCATCACCCCGCAGTATGTCGCGGATTTGGTTTCCTACGGCGCCATCGGTGCTCGGACCACGGAAAGTCAGATTCACCGCGAGTTGGCCTCGGGCCTTTCGATGCCTGTCGGTTTCAAGAATGGTACCGATGGTTCCATCCAGGTCGCCGTCGATGCCTGCTTGTCCGCAAAGTCTTCGCATTGGTTCCCCTCGATCACCAAAGAGGGCATCGTCGCCATTTTCCAGACTTCGGGTAACCCCGATGCCCATATCATCCTCCGCGGCGGTTCCCGGACGGGTCCCAATTACGGTGCTGAATTTGTCACCGACGCGACGGCTCGGATTCAAAAGGCTGGGCTGACCTCACGGCTCGTAATTGATTGTTCTCACGGTAACAGTTCGAAAGAACACCGTCGCCAGATGATCGTCGCCGCCGATATCGCCGCGCAAGTATCCCAAGGCTCGGAGATGATCGCCGGCGTGATGATCGAAAGCCACTTGATGGAAGGCCGCCAAGATTGGCAGGGCGCGGAAGCATCCGCCTACGGTTGCAGCATCACCGATGCCTGTATTTCTTTCGCTGAGACCATCCCGGTCTTGGATGCCCTTGCGCAAGCCGTGCGCCAGCGCCGTGCGCTGGTAAAAGTTTAATTTACGACCATGAACTCCGTACTTAAGCTCATCCTGGAAGGCGAATCCCTCGATACCGCTCAGATCGGCAAGATTCTGGGCATGGGTCCCGAAGCGGTCGAACGCGAACTCGCTGACCTGCGCCGCCAAGGTATCCTCCTCGGCTGGCGTCCGATCATCAATCCGAGCTACGAAGCCGAACGTCGGGTGCGTGCCGTCATCGAAATTAAGATCCGTCCCGAAGGCGTGGGTGGTTTCGACGGACTGGCCGAACGCATCTCCGCTTTCGAGCAAGTCGAGAGCTGTTACCTGATGTCCGGCGGCTATGACCTCTTGGTCGTCGTGACGGCGGATAATCTTTATAAAGTCGCCGGCTTCGTCCACGAACGTCTCGCCCGAATCGATGGCGTGCAGGGGACTTCCACCCACTTCTTCCTGCGGGCTTACAAAAAAGACGGTTTCATTGTGAACGACGAAGGCCTGCGCCGCGATCAGCCTTCCGTCAGCCCCTGAGCCTATAAAATATTATGGATGACTCCGGCCGATTCGTAGCCCGCCATGTGGCCACCCTCCCTAAATCGGGCATTCGCGATTTCTTTGCGATTGTCTCGAAGATGAAGGATGCGGTTTCCCTGGGGATCGGTGAGCCCGATTTCGTCACCCCATACCATATTCGCGAGGCGGCTATTTCCTGCCTGGAGAAGGGGCGTACGTCTTATACCGATAATCGCGGCACCCAGCAGTTGCGCGATGAGATCTCGCGTTATGTGGCCCAGTATTATGGACCGGAGTATAATCCGGAAAACGAAATCCTGGTGACCATCGGCGTTTCCGAGGCGCTGGATATCTTGCTCCGCGCCGTCCTTAATCCCGGCGACAAGGTTCTGTATCACGAGCCCTGCTACGTGAGTTATGCACCCAGCGTGACGCTCTGTCATGCCGTGCCGCTTCCGATCCGGACATTATCCTCCGATCAGTTCGCGCTTGATCCAGCCGCCTTGCGCGCTGCCTGGCAACCGGGTGCAAAGGTACTAGTCCTGAATTTCCCGACGAACCCGACGGGCGGGACGGCGGACCGCGCCAAGCTCCAGGAGATTGCCAAGTTTGCGATCGAGAAAGACCTCCTCGTCGTCTCTGACGAAATCTATTCCGAGCTCACTTTTGATGGCGACCACGTTTCCATCGCTTCGTTGCCTGGGATGCGGGAGCGTACGGTCTTCTTGCACGGCTTTTCGAAAGCCTTCGCGATGACGGGTTTCCGGATCGGTTATGCGTGCGGACCGGCCGCCGTCATCGACGGCATGCTCAAGGTCCACCAGTATGGGATCATGTGCGCTTCGATTATCAGCCAAGAGGCAGCCGTCGAAGCCCTGCGTAACGGGCGCGACTCGATGTTGCACATGCGCGATAAATATCGTGAACGTCGCGACTTCATTGTCCGTCGTTTTAATGAACTCGGGTTGCCCTGTCACCTGCCTCGCGGCGCTTTCTATGCCTTCCCGCAAGTCTCCGGCACTGGCCTAGATTCGATGACCTTCGCCTCCAAGTTGCTGGAGCAGCAAAAGGTGGCCGTCGTCCCCGGAACGGCCTTCGGCGCCGCTGGTGCTGGTTTCTGCCGCGCCTCATTCTCCACAAGTTATGAGCGGATTCATGAGGCTTGTGAGCGAATTGGTCGCTTCATGGATACCCTCCCAAAGCACTGAGCATCCTTGCTTGCTTGTGGGGCAGGTAACCCCGACTCTCTCATTTTATGGAACGGAATACAGAAATTTCACGCGCGGTAGCCATCGTGGGCCGTCCCAATGTCGGTAAAAGCCGGCTGTTTAACCGTATCGTCGGACGGCGTATTTCGATTGTGCACGATCAGCCAGGTGTCACGCGCGATTTAATCACTTCCGATGTCTTTGACGGGCGCTATACTTTGATGGATACGGGGGGTATCGGTCTTTATCGTGCCGAACTCACGCCACGGGTCGTCGCCGATGCCGTCGAAGAGCAGGTCGATTTCGCTTTGGCCGCGGCGTCGATTGTGCTCTTGGTGGTCGATGCTTCCGAGGGTTGCGTCGCACTTGACTTAGAAATCTCGGCCAAACTTCGCCAGGCCGGCAAGAACGTCATCGTGGTCGCCAATAAGGCCGACACGGAAGATCGTGACGGTACGTTTTCCGAATTCTTCACGTTAGGTTTCGGTGAGCCGCTGTTGATTTCGGCGGAACATGGTCGGGGTATGCCGCAATTGATGGCATTGATTCTTAAGAAACTGGGGCCCGCCCCGGAGACTCCTCGTTCCGAAGGGGCGCGTCCCATCCGTCTCGCTTTGGCGGGCCGTCCGAACGTCGGCAAGAGTTCCTTAGGTAACCGCCTCTTGGGCAGTTCGCGCCTGATCGTCAGCGAAGTCGCGGGCACGACGCGCGATCCGGTCCGGGCCGGTCTTTCCCGGACGAAGGCCGACGGCTCCAAGGCGACTTTCTCGCTCGTTGATACGGCGGGCCGACGCACTGCGAATAAGCGTGATACGTTAGATTTCTTTTCCCAGATCCGGGCGGACGAAATCTTGGCCGAAACCGATGTAGTCTTTCTGGTCTTGGACGCTGGGCAGGGGGTCACGCGCATCGACAAGCAGCTCGCCGGTGAATTGGCCTTATTAGGCTGCGGTTTGGTGATCGTCGTCAATAAGTGGGACCTGGCTAAGAAAGCTTTCCGCGATAAGAATATCGATGGTTTCGAAGACGAAGAGGAATTCCGCGCCAAATTCCGCAACGCCGTCCGTCGGGAACTATTCTTCCTGCCCGAACCTCCGCTGTTGTTTGTTTCTGCGATGACCGGCCTGCGCCACGAAGACATGCTGGATGCCGCCGAAGGTGTCTTCACGCGTGCTGGAGCCACGATTCCGACGGCACGTATCAATCGCGTCATTCAAGATCTCATGATTAAGCGGCCGCCGCGCATGGTGTCAGGTCGTCGCTTCAAATGTTACTACGTCACGCAGGTATCGAAGCGTCCGATTCGTTTCCGCCTCTTCTGTAATTCGGAAGAACGCCTCGAAGATGCTTACCAACGCTTCTTGGTCAAAGGCGTGCACGAGAGTTTTGATTTAGCCGGCGTACCGGTCTTCCTGGATGTGGTCGGCAAGCCCAAGCAGACCGGCCGCCAGTTCTTTGCGCCGCCGACTTCGAAGACGGATGATTTACCCTCGAGCCGTAAGGTCGTGGCCAAGCCGGTGCAAAAAGTCGCTTTGCCTGCCAACGGTCCACGCACGGGTAAGACCCGAGGCAAGATCGGGATGAAGTCGGTGAGCGGTAAGCGCGTGCAGGGTAATAAGAAAGCTTACACCCGCTGGGACAAGCCACGTTCGCTGAAGGGCCGTGCCGCCCGCCAAGCTCGCAAGTAATCCTCTTTCCATCATGCCTCTGCCGTTGGCGCCATCTTATCGGGTTATCTTGCTAGGTTCCGATGAAATCGCTTTGGCAGCCTTTACGGTTGTCCGGTCTTTGCCGGGCGTAGAAATCGTCGGGGTGTATTCCCAGCCCGACCGCCCCTCCGGCCGAGGTCAAGAGGTGAAGTCCAATCCTGTGGCCTCTTGGGCTCGCATCGAGGGTCTGGCTTTGTTTCAGCCCGAGAAACTTACGTCCGAGCACGCGCAAGAACTTGGTCGGATGAAGATCGATCTCGGAGTGGTGATGGCTTACGGGCAGATTCTCAAAGACGATTTTTTGGCGGCGACTCACCTCGGGTTCATCAATTTTCATGGCTCCATTCTGCCTGCCTTACGGGGGGCAACTCCGGTGGAAGGGGCTTTGGCTTCGGGCCTGCAAGTTACGGGGATTTCGCTGCAACAAGTCGTACGGCGGCTGGATGCGGGCCCCTTGCATGCCGCCGCTGAATTAAAAATCGCGGAGGGGGAAGGGCGGACTGCTTTGCGGGCTCGTTTAGGTCTGTTAGCAGGAGAACTTGCCCGAAGTGCTTTACCCGGAATCTTATCCGGGGCATCTCGCCCCGTCGCGCAGGATGAATCTAAGGTCAGTTACACCCGTCGACTGACTCGCGAGGATGCGGCCCTCGATTTTAACGCGTCGGCCTCCGAATTAGTAGCCCGCATCCATGCTTTGGAGGGATGGCCGGGCTCCACGTTTATCCATGCCGGCCAGTCGATCAAAGTCGGGGCGGCGTCCGCAGACGATTCGGCCGCGGTAGCCACCCCCGGAACAATTCTTACGGCGGACCGCGATGGCGTGAAGGTGGCCTGTCGTCAGGGCTGCCTCTGCCTGACCAAGTTGCAGCGCCCCACGGCCAAGATGCTTCCGACGGGCGAGTTTCTGGCCGGCTACCCTTTGCATGTCGGGGAAATTTTACCCTCTTCGCCTATGCCTGGTTTGGTCGGCCCTATCGCTTTTTCCCGCCCGCCTAAGGCTTAATCGCTTGATTCGATGCCTTGGCTTGGGTGTCATTGTTTGATGCGTGCTTTTGTTCTCTGGCTACTCCTGGCGACCGGAGTTTGGGCTCAGCCTAAGGACATTAGTTTTCAAAAAATCACCGGAGGGGCTTTCGCTGGTTTCAATGATGACGAAAAAGCCGAAAAAGCTTGGGAGGCTTCGGCTAAGTTCATGAAGCCGACCGCCGAACCGGGTCTTTGGGATCTCGACCAGTTACGCGTCCAGTCATTCCGCGCGGGAAAAGTCCAAGCCACTTTCACGAGTCCTTACGGTTCGATGAATCCGACTCACCGCGCCGCGCAGGGCACGTCGCCGATCACGGCTCAATCTCCGGCGTTTGATTTGAAGGGCGATGGCTGGAGTTGGCGCTCCACCAATCAGGGCGATAGTTTTGCGGTGCTGGCTAACGTCGTCGCCGAGCTTGATCTGGCCAAGCCGATCATGCGCCGCTGGCGGATCCATGCCCAGCGGCTCGATGCTACTCCCGGGGCCACGGGGACGCTACTGATCTTCCAAGGCAATATCGTGATGGACCGTTTCGGTGAACGTATCACCTGTGAACGTGTCGAATGTCTTTTGGATGACGGCCCGAAGGGCGACGCGTTGTGCCGCACCATCACCGCAATCGGTAAGGTTGTGCGCTCCGCCGAGAAGCAGACCTTGCACGGAGATTTAGCCTTATTTGACCTGAAGTCCGACACTTTGGAAATGAACGGTCAGGTCGAACTCGATGAGCCTGGACTCAAGGCTTCGGCGGAACGTCTGCAACATGCGACCCAATTAGGCGTGACCAAACTATGGGCCGCCGATGGTAAGACGGTACAATTACACACCGAAAGAAAACCGGGCGAGAAGGCTGACATCTCTGGTAATCGCGTGACATTGACGCGCGATGATAAGCGCGGTCTTTCGAGCGTCGAAGTCCAAGACAACGCACGTTACGTTTCGGCGCAGGAACAGATTTTAGCCCGGAGTATTTTGGCCTCGGAAACCCGGGCGGGTGCGAGCGATATCCTGGCCACGGGTGGGGTGAAGGGGCAACTTGACGGGGTGATCTTTGAAGCAGGTAAGGCCCAATGGGATCGGACCAAACGCTTACTGGTTCTCGAAGAATTGCCCCGCCTGACTGACCCCAATGGCTTAGAAGCCGCGGGTTTTTCGATCCGGATGGATTTGCCGCATCATCGCATGGAGGTGCGCTCGGCTCCGGGTATTCGCGCCGCAATACGTATGCCCGCGGGGCAAGAAGGCGGTTCACCGGGTTTGGCCGAAGCGAATCAGGTGGTGGTCACCCAGGAAGACGGTGCCATGCAGCTCGAACTTCTTGGCTCGGTTCATTATGTGGCGGCTGGAGTCACGACCGACTCGGATCAGCTTGTGGGCTTTGCGCTCCCGCGGGCGAAAGGTCAAAAGGAGTTTGCCCTAAACCGCGCCATCCTGACCGGACATGTGCGTTACGCCCAGTCGGGCTTGCGCTGTGCCGCCGATCGCATCGATCTCAGCCCGTCCGTACAGGTCGAAGAAATCCTTAAAAAGGACATCCTTACGGGTAATCCTCGTCTCTTGACGCTTTCGGGCGGCAAGGATCTGACGCGGCCGCGGTTATTCGTTACTTTCAGCGACGGCAAAAGCGCAGAATTCATCGCGGATGCGCAGGAAATCCTCACGACCCCGGCTTTGACGAAATTCTTTTTACGGGGCGCGGTGGGTATGGTGTCCGGCGACACCGAGGCGGCTTGCGACCTGCTGGAGGGTATCGCTTCACCCGAAAAGTCGGGTCGCCAAGTGGCGCGTCAGATGATCGGGCGGGGTAATGTCAACGTCACCGCCGGAGGTTCCTTGGCGAAGGGTAATACGTTAGAAATCTTACCCGAAAAGGAAGAAGCCCGACTTTTTGGCAACGCCCGGATTCGGGATAAGTCCGGCAACGAAGGTGTGCCCGCCAAAGAAATTCGCTATGATATGAAAAATAAAGCCTGGCATATGGGGTCGGCCGCAGACGAAGAGGCTCCCGGCCAAGTCGTCCGCCCCAAGATATTCTTAGGGCGGGAGTTCACCCTGCCCGAGGTCAAAAGCCTCGACAACGGACGCTGAGAAGCGTCCACTCCCTACTATGGCCGTCACCAGCGAAAAGGGCGTAGTCCGCGTCGAATCGCTTGCTAAGCACTACGGTGCGAAAGTAGCCGTCTTCGACGTCAGCTTATCTTTGAAGGCCGGAGAGATCGTAGGTTTATTGGGCCCTAATGGCGCGGGTAAGACCACGACCTTTTACATGGTCGTCGGCTTGATTCCCGCGACCAGCGGACGGGTTTTTTTAGATGGTCGTAATGTCACCGCCATGCCGATGTGGCAGCGCGCCAAAAGTGGCCTGGGTTACCTTCCGCAAGAAGCTTCTATTTTTCGTAAGTTGACGGTGTGGGAAAACGTCATGGCGGTCGTGGAGACGCTTAATCTGAATGAACAGGAACGTCGGGACCGGACCCTTCAGCAGCTGACCGACCTGGGTTTGGAAGGTTTGGCGAAGCAACCAGCCTACACCTTATCCGGCGGTGAGCGGCGTCGTCTGGAAATTGCGCGCGCCTTGGCTACCGGACCGCGTTTCCTCCTGATGGATGAGCCTTTTAGCGGAGTAGATCCGATTTCGGTGGCGGAAGTTCAATCGATTATTCGACGGTTAAAACAACGCGGGATCGGGGTTCTCATCACCGACCATAATGTCCGGGAGACTTTATCCATCGTGGATCGGGCCTATCTCATCCACCAAGGGCGCGTACTTGTCTCTGGCACCCCTGCCGAAATCGTGAATAATCCGGAGAGTCGCCGCCATTACCTGGGCGAAGGTTTCAAACTTTAAATATCATGTCCGTCCCTTCGCCTGATACTCGTCCCGAATCGGTCTCCGTTCGCGAGTTCTTCGATTCTTTTCGGGATATGCTCCAGATGGAGTTGCTCGCTGGCGAAGAGGGTTTGGATAACATGATTGCGGAGAAATCATTGAATCGTCCGGCTTTGGCCGTGACTGGCTATTTCAAGGAGTTTGCCCATAAGCGCCTGCAGCTTTTCGGCGCGGGAGAAATGGCTTATTTGAGCGATCAGACTTCGGCGCTACGCGAAAAATTACTGGCGGATGTCTTTGCCAAGAAAATCCCCGCCGTCGTCGTTTCCCGTGGTCTGCCCGTCGATGATATTCTGATCACGCTGGCGAACCGTCACCGTGTCCCGATCATCCGGACGCAGCTGAAATCGAAAGATTTTTCCGCCGAAGCGACCGTCTTGCTCGAGGAAAAATTTGCCCCCCGAACGAATATGCACGCGACCTTGGTCGATATCCGGGGCGTCGGTGTGCTGTTGCGCGGTGCTTCCGGCGTCGGCAAGAGCGAGTGTGCCTTGGCTTTAATCGAACGTGGACACTCTTTGGTCGCCGACGATTTTGTCATCATCAATTTGATCGGTGATCGCGAACTGCAGGGGACCTCCAAGGAGCTCAACCGTGGCTACATGGAGTGCCGTGGTATCGGTATCATCAACATCGCGTCGATCTTCGGTATCCGCTCGGTCCGGCGGGAAAAGCGCGTCGACTTGGTCGTGACTTTCGTGCTCTGGCAGCCGGGCATGGATGAGGAGCGTTCAGGTCTGGAGGTCGAGACTTTCGAAATTCTTGGGCGCAAGGTGCCTCATATGACCATTCCCGTCCGACCTGGGCGAGACATGGCCCGCTTGGTCGAAGTCGCTGCCATGGTGCAGGCTTTGCGCGTGATGGGGCACGACTCCGCCAAGGAATTCAGCGACCGTCTCATTCAACACATGAGCAAGGATAAGCCAGCCAAGGGTTAGGATTTACTTTCGGTTTCCGTCCCAGCGACAGTCCGCCATCACGCGAAGGCAGACTTCGCGGAGATCGAAAAGCGTCGCCTCGATTTCATCGCTGGCCTCTTTGGCGGTCTCGCGTGCGGCCGCCGGAATCCCCGCGGTCAGGCCGATGGAATAGTTGATCGCCGATAAGGCACGCTTCATGTGGACCAGCGCCAAGGGCAGGTCGCCGGTATCGGTCGCATTGATGGCCATGACGACCTGATGCTGGGCGTCCCAAAATGAAAGCATCACGTCGGCGGCAAGTTCGGCTGGAATGTCGGCGCTGGCGTCACGGCAAACCGTACGGAATGAAATGGACAATTGCATGCCTAAGGCACGACCGACGATGTAGACGGGGTGTTGGTGGATGCAGTAGGGCAGGTCGGTTTCTTCGTTTTCGTCGTCGTTGATTTCCTCTGCGGGCTCGCTGGGGGCCCAATCGGCGTTTTCCCAGCCCATCCGGCGGGCGCTGGCATCAAGGCGGTCAGGCTGGCCTTTGACTTCTTTGTAATAGGAAAGAAACCGACCGACCTCGAGATCGTTACGTTGGAGGTAGCCCGCCCAGTCAGCCTCGCCCCAAGAGGCGTTGCCTGATCCATCGAAGTCGCCATGGGGCTGGTCGCCATCGTGCATGAAGACTACTATTAGGGAAAATTACTTAGATGCAAACCCCTTGTGGGTGAAATTGCCCTTGTCCCCGCCCCTAAGACCGTGGCTAATTCTCCCATGGCCTTGGAATTGAATGCTCTGACTGCTGCGATGGCTGCCGGCCGCGGTCTGACGACGGCCGAAGCGGCCCAGGCCGCCTCGGTCTTGGTTGACGCGGGCGTGTCGGATGAAACGAAGGAAACATTTTTACTGGCCCTCGCACGCAAAGGCGAGACCGCTGACGAGGTCGCAGGTTTTGCTCAGACCTACCGTGACTTGGCTCGGAAGATCGCATGGAGTACTTGGCCGTCCCGGGGCATCGACATCGTGGGTACGGGGGGCGACCGTTCGGGCAGCTTCAATATCTCCTCAGCCAGCGCCCTCATCGTCGCGGCGGCAGGTGTCCCGGTTCTAAAGCATGGCAACCGCTCGATTACTTCGAAGTCAGGTAGCGCAGATTTCCTGGCGGGCTTGGGGGTGCAATTAGAGGCGACCGATGCGCAGTTACTGCACGCCTTGGAAGTAGCGAATTTCTGTTACCTTTATGCTCCGGCTTTTCACCCGGCCTTTAAATCCATCTTGGCCGTGCGTAAGAAAATCGCGGAGCAAGGGACGAAAACGATTTTTAATATCTTAGGACCGCTGATCAATCCCGCTCGGCCGGCTTTCATGGTGGTCGGGGTCTACGATGAACGCTGGGTCGAGCCCCTCGCCTTGGCCTTACACGAACTCGGGGTGCGTCGCGGCTTGGTGACGCATACGCGCGCGGGCGGAGGGATGGATGAAATCACGACCGCGGGTGAAGTCCGCGTGCGCGGTTGCGGCGAACTTTCGGGTGTCGATGCCGTCTGGTTGCCCGGAGATTTTGGCTTCGCGCAATGCAGCGTCGCTGACCTGCGTGGCGGATCTCCGGAAGAGAACGTCGCGATGTTCAGCGATCTTTTAGTCGGTGGAGTTTCGGATGGCCTGATGGACACCTTGGCGCTGAGCGCGGGTACGGCCCTTTGGGTGGCGGGTAAATCCGCGGATCCGGCGGCAGGCGCCAAAATCGCCCGAGACATCATTCTCGGAGGAGCTCTGCGCGAGCAAGTGCGACGACTCCGTGAAGCCTACCGGGTGGCTTGATTAGCGATGGTTTAAGACCAACGCGACGGTCCGTGCGGTGGCGCCCCGATGGCTTTGATGCCAGGCCAAGCCGTGCTGGCCCATCGCCGTCGCGAGCGCCGGTTCGCGGACAAGTTTCTCGAGGGCGGAGAATAAGTCGGCGGCCTGTTCGAGGCGTGTCGCCGCGCCAGCCCTTTCGAGGCCTTGGCAGATATCCCGGAAATTAGTCATGCGGGGGCCGTAGAGTAAGGCCACGCCAGCCGCGGCGCATTCCACCGGGGTCTGGCCGCCTTCGTGAGGCGGCAGGCTCTTGCCGCAGAAAGCGATATCCGCGGCGCGTGTTAGTCGGCGAAGCTCACCGGTGGTGTCCGCGAGGTGGACGATGGTGCCCGCCGGCGCTGGCGCTTGGGTCGAACGCTGATGCCAGGCTAAACCAGTAGCAGCAATTTCTACGCAGACATCCTTGCGTCTTTCGGAGTGGCGGGGAGCGAGGAGCAGACGGACGTCGGCGTGCGTGCGTAATTGGCGCACGCACGCAAGTAACAGTTGTTCTTCTCCGGCCCATGTCGATGAGCCGAGCAGGATAATCGTTTTAGGATCTTGGCCGAAGCCGAGGGATTCGCGAAGTTGTTGGCGCTCTTCGTTCGAAGGTGGAGTATCGCTGGCAACGTCAAATTTGATATTACCCGTGAGGTGCGTCTCGACACCCAGTTCGCGAAAGCGCCTCGCATCTTCTTCGCTACTGGCACAGATCATTTGGAAGCGTCGCAGTAACGAAGTGGAAATCCGGCGGAAGCGTTGATGACGGGCAAAAGATTTATCGGAAATCCGACCGTTAATCAGCATGGCCGGAATGCCGCGGGCGTTGGCTTGCGCCAAGTGTTCGGGCCAAAGTTCGCCTTCGACGAGAATGACTTGGTCTGGCTGGATACGTCGCCAGGCCAGGGCGCTGCAGGGCCAAAGGTCCGTCGGGAAGATGCCAATGGCCTTGACGACTTCGGCGTAGCGAGTTTGGGCGAGGGCATAGCCCGTGCTGGTCGTTGTGGTCAAAATAACCTCCGTTGTCCCGGAATCTTTGAGCTGGCGAAGAAAGGGGCCGATGGCCTCGATCTCACCGACCGAAACGGCTTGAACCCAAATTCGACGCTTTCCTGGGATTTTTGGCCCTATTTTAGGAAAAAAGCCCAGCCGTTGACTAAATCCGTGACGGTAGCCGCCCCGGCGCAGCATGCGCCATAGGTAGTAGGGTAAGGCCAGCAATAGCAGGGGTGGAAAGAGTATCCGATAGGCCCAAGACATTGTGATAAGTTGAACGTGCGGAGGGGAGTGGGGTCTGTCAGTTCCAAAGCAGGCCGTTTTTGCTGATTTTCCCACTTGCTCCCGTCGGCAAGGGGTGTTTGAACTCACTTTCCACCGTTTGGAGCGACCGCCGATTGCTTCGAACATAAAACCAAAAAAACAGTAAAACACCTAGATCCAATGTCCCCTCCTTCGGCAGGAAACGGGATACGGAGCCAAAAACCATGAACATCACAGTCAAAGACCTCCTCGATGCCGGCGTCCACTTCGGACACCAAACACGTCGCTGGAATCCACGTTCCCGTCCCTACATTTTCGACCACCGTAATGGTGTTTCGATTATCGACCTCGAGAAGACGCACGCCTGCCTCGCGGCCGCCGCTGCCTTCGTCGAAGAGGTCGCTGCCAAGGGCAAGGAAGTCCTTTTCGTCGCAACCAAGCCGCAGGCTCAGGAAGTTGTGCGCCAGGCCGCTAAGTCGACCGGCATGCCTTTCGCCGTTAATCGCTGGCTCGGTGGCACGCTGACCAATTTCGCGACGATCAAGAAGTCGCTCGAAAGCTACCGCACGTACCTCCGCATGGAGCAAGATGGTTCTCTCGCCAAGATGCACAAGAAAGAAGGCGCCGCCGTTCGTCGCGAGATGTCCCGGATGCAGCGTAACTTCGAAGGTCTCCTCGAGTACCGCGACCTCCCCGCGGCGATGATCGTCATCGACACCAAGCTGGAAGAAATCGCCGTCAACGAAGCGAATCGTCTCGGCATTCCCGTTATCGGTCTTTGCGACAGCAACTCCGACCCGACCCTTCTGCAATTCCCCGTTCCGGGCAATGACGATGCGGCGAAGTCCATCCGTCTCGTGGTCGAAGTGCTTACTCAGGCGGTCCAGAATGGCGTCTCTCGCCGTAAGGTTGAGCGTGATCCTCGCAAGACTGTCACCCCTGTGTCCCGTCAAGACTCCGCCCAATCGATGCAGCCCGAAGTTAATATCTCGGACGAATTGATGAAGGCTTCCGAGACCTCTGATGCGGCGGAAGTGGCGGCAGCTCCGGCCAAGATCGCCCGTCCTCGCAAAAATACCAAGTAATTTATGTCCACCATTACCGCGCAAACGGTCAATGATCTGCGTCAGCGGACTGGCGCTGGCCTGATGGATTGTAAGAAGGCCCTCGTTGAAGCCAATGGCGACACCGAGAAGGCCGTCGAAATCCTCCGCATCAAAGGCGTCGCCACCCGTAATAAGAAAGCTGACCGCAAGGCCAGCGAGGGCGTGCTTGCCGTGCAAGTCGAAGCCGATGGTCGTCGCGTGACGCTCCTGGAGTTGAATTGCGAAACCGACTTCGTGGCCAAGAACGAAGCCTTCCTCGCGCTCGCCAAAGACTTGGTGAACCAAGCCGCGCTCAAAGGCGTCGATGGTTTGCTCGAGCAGTCTTACCATGGCGATGCGAGCCGTAAGGTGAACGACTTCTTAAATGATCAGGTGACCAAGATTGGGGAAAACCTTAAAGTCTCCCGGGCGCTTAAGTTCGAAGCTTCGGGCGTCGGTCGCGTTTCTGCTTATGTGCATACCGGTGCGAAAATCGCCGTCTTGCTCGAGCTCGGTCTCAAATCCCAGGCTGCGGCCGCCCACGCGGATGTCGCTGATTTGGCCCGTCAGATGGCGATGCAAGTCGTGGCGAATAACGCCCGGTTTGTCCGTCGTGAAGACGTCTCCGACGATGTCGTCGCCAAGGAGAAGGAAATTGCCGCTGAATTTACCAAGTCGGAAGCCGACAAGGCGATCGAAGAGGCCAAGCGCGTGGTCGAAGATTATAACGGTCAGCTCGTCGAGCAGAAGGCCGCCCATAATGCCGAAGCCATCGCGGAACTGGAAAAGCGCATCGCCGTCGCCGAAAAGCAGGTCATCGCCGCCGAAGGTCGGAAGAAGGGGCAGCTTTCCAATATGGAAAAAATCGTCTCCGGTCGCGTCGACAAGTTCTTCGCCGAAGCCTGTTTGCTCGAGCAGCCTTATTTCCGTGACCCGGATAAGAAGGTCATTCAGCTCCTCGCCGAAGCCAAGGCCAAGGTGGGTGAAGAAGTTTCCATCGTCCGTTTCGTCCGCTTCCAAGTGGGTGAGACTGCAGCGGAATAATTTGCCCTAAGCCATCCTTTCAAGGGCCGACTTTCGTAAGGAAGTCGGCCCTTTGCTTTACTCTCCTTCGCGAATGTCGTAAGTTGGCGTATGGAGTTCCGTTCCGATATTTTCTGGCGTGCCGCCAAAGGCGGTTGTCCGGATTGTGGTGCGAAAATTAGGTCGGGGGAAAGTCCACCGAACAAATGGGGTCGGTTTGCGAACATTCCGGACCATTGCCCGGCTTGCGAAATGGTGTTGCGGCGCCGCGACGGATTTTTCCTCGGAGCCATTGTCTGGAATTATACCTTAACGGCCTTCGGAGTTCTGCCGCTCTTGCTCATCGCCGTGCGTCTCGGTTGGTGTAGCGACGCGTGGGCGATCCGCGGGGCAATCTTCACCGCGCTCACGGTCCCTTTTTTTATCCACGCCTTATCTTGGCGCTTATGGATCGGGACTTACTACGCGTTTTTACCCGAGCAGTTGCCTTCGAACGGACGGCGAACCGACGATTGAATCAGCGATCCCGGCTTGCCATCCGCGTCATTAGTTCGACTAGGAAGGTTGAGTCGCTGCGCGTGGCTTGAAAGTGTCGAATCGCTTCCTCCGTCAGGCTCGAGATTCTCCGTCGGGTCGCTTCGATGCCATGGAGGCTCGCATAAGTTAATTTCCCGTTTTGCGCATCAGCGCCGACGGGTTTCCCGAGTCGGCTGGCATCGGCGGAAAGATCGAGTAGGTCGTCGACAAGTTGAAAGGCGATGCCAGCCGAGCGGCCGGCTTGGCTGAAGTGTTCGACCTCAGCCTTATTGGCTCCGCCGATCATGGCGCCCATGGCCAACGAGGAACTGAGCATCGCGGCGGTCTTGCCGAGCAGGATGAACTCCAATCGCTCGTCAGTGGCGCCTGCGGCCAGGCCTCCCATGTCTTCGGTTTGGCCGCCGACGAGCAGGGTGGAGCCAGCGGTTTTAGATAAATCCGCGACGAGCGAGCAAGCGAGGGCGGGCTGGTCGGCGTAAGCTTTGCTGATGACTTCGAAGGCTAACGGGAGGAGGGCGTCGCCGGCGAGCAGCGCGATGGCTTCATCGAAAGCCTTATGGCAGGAGGGGCGTCCGCGACGCAGGTCAGAATTATCCATGCACGGTAAGTCATCATGGATCAGGGAATAAGTGTGGATGCATTCCAGCGCGACGGCGGCGGCTTCGGCTT
Organism: uncultured Opitutia bacterium; assembly: GCA_903850885.1. Lineage (GTDB taxonomy): Bacteria > Verrucomicrobiota > Verrucomicrobiia > Opitutales > UBA953 > UBA953. The sequence continues at coordinate 1,764 of CAINMU010000135.1, read as the reverse complement.
GGGCTCCGGGATTAAAGGCTTGGGCGGCAGCCAAGCATAGAACTGGGCGCAAACGTTTGCCGCCTGCCTCGAGTGAGTAACGCATTGCGGCATGGAGGCGGGCAGGGCGCGTATCGGCCGAGGGCGTGAGAAGCTTCAACGCATTTTCGGCCTGCTGGACTAAGGCTTCATGCCGAGACTGGAACAGCGCGGCATCCATGGCTTACGCCTCGTCGTCAGGGGCTTGGCCGAGTTTGAAGAAAGTGGCCGTGCGACCCACACTTCCGATTACTTCGCTTTCGGTCAATCCGGCCAACTCTTTGGCCTGGGCTTCCATGACCTCGCGTTCAGCGGTAAAACGCACTTTGACGAGATCGGCATTACGGAAGGATTCCTCGAGTAAATTGGCGATACCTGCGTTGACTCCGGCTTTGCCCACGAAAACCTTAGGGTCGAGGGTCTGGGCTAAACTGCGCAGTTTGCCACGTTCTGCGCCTGTCAGGCGGGGTTTTTCGTCATTGCCTTGGTCCATGTGCCTATTTGCGTTTCGGAGGGCGTAGGAGTCAACGGGCTAATCTGCTGGGCTGGCGGCCTGCCTTGCGACCCGGCGCTTTCGGGATAGAGTGTCCAAGCCATGTCAGCGTCGCCATCATCGCAAGTATTGCCCGCGCTTGAGCCCCAAACGGCCCTCCAACCCTTGGACCCCATCGTGGTCCATATTAACTGTGCGGCTGACCATACGCACAGCCTGAGGGTATGGCGGAGTACGTTCCTGCTCGATTGCCATTCCACCCTGACCAGCGAGATGATTCGATGGGAGAATATTTCCCTTTATCCGCATTGGACTGTCCTGCCGCCGGGGAGGCCTTTTAAATTCACGCTTTTTTTTAACGGGCTCCCTAAGTCGGTCACGTCCTTCGATCTTTCGGAGATCATCCCGGAGCCGAACGGGTTTTATTTCCCAAACATTCGACGCAATGCCCAGGATGTTTACACCTTGGATTACCCTGGCTGATTTAAGGCTGATTTTGAGCATATCGCGGGGGTTTAGGGGGTAATTCCTGCTTGCTAAGCCCCTCGGCGCCTGTCACTTCATAAGTCATCTTCGTTAGGGAGAGGGGCGGAGCCCTTCTCACGCTGGTCGGTAAGCGAAAGCTTATTTCAGACGGAGGAACCGGCTAAACGGCTGGCCCTCGGGAATTTTTCCCAAGTCGACCTCTCAAACACCCAAACTAACCCAAAAACAGTCATGTCGATCGACAAATCGGATATCATCAAGAAACACCAGCAGGACGCCAAGGATACGGGCTCGCCTGAAGTTCAGGTCGCTCTCGTCAGCGCCCGCATCAACCACCTCACGGATCACCTCCGGATGCACCGCAAGGACTTCCACTCGCGCCGTGGTCTCATCATGCTCACGAACCGTCGTCGTAAGCTCCTCAATTATCTTAAGTCGAGCGATTTGGATCGTTACAACGCTTTGCTCATCAAGCTTAACCTCCGTAAGTGAACCGCGCCTCCGGGCGTATTGCTTCACCGCACGTCCCAGCCACTCGCTGGGACGTCGTTTTTTCACCCAAACAAACAAAAACCCGCCGGGCAATTCCGCCTGGCACAACGCGTAACCCGCAAAAAACAAAATGAAACAAAAACACTCCGTGACCATCGAAGAACTCGGTATCACGATCAACACGGGCTCCATCGCCCGCCTCGCTAACGGCGCGGTCACCATCAGCAAGGGCGAGACCACGCTCTTCGTGTCGGCCACCGCCGCCGAAGACCTGC